>JAYVGJ010000540.1:0-10597 GCA_043772375.1 Raineyaceae bacterium | reverse complement strand
GTTTGGTGGGGACACCAAACAATGTTATAACCCACGTTTGGTGTCCCCACCAAACGTTTCCCCCAAAAACTGCAACGAATAATTTACAGTAACAATAATTTTATTTGTTGCCGTACACTCGTTTTTACAAATATAAAAACAATTTCTTTTACAATACGTTTTTATTTAGAAAACATTGTTTTTAGTTGTTTTCACTTCCTCCTTATGAAAAAATTCCAAGATAATCAGCTTACGCAAGCACGCACACGCACAGACACGCCAGCAGACAATGCCATAAAAACGCTTTTTGCCACACTTGCACCTGCGCAAACTTACGAATGGTTGCAATGGCTCACCACAGAAAAAACCAATATTCCTACTGATTATCAAAATATTAGCTATTTTTTTATTGAGAATAGCACTTTGCCAGTTTGGGCAGATTTGGAGAAAATGAAAAAAGCAAGTTTGTTTTTTCAGAAGAACAAAGAAAATATTTTGTTTACGCTTGGAACTTACTCATTACCATATTGTTATGCCGCCAAAAATGGTGTAAAAGTGCTTTTTCTCTCCAAAAGATTACAAACAGATGCCAAAAAACGCTTAGAAGAAACCGCTAATTTTCTTATCAATATTACTTCAAAAGACGTTTTTTTAGAAAATATTTTAGGCAATACTTCAGAGAATAAAAATATCTCAAAAGGAGCATTTTTGTGTCTTAAAACAAGGCTTTTGCACGCTTCTATTCGTCATTTTGTGGTGAATAAAACGGTTTGGAACGCTCCAGAATGGGGAGAACCCATCAACCAAGAAGATATGGCAGGCACTAATTTGTCGTTTTCTTATATTATTTTACAAGGACTGAAAAAAATGAATATTCCTTTTACTGATGAAGAGGCAGAAACTTATTTACACCTTTGGAACGTAATTGGATACTTTTTGGGTGTTGAAGAGCAGTTTTTGCCTGATACTATGAAAGAATCTTTTTGGTTGGATAAACTTATTTCAGAAAGACAGTTTGCGCCAAGTGAGGAAGGAAAGATACTTACCAAAGCATTGCTTGCGGTTTTTGAGGAAAGTGTAAGCAGTTTTTATAACAAAACGGCTATTGCGCAAATGCGGTTTTTGTTAGGTGATAAAATTGCAGATATGGTTGATGTGCCAAAATCTACGCTTTTTAGTGGTATTTTAGCTGGTGTAAGAACAAAAAATTTGTTTTCAAAATAAAAAAGAGAGAAAATAAATATTTATTTTCTCTCTTTTTTGGGATTTTGACATTTTTGCATAAAAACTAAACCAAAGCAGGTACATCTATTTGGTACATTTCAGAAATAGTTTGTTTGATAAGTGCAACACTGTCACTAGCGAGCACAATACTTGCGTTTGGGTTTTCCAAATCTGTAAGGCTTAAGCCTTTTTCACGGAAGTGGGAAAATATTTTCATTGTAATTCTCTGCCACGCCACAGGCGTAATATTCTCTTCACACCATTGTTTTATAATAAGTGCTTGCATTTTTTTTGATTTTGATTGTTTATACTAATTTATTTGTAAACAACCTCTCCATAAGGAAGTTCAATCTCATACATTGCCGCAATGGAGGTACAAACCAACTCAAAACTCTCTTCATCTAAAAAAGTGTTTTCATTTGGACTATTTATTTCGGTAATAGAAAAGCCTTTCTCCTTAAAAAAGTTGAGGTTTTTCATAGCTACTCTTTGCCAAGAGGCTGCACTGATGTTTTCATCACACCAGCTTTTTATTTTGAGCGCATTATATTTCATATATTTATTTTTTTGTTCTTCTTTTGACAAACATACAGAAAAGAAACATTACCTCCAAACATTCTCACAATTATTTTTCAATTATTTTTACGCTACTCAATAATCACCTTTCTTTTGTCATACACAAGTGCTGTAAACACACCTATTCCGCCCTGCACACCTGATGTAATAGAAACTGGCTGCGCAAAAGGGTTTCCGTTTGCACCTTGCGAAGCATCTACACTTCTTTTATAAGCATAATATTGTTGTTCTATATTGAAAAGACGCACAAAAATAGTATCTTTTTTCTTAAAAGCATATCTCGTACCAACCGTAACTACATTATTTGTGCTGAAAATTCCTTCATAAGTAAAATCCGTTTCCGTTTTTAGTTTTAGTGTGTCTTTGTTATTGACTTTTCCAATTTGTATTCTCTGGCGTTGTGTAGAGCTAAATTTATTGTGGCGTACCAAAACAAGTGCTTTTCTTGCGGTATCTTCCAATAATGGGTCATTTTGAAATTCCCAAGATATTTCGTTGATAGCGAGTTTTGGCAAAAAGCGTGTTTTTGCAGTGATTTCACGCCCTTTTGTATCTCTCACAAAAAGAGAATACTCTCCTTTTATGGTGCTATCTACGAGTTGTGTAGAAGTGTAATTAAATATTTTATTATTAGAAATATCTACATTTGGCTTATAAATTAGCGTAATTACTTGGTTATTGTGCGTGATAGAAACAGTTGCATCTAACACATCTGGCAACCCAAATGTTGTACCATTTGGCGGAGAAAGATAAGGCACAGTTTCTGTAAGAAGTAATTGATAAGGTTTCCCATGTTCCAAATAACATTCTACCACGAGTTGGTCTTTGCCTCTGGGAAGGTCTATGTCAATAGCTTGTTCCAAATTGCAAGAAGCTAAGGAAAATGATATTAAAATGCTAAGAATTTTTGTTATATTTTTCATTTTTGAAAATAATATTTTTTGATATTTTTCTAAAACAGTTTCTCTAAAATTTAAAATTATAAGTTATAGAAGGAATAATAGGAAATAGTGCTACTTGTTTGGCTACACGCCTAAGTGCAGTAGGAGGCAAAGGAACGCCATTATCATTTTGCGTAACTGTTTCAATATAGACAAAATAGGCATTTCTTCTATTATAAACATTGTAAATGCTAAAAGTCCAATCAGACTCACCCCATCTGTGTTTTCTTTTTCTGATGATGTTTAAATCTGCTCTGTGATAAGCAGGAAGGCGAAAATTGCTTCTTTCCTGCACACCACCAGCCACAAAACCTGCTCCCGTAACGTCTTGTAACACAAACAAATCCGTAGGAATTGAAGTGGCATTTCCTGTACGATAGACGAAATTAGCAGAAAACGTCCATTTGTCGTTAATGGCGTAAGCGGCAACTATTGAGAGGTCGTGGCGACTATCATATTTAGGATAAAATGTTTTTCCTCCATTGATAGGACCGTTTCCGTTGCTACTGTCTGCAAATTGGCGTTTTGTCCAAGAAATAGTGTAACCAATCCAACCAGTTAGTTTTCCTGACTTTTTTTCTAAATAAATTTCATTTCCATAACCCCAACCACGCCCAAAAACAAATTCTTTTTCTAGATTATCATTGGCAAAAAGTTGTGCGCCATCTTTTAAATCAACCTGATTGGCTAGTTTTTTGTAATAAATTTCGTTTGAAAGCAAATATTTTCCTTCTTTCCCCAACAGAAAACTTGCCCCAGCAGCCACTTGTTGCGACATTTGTGGCTTAAAGTTCCCTGTCGTTGGATACCAAATATCAGTAGGCAAACTTGCCCCAGAATTAGAAACAAGATTAAGATATTGATACATTTGAGAGGCACTTGCTTTGAGCGAAATTTTTTCATTGACTTTGTAGCGTGCCGCAATGCGTGGCTCAAGCCCGCCATACCATTTGCCATTTTGATTAAACCCCGACAAGCGCAAGCCTGCATTTAGTTTCCATTGTGCATTGATGTCGTATTCGTCATTGACATAAACCCCATATTCTGTGGCATCAAGCCCTTTTCCTGCCTGAAAATCAATTTTGCCATCATTACTTGTAAAACTTGTACGCCCAATTTCAAATAAATGCTGTGTAGCTTGTACGCCAAAACGCAGGTTATTTTTGTTGTTGATGGCATAATCAAAATCAACTTTTGCGTTATAATCTTTCACGCCTGAACCAATAGAAAAATTAAATTGACCAAAAGAATTATTGATTTTGTATTTGTAATCAGAGTAAACCAAAGAAACATTCATAAAAAGTTTTGGGCTGATTGTCCTATTCCAGCGGAAAGTGCCAGTTGTATTACCCCAATCAAAATCAAATTTGAAGGTTCTATTAGAAAAAATAAAAACATCTCGTCCAAAATAACCACTTATAAAAATTCTATCACGTTTGCCTACCACAAAATTCATTTTGAGGTTCATATCATAAAAATAATAGTCAGGAATAGGGTTTACCTTAGGTTTTCCTTCATTTCTTTTATTGATTTGGCGAGTAAAAATATCAAAATAAGTACGGCGTGCAGAGAAAATAAAAGAAGATTTATCTTTTTGGATAGGTGCTTCTACGGTTATGCGGGAGGAAATAAGCCCAATTCCGCCAGAAACAGAGAGTTTTTTGTTGTTGCCTTCTTTGAGTTTTACATCAAGCACAGACGACAATCTGCCACCATATTGTGCAGGAAAATCACCTTTATATAAATCAACATTTTTAACTGCATCAGCATTGAAAATACTAAAAAACCCAAACAAATGCGAGGCATTATAAACGACTGCTTCATCTAAAAGCACAAGATTTTGGTCTGCGCCACCACCACGCACATACAAGCCTGATGAGCCTTCACTGCCCGACTTTACACCAGGTTTTAGTTGCAGAATCTTAATCAAATCCACCTCTCCAAAAATCACAGGAACAGTTTTAATTTCCTTTGCGCTAAGCGTTACGGTACTCATTTGGGTATTTTCAAGCTCTTGTTTGAACTTATCTGCCACAACTTCTGCCGCTTCCAGTTCTTCATCAGAAAGCTGAATATCTAAGACTGTATTTTGGGTAAGATTTATTTCTTTTGTGATTGATTTGAAACCAACAAAAGAATACGTTATTTTGACGTTTCCCGCAGGCAGAGAAAGCGCATAATAACCATAATTATTGCTTACAACGCCTACTTTCGTGTTTTCATCTTGTGCAGTTGCGCCTTGCAAATCTTCTCCATTGCTGGCATCTTTGATATAGCCACTTATGGTAAATTTCTGTTGTGAAAAAGCATTTAGAGAAATGAAAAACAAAGTAAGGCAGAGAATAAAGCGCATAGATAATTGTGAATTGTGAATTATGAAATAGCAACTGCTGATGTGAATACAATTTATCAATGTTGTTATCTAATTATAACGCAAAAAAAGCATTTTCGTTATAAAATATCAATATTATTTTTTCTTAACTTTCATTTAATTTTCTCCAAAACAACTATATCAAAATCAAACTCATTTTTTTCGCTCTTCAAAAATGAAATTTTGCTTGTTTCTGTATATTTTGAAGCAATTATTTCAGGAAAAAAAGTGTCGCCTTGCGTATATATGTGTACACGTGTGAGATAAATAACATCTATTAAGTTTTCTGCTAAACTTTGCTTATAAATTTCTCCTCCACCAATAACAAAAACCTCATTTTGAGCATTATTTTGGGCATATTCTTTGCCTAAGGAAATAGCATTTTCCAAAGAATTTGTAAACTGACAATTTTCTATTTCTCCAAAATCTGCTAAATTATTCCTAGAAATAATAATATGTTGTCTTTTTGGAAGTGGTTTTGGAAAAGTTTGAAAGGTTTTGCGCCCCATAATAATAGCGTGATGCAGGGTTTTTTCCTTAAAATTTTTCAAATCATCAGAAAGTCGCCAAGGCAAATTTTGTTCTTTTCCAATGACATTATTTTCACTTACAGCCACAATAATAGCGGTTTTTATGTTGTTTTGCATTGTGTTATATTTTTTGCAAATATACAACAAAAATATTTTAAACTAAAAAAAAGCTATCCAAATTGGGTAGCTTTTTTGGTTTAAGAAATGTTCCCGTTTTGTTTGTACTCCATTTCTTCTGGTTTTATATCCAAAAAAACGGCATATTGTTTATTTTGAGTAGCTTTTTTGAGAATTTTCTCTAAAAGTTGGTTGACTCATCTTGACAAATTCCTGTTTTTGAATGCTTTTAGCACTATTGCTTTATGTTCTTCAAATTTGTCAAAATCTGGTTTACCATATTTCAAAACAATATGATAGTTGGAGAAATTGAGATGCAGTAAACGAGTTCCAAAATGTGGATATTGGAGATTATCACCAAATTTGTCCGTTATAATGCCTTTTAAATCTTCCAATAAAAAAAATAAGTGTCCGCCTAGTCCTTCTGTGGCATACTTCCAAGTGATGTCTATTGCACCAATTGGGTTAGAGATACTGATTTCTGTTGCATTTTTTCCGAGATGCAGTTCTAATTGATTGAGCATAATTTTACTTGTTTTAAATTTGAGTTTTTGAGATAAAACTTTCCAAAAGTTGGAAAACTTTTGGAAAGATTAGTTACTACACAAAGTTATTTTTTTGTGTTGGGTGTTTGATTTGGATTAAGTTGTTTTCCCCTATCACCTTGATTTTTGTCGTGGGTGACGTTTGTTCCCTTTGTGCCTTTGTTTCCATTGGAAATGTCAGCGTTGTGGTTTTTCTCTTTGTTCATTGTTGTACTGGGTTTAAATTAGGAAAATGCCTTCCTGCGCTGCAAAAGTTTCCCTCTTGCTGGTTGCAAATATTACTGTTTTTATTTTTTAGTCAAAGGAATAGTCCTCTTTCAAAAATCTCAAAAAATGTAAATTTTTATTTTATTTTTATCTTTTAAAAGCTAAATTGCGTGAATTAAGGCTATTTAATCTTATCCAAAACGACAAAATGAGCTTAAATTTATAAATTTGAAAAAATACGCTTATTTAACTGAGTTTCCTTTCCTTAGCCAAAGGTATAATTTTATTTCAAAACGACAAATTTTATTTTTATTTTTTTCTAAAAAAATCTATTTAAAAAGCTATAAACATAATTCAAAGCGACAAAATGAATATAACAAAAACAGGCAAAACACAAACTGAAAACATACTTTCAATAGTTAAAAAATTAGATAAAAAACAGAAAATAGCTTTTCAAGAACAAGCTAAATCTTTTGGTTATGGTAAATTATTTGCTATTTATATTGAATATGAAAATAATTTTAATGATAGTAAGGCAAAGAAAACATTAGAGAAAACTGATAAAGATTTTACTAAACTTCAAAAAGATTTATATAAGAATTTGGTAACATTTATTGGCAAAAACCTAAGGAAAAATAGTGAAAAATGGGAAACTATTGAAAAAATACTAAATGAAACTGATGCTTTATATGATTTGGAACTTTACTCACAAGCCCATGTGCATTTGCAAGAGGCTCACAAAATAATAGAAGACCATAAAAAAAAATTTGCAAGTGATACTATTTTTAGGCTTAGAAAAGAATTTTATTTGATAAACCGTTTTTATTGCCTAAAAACAGAAATAAACTATAAATTAGCATATCAAAAACCTATTCCAGAGGGTTCATCTGAAAAACTTATACTAGAAATAAATGATTTTATTGCTACTTTGGAAACAATGAATGACCCAAATTATAGTAGTGATAATGGTAGAAAAGAACTTTTTGAACAGTTTTCATCTCTCAATACATCAAAAATTTATGTTTTCAAATTATTATCAAAAATAGCCACAGACGTAAAAGAATATGATTTAGCAAATCTATATTTTAAAAAAGCTATACAAATATCTGAAAATGAACATTTTGCAAAAAAAGTAGTTTCTCTACAATCTGGGCATTTGGATAATTTTTTTCAAACTCGTTTAGATGATGTTATGCTGATAATATTAAGAATAGAACAAGTTTATAATCATTTCAACAATAACCCACGCACTAATACAAGTGAAGTAGTATTTGATTGTTCCGAGTTGGCACAATTCGTAATAAATGAGCCTAATACTTATACAAAAGCACTTTTTAGCTTTATTTTGGTTTGTTTTGGTGAAAAAATACAAAAAGAATTACCTATTGAATATTTTGGAATTTATGACAAACAAACAAACCAAATAACAGAAAAATATTTTTTTGATGCCAAAAAAGCTAATAATTTTGCGCTACGTTTGGAATATAACCAACTTATAATTTTAATGCTTTCTGATAATTATAATGAAGCAAACGAGATAATTGAACATTTGCAACATCAAAAACAAGCAGAAAAAATCAAAGAATATCAAGATGAGATAAATTTTTTAGGACTGATTACAGATTGTGAAACTGGAAAAGTACTACACGAAAAGTTTGGACAATTCAAAATATATGACAGTAGTAAAAACCTGCTTTTTGACAAGTTGAAAGCACTGTTTAAGGATTTTTGTAGCAAAGATGCATATTTGCTACAATCTATAGATATGAATAGACTAAACGAAATAATGCAACTTATTGACCCAAACAATCCTTTTCACAACCTTATTATTGCGTGGTTTGATAAATTCAGTAGCAACTAAAACAATTCTACAAAAAAACTTTTTTTATTCCAAAAGAAATCCGTACATTTGCAACCCTGAATGAAACAAAATAATAAAATAATTTAAAAACGGTGTTGTATGAAAGCTAATGCTACAAACCAACGCTACTTTTAGATGTTATTTTTAGACGTTGTTCGTCAATTAACTAAAAAAAATATTATAAAACCCTCATTACAATGATTTTAAAGAAAGAAGACAAAGAGAAAATTTTTGCAGACTTTGGTAAGTCTAGCGCAGATACAGGTTCTGCAGAAGGTCAAATTGCCCTTTTTACGGCACGCATCACGCACCTAACAGAACATTTGAAAGTGAATAAAAAAGATTATTCTACTCGTTTGGGCTTGCTTAAATTGGTAGGTAAAAGAAAAAGATTGTTACATCACTTGCAAATTGTTGATGTAGTGAGATACAGAGCAATCCTTGAGAAACTTGGTTTGAGAAAATAATTTTTGAGTTGTGGGTTTTCAGTTGTGAATGTGAGTTAAATACAAATTATTCATACCTAAAACAAACAAATTACACAAGAAATTGTTACAACGGAGAGAACTCGTAATGAGTTCTCTTTTTGCGTTTTGTCTAATTTGTATTTAACTCATAATTCACAACTCAAAATTTTTATTTGCTATTTTAGCCTTTATTCGTAATTTTGTTAAAAATAACAATTATAAGAAATATCACCAAAATAAACAAAAATATATGCTCGCTCATATCTCTGACAAAGAAGTTCAACTAGAATTAGAAGAAACATCAAAAAAATACCATATTGCAGGAGCGTGGATAGCCACTATTGCTGACCCACTTTTTGCCATAACAGACTACCTCAATATTCCAGAACACTTTTTGCAAATACTTTGCATCAGATTATTTGTTGCAGTGGTTTCTCTTTGTATGATTTTTGGAGAAAAAAAGTACAAATTCCCTTCTTTTATAGTTATTTTTGTGCCTTTTACGCTGATTTCAGTTCAAAATGCTTATACTTTTTTCCTCATAGAAAACAAAGATATTGTTGGACATAGCCTTAATTATATGGCATTATTTGTGGCAGCATCAATGTTTGTGTTGTGGCGTTGGGTGTATTCTGTGTTCGTTATTGGGCTTTCTTTTGTTGTGAGCCTTATTTTTCTTTTTGCTAATACAAGATTAGATAAAAAATTATTTTTGGAAGAAGGCGGTTTTTTGTTGATGATAGTTGGTTTTTTGATGATAATGCTCATCAAATTTCGCTACGACCTAACCCTAAAAGAGATAAAAGCACGTCTTGCGCTCCAACTTGCCAATATTGAAATTGAACAGCAAAAAGTGCTTGTAGAAGACAAAAACGCAAAAATTACGAGTAGTATTGTGTATGCAAAGAAAATTCAAAATGCCGTTTTGGGTGATATGGACGTGATTAAAGATTATTTTTCTGATGCTATGGTGCTTTTTAAGCCAAAAGATATTTTGAGTGGTGATTTTTATTGGTTTTACGAAAATAAAAGAGATAATGTACGTGTGGTTGTGGGCGCAGATTGCACAGGTCACGGTGTCCCTGCGGCACTAATGACCATTTTGGGGCATACTTTCCTAGATGAAATTGTGGTTTATTCAAAAGTATATGACGCAAATCTTATCCTGCACGAATTGGACAGTAGAATTATTGATAATCTTAACAAAAACACCAAAGATGATGCCATAAATGATGGAATGGACGTTTGTGTACTTGTTTTTATAGATGATAAAATTTTGTTTAGTGCCGCTAAAAACTCTCTTTATATTGTTTCTAATAACTTTAATACATCTGTAAGAGGCTCAAAATTCCCTGTTGGAAGCAATCAATATAATGATAAATTTTTTGAACAACACGAAATAGATGCACAAAAAGGCGACAAATTATACATTTTTTCAGATGGTTTTCACGACCAATTTGGGGGAGATAGAGATAGTAAATTCCTTTCCTCACGTTTCCGCCAACTGCTCACAGAAACTGCTATTATGCCAATGGAGCAACAAAAACAAGCATTAGACAAAGCTTTTGAAGATTGGAAAGGTACTACCAAACAAACAGATGACGTTTTGGTAATAGGAATTACGGTTTAGTAGTTGTGAGTTTTTAGTTGTGAATTGTGAGTTAAATACAAAAAGTATATTGCAAACGGGAAGAATTTCGGAAAATAAATTTTGTATTAGTTCCGCTGGAACTAAATACATTTTTTGCAGATTTTTCTATAAATATGCCAGTCCGCTGG
>JAYVGJ010000539.1:0-3345 GCA_043772375.1 Raineyaceae bacterium | reverse complement strand
ATTTATGAGCAAACGCCTAAATAACAACGAATTAAAGATATTTTTCTACGACAAAGATTTACAAGAAAACGCAGGAAAATTGGGTAAAAAACTTATCCAATCAAAACAATATTCAAAAGACAAACTTTTAGAAATCTTTAAAAACCTTTCACAAGATCCAGAAAACTATCTTGATGATGTCATTTTTGGCAAAATTGCGGCTATTTGTCAAGAAAATCAACCAAAATTAGAAGGAAATGAGGCGCAAATACGCAACTTTAATCTTAGAGAAAAACCCCTAGATTTTGCCGTTTTTGGTGCAGAAAATATTGATGCAAACACGCTTAGACAAATGGAAACGGTGATGAAACTGCCTGTAGCACTTGCAGGCGCACTTATGCCTGATGCACATGTAGGCTATGGATTGCCTATTGGTGGCGTACTTGCGACAAGTCCAAACGCTATTATTCCGTATGCGGTGGGTGTGGATATTGCTTGTCGTATGAGCCTTTCTGTATGGGATATTTCAGCTGATTTTATGACACAAAGAAAGCCCGAGTTTAAGAAATATCTACAAGAAAATACACACTTTGGGCTGGAAGGCAAGGTTTCTGTTACGTTGGAAGACGAAGTTTGGGAAAATAAAGATTGGAACGCTACAGGATTTATTCGTAGTTTGCGCATCAAAGCACAAACGCAAATTGGTTCGTCTGGTACGGGCAATCATTTTGTAGAATGGGGTATTTTGGAGATTTTGGAAGTAACAGAAGATTTGGGAAATTTGCCAATAGGCAATTATTTGGCACTTTTAAGCCATTCTGGTTCTCGTGGTTTTGGGGCAAATATTGCTGAATATTATTCCAAAATTGCTACCCAAACAACAGGTTTGCCCCGTGAGGCACAACATTTGGCGTGGCTAGATATGTCGTCAGAAGCTGGAAGTGAATATTTTTTGTCTATGAACCTTGCAGGAGAATACGCAAAGGCAAATCACGAACAAATCCACAGAAAAATGGCAAAAACATTAGGCAAAAAACCTATTCTAAACATAGAAAATCACCATAATTTTGCTTGGAAAGAGTTTTTGGCTGATGGAAGTGAAGCTATTGTACACAGAAAAGGGGCTACACCTGCTGCAAAAGGTGTTTTAGGTATTATTCCTGCCTCAATGACAGATACTGGCTTTGTGGTACGTGGAAAAGGCGCAGTTTTAGGGCTTAATTCTGCTTCTCACGGTGCCGGACGTGCAATGTCAAGGAGCAAAGCATTACAGACTTTTACAATGTCAGAACTGAAGAAAAAACTCTCAAATGAAGGTGTCACCCTTATTGGTGGCGGTATTGATGAAGCTCCAATGGTTTACAAAGACATTGAAACAGTAATGAAAGCACAAACAGATTTAGTAGAAATTTTAGCGAAATTCACACCAAAAATAGTCAGAATGGCAGAAGATAATTAGATAACGACATTGATAAAATGTATTTGTATTTTGGTTCTACTAAGATTTATACGAAAATCTTGTTTTCTTAAATTGTTATTTTGTATTCAGTCCCAGCGGGGCGAAATATTTATAGTGGATAATGAATATACCGCCTCGCTGGGGCTGAATACATTTTTTCGTGGTTTTTGTTTTTCTATAAATATGCCGTCCCGCTGGGACTTTAATACAACCAATTCACAATGTAATTATTTTATTCAGAACTCCCCTACCTCATTTTTGTTCTTTTAATCAAATAAGCGTTTAAAACGTGGTCAAAAGAGGCTGCAATATCAGCCTCAATAAAATCAATTTTGTATTGACCACATTTGAGTTTGAGATTTTTGCTAAACTCCTCTATGTGCGCCTGATAACTCTCACGTACTTGCGAGGGTTGCAATTTCACTCTTTCTCCGCTTTCCAAGTCAATAAATTCATAAGGACGTTCCAGAAAATCAAAATCTTGCTCTGTTTTCTTGTCCATTACGTGGAAAAGCAGTATTTCGTGGCGGTTGTGTTTGAGGTGTTGGAGGGCAGAAAAAAGTTTTTCTGTATCTTCCAAATTCTCAAACATATCACTAAAAATAACCACCAAAGAACGCCTATGTATTTTCTCTGCAATCTCGTGCAAAACGTCTGTAATAGCGGTTTTTTTAAGATTATTTTCTGTACGGTTGAGTAGATTTTCTAATAAAACAAACATTTTATTAGTATGTATTGATGTTGATTTGAAAGGTGTATGCTCCAAGATTTCGCTATCAAAAGCACACAAACTAATGGCATCACGTTGTTTTTGAAGCAAATAAGTCAGCGCAGCCGCTGCCATAATGCTAAATTTGAGTTTGCCGTTAGTTTCTTTTGGATAATACATTGAAGATGAAACATCTAAGACAATTTGACAACGCAAATTGGTTTCTTCTTCATATCTTTTGACAAATAATTTATCAGTTTTTGCAAAAACTTTCCAATCAATATGGCGTGTACTTTCCCCAGAATTATACAAACGGTGTTCTGCAAACTCCACAGAAAAGCCGTGAAAAGGTGAGCGGTGCAAGCCCGTAATAAAACCTTCCACCATTTGGCGTGCCAGCAATTCTATATTTGAAAATTCTTTTATTTCGTTGAGGTTCACGTTTTTTGATAATGATTAGTAAAATATTACACAAGAAGGCAAAAATTGTATTTTGTTAGGGCTACAGATTAAAAGTGATTAGCGCACCGCCAAGCTGTATTTTGTCGCCTTGTTTGAGCATTTGTTTTTGTATTTTGTTGCCATTGACAATGATTCCGTTGGTGCTGGCGTTGTCGGTAACGTACCAATTTCCGTTTTCATTGCTAAAAATAGCGTGATTGCTAGAAACAGTCGCAATAGGAATAATAATATCATTGCCTTCTTTGCGCCCTGCAGTCATTTTTGTTTTATGCAACATAAAATTTTGACTAAAACCTTGCCCAGCCACAGAAATAGTAGGTGTACCGCCTCCTGTGCCAATAAAGGTTTTCTTTGGGTCAAATTTTATAGCTTCTTTTGGAAGGTTATTTTGGTCTATTTGTTGTTGTAATTTCTGTTGTTCTTGTTGTTGCATTTGCAGTTGTTGCTGTATTTGTTGTTTTTCTTGTTCTAGCTTTTGTTTTTCTTGCTCCATTTTTTCTTGTTGAAGTTTCATATCTTCTTGATTTTTAGCATCTTGTGCTATTTTTTCTTTTTGATTTTTCTGATAAAAGAAAAAACCCAGCCCAGCTAAAAGCACCACACCACCAATAATAAAATACAAAGTATTATCATTTTTTGGTTTGTCAGTATTTGCATCACTACTATTATTTTCTGCATTTCCAGTAGCATTAGCAGGTTTTGTGATAGCAAGTGCTTGCGTTTTGCCATCAATGCT
>JAYVGJ010000538.1:0-8398 GCA_043772375.1 Raineyaceae bacterium | reverse complement strand
TACTTACAAATAACTGACAATAATAATTCTTATTCCAAAAATATTGACCAATACGTACCTGACCAAACCATAAACAGACTATAAATGTCACCCATATTGCAAAATAAGTTGCATTGTTTATTATTGGTAGGTTTAACCAAATAATTAGACAAAAATAATTTCATTTATTTTGTCTAATTAGCAAGATATTTCTCATTCAAATTCTTCTTTTATTTTTTGTACAAGATTTTCGGTAAGGTCTTTGGGTAATACTTTTCCTATGACTTCAATTACTCTTCCAATCAATTTTCTATCACTTTTGTTTAATTTGGAAAAATCATCTGTTATATACTTTATAGCCACTTTGTTTTCAGTTTTAGGCTTTTCAATGTTTGCGACTTTTTTTATCTCCTCCTTTGTTATTTCATCAAAAACTCTTGTTAATACAGTTGTTTCATTTTTTTCTGCATTTTCTTTGTATTTTGCTAAATCTTTTTCAGCTTTTTCCGCATTTTTTCTTTTTTGTTCTAACTCTAATTCCAGTTTGGTTCGTTCGTTTGAGCTTAAAAAACCTGTAACTTCTTTATTTTGAAAAGCAGTAGTGCTTTTTTCTAATTCATCTATTTTTCTGGTTGCAGACTTTATACCTGAAGCGTCATTAGACATTTTTTGTATTTTATTACAAACATTTTTTAGCTTATTGCTAAAATCAGTATAAGTTACACTATCTTCAAAATTGTCTCGTCTACTATTTGGTGTCAATTTTTTATGTACAGCGTGGACTTCACCCAACACATAAAAGTTAAAACGTGTATCTCTAAATAATGTTTCTAAACAAAACTCATTTCCAATTTGAATATTACCTTTTCTTAAACGCAATCCTCTAGATTTGTTTAGTTTGTTGAGCCTTTCATTCTGAATACTTGAGATACTATGCCAACCCCAATATAGTAAATTATTTTCACTATCTAGTTCTCTAAAGAACTGAATATCTTTTATTTCTCCTATTTTCTTGCGCTCCCCACCCTTAGTAACGTCATACAAATAGGTAGAATAACCTTTATAAATTTGCTCCTTATTAATATAAATTTTATACTCATCAAGTATAAAATTTTCTTTTTTTATCTCTTCATAAATCTTACTTTTAAAGATAAATGATGTATTATACGGAACAGGTGCTACCATTTCCAAATATTGCTTTACGTTTTTCTCATCTAATAAATCCTCATTAGTGACACCCTGCATTATTACTTTAAAATAATGTGCTTCTACTTTTTCTTCTTCACGACTAAATTTTGTCACACTCTTAATAACTTGTGACACTTCTTCTTTTTGTGTCCTATCATTAACAATTCGTTTAAGCTCTTTTGCGTTCCATTTCATAATAGATTTAGTTGCTTCTCCTTTGTGTGAAGTTTCAAATAAGAGTGTTTCACAATAAGCCAATCCTCCTAATCTGCCTATTCCTCTAAATCCCTTATCTTTGCCAACTTCTTTATCTGATTGGGCTATGTTTTGCAAAATAGGTATAACCATATTTTCTGATATTCCCATAGCATTGTCATGGAATATAATTGTTTTTTCCTCTGATTTTATTTGTATGTATATACTTGCTTCTTTGGCAGATACTATTTCCAACGAAATAGCTTTATCTATTGAGTCTGCAGAGTTTTGTATATATTCTCTATAAACACACAAAGCGTTATCATACATCCCCGTAGTAAGGCTCTCTATGACAAATTTTCCTATGCGAGGAGTTGTTTGATTATCCATTCTTGAATTGTTTATAAATTGGTTTTGGAAATTTAATATTTAATAAAGAACGAAAAATAGGATTTTGCAAGATATATTCACCTTGTTCAAGCCTCGTCATCATACCTTTATACACAGGCGGAATATATTGATAATCTCCTTTTGACATTTCTATTGCATTTGTTCTACCGTATGCGTGTGTAGCACAATTTCCTTTTACTCTGTCGTGAATATCACTCTTGAATTGTTCAGCAGCGAATAATATAATCCCAGATGAACGTCCACGCTCTGTTACTTCCAGCACTCTACGCAAAATAGGAGACCCTTTAGGAACATCTTTTGAAGCATATTTATTTAATTCATCCACAAATATGATTATTTTTGAAGGAATGTCTTTGTCTTCCCTGTCATTTTGACCTAATTTTAAATCATAAATGGCATTTACCACATCTCCAAACACAAAGCCTTGTGTTTCGTCATCTAATCTTGCTACATCAACCACAAAAACTTCATTCTTTTTAATATCAGCAATTGCTTCTTCTAAACGGACTTCACCTTTTTTTTCATTCACATTATCAGTGAAAATAGTGCTTTTTTCAAAAATTCTATTAAAATGGCGACTAAATTTTCTCCAACTTAATACAGATATTTCTTTGTCTTTTCCTGTATCTCCTTTTTTCTTGTGCTGGGATAATTGTTCCTTGAAATCACTCCAACTATCAATACTGGCAAAGTCATTGTTAGAGGAAATATGTGCAACTATGGATTCCATAGTACCATTGTTATCATCAATATTTGCAAAAAGCATTTCAATTTTTTCTTTATCTTCCCCATACGTGTATTTGAATTGAAATGCTTTATTACTAGCCCTCTGATTTTCAAAATCTTTGCCATAAGTTACTGGCGTAGCATTATTCTTTGAATAGGGATAAAAGTATTTCACATTCGTAAACGGCTTAGGCTCAATCCCAAGCATTTTGTACACATCTTTATCATTTTCAGTCAAATGGGTGTTCTCCTCATCCAGAGCCAGTAGGTCTCTGCCCTTTACATTTAAAATAACAAAAGCAACGCTATCATCTTTCTGATTATTTGTATATTCATTTTGAATAGCCTTTAACAAAAACATAGCATAAGAAGTTTTAGCTGCTAAACCTGAAATTCCAGAGATATTCAAGTGCGCTCCTTCTGGTCCTATTAAAAAATGAGAATTGAAATGTACTGGTACTGTTATAGGATTTTCATCATACATTTCAAGGTATCCGCAAGGTAATGGATTTTTAGTATTAGACAGCCCCAACGCATTTTTTATGTCTGTTTCGTTAGCTAACGAAACAGAATAACCATCTAAGACTGGGGTATAAATATTTTTTGTGTTTCCTACTACCCTTGCTTTTACATAATTCATACCTATTCTCTGTGTGTTAGCACTAGCATCAACATCTCCAAAATCACTGGAAATAAAGCCCGCTAAAGAACTAGCGGAATCTGTAATGTGTGAAATCTCTTCTATTACTCCAAAAGTGAAGGAATCTTTGAGGTGGTCAACTTTAACCACGTCAAATGGTTTAAGAATAAGTTTTTTTTGTGTCCAAAAATAGAAACATTCAATAGTTGATGGGGCTTTTTCTGTTGCTATAATTTTTCCTACTTGTTTTGTCATAATTTTCAAAATAAATTTATAAAATGTAAGTCACTTAGATACCTGCTTTTTAAGTAAGATTCTACCAAATAAATTGGATATAAATGATTTGCCCAGCGTTGGTCTTTTCCGTAACAAACAGGATTTCTTTCATTGATAATGTTAGCAGTAATAAGGTCTATTTCGCTACTATCTAACCCATTTTCTCTCTCTTCTTCAGTACTGAGTATTTTTTCTATTTTTAAAATACCTGCAAAAGGGCTGGCGGTATATTGTGCTTCTCTAATACGAACATACCAAATACTAAAAAATACGTCTCCTACTCTATCACTTTTATACTTGGTGGCTGGTGTCCTATGATAAAGCCCTAAGTTTGCAATTACAGACGCATTACTGTGTCCTTTTTTATTTTTTGAAAATTCTGGATTAAAAGATTTAGAAACACCAATAACTCTACGATAATTATTTGCAATTTTAGCCAGTTCTTTAAAATCAGTAACACCATAATTACTTTTTGCATATTGTAGCGAACCATCTTTTATTAGATAATTATCTTGATTTAGCAGATTTTTACTAGCAAGGTCGTGAACTACTTTTTTCTCACATTCAATCATTTTATCTTGAATTTTTGCTTGCCCTCTATTAAAATACTCCTCTATATCAGTAGTTTTGTCAGACACATAAGTTAGTATTTCCGAGAATTGAATATTTAATTTTTGGAACTTGGGAGTTTTGTTTATGTTCTCAACTAAATTATTTAAAAACAAATCCTTGTTATGTTCTCCTGTAGTCGCAAGGCTGGGTAGAGACATTACTAAGTGACTTTCCACTATTGTCTTTTTAAAACTATCTGGTTTTTCTCTTTCACAACAAGCAACGGCAATTTGCCCCCCAACAATAGGAAAAATTCTTTTTTGATACTCAATATCATCTATTTTGTATATTTTTCTTGAGCCATCTAAAAAAAAAGTAAATAATGGTTTTTCTTTTTGTACTTGTATTGCTAAGTGTAATAAGTTTTTTGGTTTTATCAAGCTGGTGTCAGTTTCCCCAAACTTCTCACTATCCATAGTAAAATCTTGATTATGAGGATCATCGTAAGATAAAGAAGGCAACTTTAATTCAGTATCATAGCAAAAGCGGTGTGAAGCAAATGTTTGTCCATCTGTTTTTTCTGCAATATATTTTAAAATTTCATTCATTTTAAATTTGTTATGGATAGGAATCTACAAACATTCAGTCGCAAATAAGACTAAATTATTTTGATTTAACAAATTTATATTACAATTATTTTGTAATATGTTTGCTTATACGCTGCTAATAAACCAAACATTTAGACAAAAATAATTTCATTTATTTTGTCTAAATGTTTGGTTCTTAAGTATTTAAGTTGTATATTTGTATGGTAAAGAAAGCAAAAACCATATAAAAAAACAATGAAAACAAAAGAAGCAAAAAGAAGACTTACAAAAGCATTTTTGATACTGTTGAAAAGCTCCGAGATACATATAAAAAACAGCATTTTTTTAAAACGTCTGGAAAATGAAGTTGGTTATGTTCACCCAGTAACAATTCAATACAGAAAAACTGTATTTAGTCCTCACCAAACAGAACACAACGAAAATATGGATTATTTTCAGTATTCTATACGTATGCTAAACGCTGTATTTAAGGATTGGGAAGAAATTAGAAAAAATTAACATTTTTCAAAATTCCCTACCAAGCCAAATCACCTCTCACGTTCTCTACAAGTTCATTTTTTGCGTTGTCTTGGAGCAAAGTAATATTTGCTTCTATCATTTGAGGCAGAAAGTTCTTACCAGGAATAAACAATTTCTCTTTAAAACTTATCTTAGAAACTATCCACGTAGCATTTTTATACTGTGTTCCCCAAATTAAAAGTACATTAGGATATTTCCCTGTCGCTTCGTCCTGATAAGTAAGACTTTCAAGCCATTTAGCCCGCATTTTAGCAGTTTTCCCCTCTTCATCATCAGCCAAAATATCAATTTTAAAGGAAAGTTCTTTTGAGCCACCTGTAAAATGATGCCCTGCGTTGTTTTTTCCTACATTATTGATGTTGGCAATGCTTACTGTTCTGGACACGTTTAACTCGTCTGGCACGAATTGAACAGCTATTTTTTGTTGTGAGCGCAAGTCAATAATCCATATTTGACCGTCTGTACTGCTGGCGGTGGGTTTTAATTTCTCTTCCATTTATGATAATTAGATTAAATATTTTTAAGAATTAAACATTTTATCAAATTTAACTAAAAATAATTTAACTAAATTATTATCTTTGTGGATAACATAAAAACTTTTATAATATGGCTCAAAAAAATAAAAAATCAGAAACGGCTGAAGAACTTAAACCAGTATTTCCGCTAATCCCTAAAAACTACTACAAAAACCCACGTAGCATTACAGAAAAGCAATTAGTGGATTTGAAAAAATGGTTAGAAGAGTTGGGGGATATTTCTGGAATAGTCCACGACTTGAATTCTAACGAGCTGATAGGTGGCAACCAACGCAGTAGGGTTTTGATGAAGGAAAATTACGAAACACAAATAACGGAAAGTTACGAAATACCTACAGAAAAGGGTACAGTAGCGTTAGGTTACATTATTTGGAAAGGTGAACGCTATAATTATCGTCAAGTGCGTTGGACTCCAAAACAGTGCGAAAAAGCCAATATTATTGCTAATAAAGCAGGCGGAACGTGGGATACTGATATACTTGCTAATAATTTTGAATTAGATGATTTATCAGAGTGGGGCTTTGCAGATTGGGAATTACATTTTGCCAATAAAGATGTAAATCTTAATAGCCAAACTGATGCAGAAGAGGCAGAAAAATCAGCGCAAAAAAAGGAAAATAGCTACGTGGTACGTACTGATATTATTTTTGATAATGAACAACAAAAAGATACCTGGTACTCCTACCAAAAGTGGCTTAAAAATCATTATCCAGATGGAGAAACATTAGCAGAACGCCTGCACCTGCATCTAAGTGAAGTAATAAAAAGCTAGCATTTTGCTAGTAAAAGCTAATGATTAGCTAATTATAACAATAACTTACCTGATAACTATCCAACTAACAGTGTTAGTCATCAATCTAACAATAAAAGACAAAAACTCCATATGGCAACAAAAATGGATTACATCAATATGCTTGAAATAAACGTATTGCAGGCAGCAAAGGAACGCATAAAACATATTATAGAAACATTTGATAATGTTTTAGTGGCGTTTTCTGGTGGTAAAGATTCCCTTGCACTTCTCTATCTCGTGGAGGAGGTTTATCAAGAATTAGAGATTAAGGCACTCCCAAAAGTCTTTTTCAGAGATGAGGAGATTATTCCTGATGATATTATTGATTTTGTCAATGAACTACGCCTATCTGGTCGTTTTGATTTCCGTTATTATTGCCTGCAGCTCCAAAGTGAAAAGTATATCCTTGGACGTAAAGAAACCTACACACAATGGGACAAGCACCGCAAACACTTACGAGAAATTCCTGACTACGCTATTACCTCCGACAAATTGCTTAATCAATATACTACTGATGATTTGGTGAGCAAAAACGAAAAAGGGCGTGTGGCTATCCTTACAGGCATTAGAGCAGATGAAAGTTTGATAAGGCTTCAGGGAATACTTATCAAAAAAGATGAAAGTTATATTTCTGAAAGTCCTTGCTTGCGTGTGAGACTTTGCAAACCTTTGTATGATTGGACTGAAAAAGATATTTTTCGTTATTTTTATGATGCAGGAATTCCCTATTGCAAAATATATGATTTTCAGATGTTTGCAGGGCAAAAATTACGTGTTTCTACACCACTGCACGCAGAATCAGCCAAAGAACTTAACAAATTAAAATCAGTTTATCCTGTTTTTTATTCCCAAATTTGCGCTATTTTTCCTGAAATAAGGCTACAAGAACGCTATTTTAAGGAGCTTGATAGAGATGGTATCATCTACAAATATGCACACAGTTTTCAAGGAATTTTAGATTACATCAATGATTACATTACAGAGCCAAAACAAAAGAAAATGGCAACTGATGCAGTAAAACTTTGTGAGAAAAGTAGGAAAAATAATACCACAACAGAACGTCCCTTTGGTGGTTATCCTATTTTTTATGTTTTCAAAAGCATTGTAAACGGAGCATACAAGCGCAATATTATGCCCAAAGCAAATCAAAAAATCACCCAAAAAGACAAAGAATATGAAAAACCAGCATAATGCTAGTAATAAAAAAGAAGGTAGCAAACGCTTTTCATCAAATGAATATGTGAATGCTTACATAGAAAGTGGCATTTTGCCTGCTATACACGAAGATATAGGCGTTTTATTGGATAATTTCCTAAAAGAAGATGAAGTAGTCATTGACTTGGGAAGTTGCACAGGCTTACTTTCCCTGCGTGCCATCAAAGCAGGCGCAAAGCTCGTATTTGGAATAGAACCAAATTTGCATTATATTTCAGAAGCGGTTGTCAATGAAAAAATAAAGTATGAAAATTTCCCTGTAATTGAGGAAAATTTTGAGAAATTATTTGACATTATCACCAAAAATAATGTTACCAGTATAATAGCAAGGCGTGTTTTTCCAGAAATTGGAGAGGCGGGTAGTGTGGGAACAGTTTACGAACTTGCCAAACTTTTCTATAATAATGGCATCAATCATATTTATTTGGAAGGACGTGTTTTTGTCAAAAATGCAAAAAATCATTTTTCCTGCGTGGAAAGAGAAATAGAAGCATTTGAGTTGTATTACGAGAAAAAAGCAGCTTACAAAAATGCTTACATTTTGCAAAAAAGAATAAATAAAATCAAGTAGTTACATAGACCTTACATAGAAAATCACATAACCATCACATAAAAAAAGGATTGATAATCAAGATGTTACTTGCTAATAATAGTGTTTTTATCACATAGCTGTCACATAAGAAATACAAAAAATGAAAGATTATAACGGATTTTCAGGGGTGCAGCGTGCAAAAGTAGGAAACTTGATAGCAAAAGCTAT
>JAYVGJ010000537.1:0-4529 GCA_043772375.1 Raineyaceae bacterium | reverse complement strand
CCAGCATAAAAACTTGTAAAATTAAAGCTACCTTTTCCTACCATTGCGCTATCCAAAAGTGCAGGATTATTCACAAACATATTCACATCTCCGTGAGCGAGTGATACGTTTGTGCCTCCTACGCCCACAGTACGAGCATTTGGGGTAAGATTTAGGAAATTGAAGGTGTTTCTACCTCCAATTTGTGCGAAATTCTTTTGAGAGAAAATAAGCAACAGGAAAATGATAAAAACTGATTTTAAAAACTTTTTTTGGTACATTTCTTAATTACTATTTGAGATTTTTTCTGCCATTTTTAGCAATTCTAAGCTAGTTTTCCAATTTCTTGTGGTAGCTATAACTTTTAATTTTGATTCAAAAAAACTGTTAGTAAGTTTGGAATTACTGTAACTTTCAGGACAATACAAATAAATATTTTTTCCAACTAATACTACTTCATCTTTTTGGTATTCTTTTTCTTTGATTTTATCAAAAAGTGCTTTTTCAGGTATTTCTGACAAGAAAGTAATATGAAAATATGTGCTATCCTTTTGATTTTCTTTCTGATTTTCCTTCTGATTTTCTAATTGTTTTTCTTGTGAAATATCTTCTAAAAACGGATTATTATTGATAATTTCCTTAAACTCTGGTAATGAAACGACCATTATAGGCACTTCAAAAGCAAATTTTTCCAATATTTTTCCTGCTATTTTTGTAGTCAAATCTTGTGTAGAACTATTTTCAGAGCAGAAAATTATATTTCCGCTCTGAATATAAGTTTGCACATTCTCAAATCCTAAATCAACATAGATTTGGCGTAAAACGTCCATTTTGACAGATTTATGTCCACCAACATTGATACCTCGCAAGATTGAAATATAAGTTTGCATTTTGTTTATAAAATTTTTTCTAAAATAATCATTTTAGGCATATTTTCAGGTTCAAAATGGCATTTTATGGCATCTTTAATGTTCTCACGAAGTTCTGAAACTGTTTCAGCTTGCGTAAAAATACTCTCACCTAATGCTTTTGCCCCAAAACCTTCCAAAGATTCTTCTAGCAAAAAAATAATTTCTTGATTTTTCGTTATTCAAAATCACGAAAATTATTTCATTTTCTTCTCATTCAGTCCAAAAATCTCGTCGTGAATTGCCTTGTGTTTGGCAAGGATATTTTTGCGTTTGAGTTTGAGCGTTGGCGTTACTTCCCCGCTTTCAATAGTCCAAAGGTCGGGCAAAAGTCTAAATTGTTTGATTTGCTCATATTGCGCAAAACGCTCATTTATTTCGTTTATTCCTTCTTGTATTTTGTTGATAATCTGCTGATTAGCAATCATTTCTTTGTCAGAAGTATAAGCAATATTATGCAGATGACACCAACTTTTCATTGCCTCAAAATTAGGCACAATGAAGGCAGCAGGGTATTTCTGATTTTCACCAATAATCATAGCTTGTTCTACCAAACTAAGGCTTTTCAGTTCGTTTTCCAGCCTTTGTGGCGCAACGTATTTCCCGCCAGAAGTTTTAAAAATCTCTTTTTTGCGGTCTGTTATTTTGAGATATTTGCCTTGCACAAATTCTCCTATATCCCCTGTTTTTAGCCAACCGTCTGCGTCAAAAGTTTCTGCAGTTTGGTCAGGTTTGTTGTAATAGCCTTTCATTACGTTAGGACCTTTCACCAAAATTTCGCCATCTTCTGCAATTTTCACCTGCACATTTGCCACTACTTTTCCCGTTGTTCCTATGCAATAATCTTCTTTGTAAGGGCTTCCCGCTGTGATTACGGGCGAGGTTTCTGTCATTCCGTAGCCTTCTAAGATAGGCAAACAAGCTGCCCAAAAAATGCGTGAAAGTCTAGGATTTAGTGCTGCGCTTCCACAAATGATATATTTTACATTTCCACCCAAAGCCTCACGCCATTTGTCAAAAATAAGGTTGTTAGCAATGCTCAACTGAATATTATAGAAAAATCCGCCACTTTTTTGCGTGTCATATTCAGATGCCAAATTTACAGCCCAAAAGAACAATTTTCTTGCCACGCCTGAAAGTTCGTAGCCTTTTGCCATAATTTTGTCATAAACTTTCTCCAATACTCTCGGAACAGCTACAAAAATGTGTGGTTGAACTTCTTTCATGTTTTCCCCTATTTTGTCCATATTTTCAGCAAAATAAATAGAGTAACCGTTCATCATATAGGCGCAAGTTGCGGTACGCTCCAAAATGTGGCAAAGTGGCAAAAAGCTCATTGCACGTGTATTGTAGTCCAAAATCAGGCTAGAAATAGCTGCTTTTACGTTGGTTACCACGTTGTTATGTGTGAGCATCACGCCTTTTGGCATACCTGTCGTGCCAGAAGTATAAATAATGGTAAAAAGGTCTTCTGGAGTTACCTTAGCCTTGATTTTGTCCAAGATTTGGGCATCATCTTTTGACCCTAATTCTTTGACTTTCGCCCAATTTTGCAGGTTTTCAACTTCATCAAAAAGATAAATACTGTTTGCTGAAAGCTCATTGATGTTTTCTATTGCTTTCATCACTTTATCATAAATTATTTTTGTAGAAACAAAAATGACCTTCACGCCTGCATCTGCAAGTATGTAGCGGTAGTCTTCTGACGTGATAGTTGGGTACATAGGCACGCTTACTGCCCCTGTTTTTTGGATACCATAGTCTGTCAAAAGCCACTCTGGGCGACTTTCAGAAATAATAGCAACTTTGTCATCTTTGCCTATTCCAAGCCTAAGAAGCCCTAATGCCACCAGATTAGATTGTTCTATGACGGACTGTGTACTATATTTGACCCATTTTCCATTGATTTTTGCTGACACTGCATCTGTTTTGGGGTAGTTTTCAGACTGGTATTCCAGAAGGTCAAAAACACGTGATATTTCCATTATTTGTGAATATTTATGATATATTTTGATATGTTTACTTAGATTTTAGTGCAAATTATTTACATTTGCGCCTTAAATATAATAAATATATTTGCAAAATAAAAACATCTACATTCAATTACCAATTACGAATTACAAATTACAAGTATAAATAATTTATAATCAAGTAGTTAATATAAAAATATTTGTTTTAATAGCCACTCAATACTTATTCATTTTTAACAAAATACCAACAAAAAACTCTACAAAATTTATGGAAAATCAAACAGAAAAATCAATAGAAATTACGCCTATTTTGGCATTTTTTCAAGAATACATCAATAAACCTCTTCCACAACACGCTCCACCATTTACTTTATGGCTAAACGGAACACTCAAAAAAGCAGAATTTGGTAGTATTGAAATTGAGTTTTTAGTTAGAAAAGAAATGACAAACCCACTAGGATTATTGCACGGAGGGATTTCTGCGGCTATTCTTGATGATATTATGGGAATGACTGTTGCTTCACTTCCAAAAGATAATCCAGCAGTTTCTGTAAACCTGAATGTTAATTTTTTGGGGAAAGCCTACGAAAATGAAACTATTTCTGCACGTTCAAAACTTATTAGACAAGGTGGACAAATAATTGCTATGGAAGGTGAAATCTTAGATAAAAATGGCAAAATAATAGCCTCTGCTACCTGTAGCCTGCTTGTCATCAGCAAAAAATAAAACATTTTTTAGTGTTGAGTGAGTAGTGAAATACAGAGTATAATGTATTTCACTACTCACTCAACACTACTTCACTACTAAGTAAGCATTCCGCCATCAACCTGCAAAACTTGCCCTGTGATATAACTAGACAACGAACTTGCCAAAAATACGCAAGCATCAGCTACTTCTTCAGGTTTTCCACCACGTTTTAGCGGAATTCCGTTCATCCAATCCTCTTTATTGGCAAGTTCGTGGGTCATTTCAGTTTCTATAAAACCAGGTGCAATAGCATTTGAGCGTATATTTCGTGAGCCAAGTTCTAATGCAATGGATTTGGTAAAGCCAATAATACCTGCTTTTGAGGCAGCATAATTAGACTGTCCGCCATTGCCACGAATGCCCACAATAGAGGTTAGGTTGATGATTGAGCCGGATTTAGCACGCATCATTGGTTTTGTGGCGGCTTTGGTGAGGTTAAACACAGATTTGAGATTTACACGCATCACTTCGTCCCAATTTTCTTCACTCATACGCATAAGCAAGCCATCTTTTGTAATTCCTGCATTATTTACAAGAATATCCAACGCACCAAAATCAGCCATTACTTGCGTGACGAGGGCATCAGCGGCGGCGTGGTCTGAAGCGTCAGAGCGGTAGCCTTTTATTTTTGTGCCATATTCTTGCAGTTCTTGTTCTAATGCAAGTCCTTTTTCTACGCTAGAAAGGTAGGTAAAAGCCACATTTGCACCGTGCTGGGCAAATTTTTGGGCAATGGCACGCCCTATTCCTTTTGATGCACCTGTGATGAGGGCAGTTTTTCCTTCTAAAAGTTTCATTTATATTGGTATAATTACAAATTGATTATGATTATGAGAATAATTTTCACTAAATATGGAACTATTTTGCTACAATTACGTAAAGTATTTTTAAACATCAAAAGTAGTAGCTTTTTTATTATTTTCA
>JAYVGJ010000536.1:0-9741 GCA_043772375.1 Raineyaceae bacterium | reverse complement strand
TTCTTTCTGTTTTTTGTTTTTTTTCATCAATTAAATGTAAGAAGAAAAATCTGCCTTTTTATAAAAAATATCAAAATTATGTCCAAAGTCTAACTATTACGTTTGTCATCAAATCAGAAGAAAATATCATAAATATTAGAAACAAAATCAGAGAAAATGCTAATAAAGTCTATTCTATTGATGTCATCGTTGATAAATATATGAATTGTATTGAGGAAATCATTAATATCCCAGTTTTAAAAGAATGTTTTGAAATGGCTATCCAAAATGGTCATTTGAATAATATTCTTGATGAAATTATCATTCAGAGCAAAGTAGAATTTAATCAATAATTTATAAAAACTTACACGAAAATTTTTACAAAATACAATGAAAAAACATTTTTTACTTATTTTAAGCTTCTTTTTTAGCCTGAATATTTTGGTTAATTTTAGCGTAAAAGCACAAACTTTTCCGGAACTTTACAACGCAATGATAGAAGCGGCAAAAGCCAAAAATTATGCCAAAGCAGCAGATTTAGGCGAAAAAGCAGAGCCAGAAGCAGAAAAAACACTTGGAAAAGATACAGAAAAATTAGGCTCTTTTTATTATAATTTAGCAGGTTTCCAAACGCAAGCAATGGCTAGCGCAGACATAAAAAATGCACTAAAACCTGAAAAATCTTACCTCAAAACGCTTGCCATACGCAAAAAAGTTTTAGGCGACAAACACGCTGATTATGTCAAAACACTAGACAAATTAGCTACTTTATACAACGCAACAGGGCAAAAAGCCAAAGCAGAAGCTCTTTACAATAGTTTGGAAGGCGTGCCTGTCAAAAATCCTAAAAATCCAAAAGAAAAACCTGATACTTCTTCTGCGCTTGTAGCAGGAAAAGATACACCAGAATACGCCAAAACCATTGTGAATCAAGCGTTTACTTACGTGAAAGATGGCAAAATAGCAGAAGCAGAAAAACTGTTGGATAATGCGCTTGTCATTCAGAAAAAGACCATTGGAGAAAACCATTTGGATTATGCCACTACACTCAACGCAAAAGGCGTTTTATTGAGTAACAAAGGTAAATTTGAAGCAGCAGAGCCGCTTTTTGTGCAGGCAGCACGCATACGTAAAGAGCAAAAAGGTTTGGATAGCCCAGAATACTTGGAAATTGCAGGTAATTTAGCTGTTTGCTATGAAGAACTTAATCAGTTGCCAAAAGCTAAGGTTTTGTATGAAGAAATTTTACCGCAATTTCAAAATAAGAAAGGAAAAGAAGAATATCTTGCTGTTATTTTGTCTGATTTGGGTAGGATTTTGGGAGAAGAAAAAGATTTTGTAAAAGCTGAAAAATATTTTACAGATGCTATTTATTTGCGTGAACAAGCCGCTACAACGCAAACTGCGCCACATTCTCGCACTTTGAATTATTTTAGCAGGGTGAAAATGTTGCAAGAAAAATACTCGGAATCTTTGGGACTTTTGGAAAAAGCCCTTATTATTGTCAAAAATAAAGAGGGTGAAAATAGCTTTAATTATGCCACTACAAGCTATAATATGGCGGTTACGCATACCAAAATGAATAATTTTGTACTTGCAGAACCATTGCTTTTGAAGGCGCAAGCAAATCAAGAAAAAGCAGTAGGCAAAAAATCTCCTGAATATGCCACTACAACCAATTTATTAGCTGATTTGTATGATAATTTGCAAAGATATGACAAAGCACAACCGCTTTACGAGCAGTCAGCGGCTATATTTTTGGAAACACTAGGAGAAACGCACCAAAAGTACCAAAATGCAATGAATAATTTGGCTACTTGCTACCTAAAAACGCAATCTTATCCAAAAGCAAAGGCAACTTTAAGTAAATTACTTGTTGTTTTGAAAGCAAAATATGGTGAAAATAGTGCAAAATATGCTGATACACAGATTATTTTGGCTGGGTTGTATTATGAAACTAACGAGTTTAAGAAAGCAGAAGAACTTTATAATCTTGGTTTGGAGAGTTATAAAGCAACTTTTACAAGTAAAAACACTAATTATATTGAGGCATTAGAAAATCTGGCAACACTTTACAAAAATCAAGGACGTAATAATGAGGCAGAAGATTTGTATTTGGAGGCGTTGGGAGCTTGTAAGGAGGTTTTGGGCAATGATAGTGCTATTTCTATGAACTTGATGGACGAGTTGGGAATTTTATATACCTCAATGGGAAGTTATGAGCAAGCAGCAGAAATTCATAAGGAAAATCTTATCTCACGCTCCAAAAAAGGCATAAGTACACAAGAATATGCGCAAACTGCCGCACATTTAGCTACTTTGTATAGCGCAATGGGCAAATACGTGGAAGCAGAGCCACTTTTTAGGCAAGCGTTAGATATTGAAGAGAAAGTTTCTGGCAAAAATACGGTTGCTTATTCCTCTATTCTGAACAATTTGGGCAATCTTTATACTGCAATGGGGCGTTATGCAGAGGCAGGCAAGATTTATGAACAAGTGCTGGAAACACGCAAAGGCACATTAAGCACTAATCACCCAGAATATGCCGCCACACTCAATGCTATGGCACTTTTGTATAGAAAAAATAAGCAAAACGGTTTAGCTGAAAGCCTTTATAAACAAGCATTAAATATTAGAAAAATGACACTCGGAGAGAAGTCAGCAGAATATGCCGCCTCATTGGATAATTTGGCGGGTTTTTATCAAAGTATCAACAAAAATACAGAAGCAGAAGCAAATTATAGAAAAGCATTGGAAATCAGGAAGGTGGTTTTTGGTGCAAAAAGTACCAAAGCAGCCGCCTCAATGAACAATTTGGCTATTTTATTTGAGGATAACAAACTCTACGCAAAAGCAGAACCGTTGTATAAGGAAGCATTAGAGATTTTTGTGCAAAATCTTGGTGAAAAACACCCAAATACTACCTCCACACTGAATAATGCGGCACTTTTCTTTGAAACACAGGGCAAGTTTGCGCAAGCAGAGCCGTTGTATCAACGTATGGTAAAATCTGTTTTTGTTCAGATAGAAGAGAATTTTTCTGCGTTGAGTGAAGAGGAAAAACGCTTGTTTTTTAATACCAATAAGCCTTTTTTGGATAATTTTGTGCTTTTTGCTGTTAATCAATCTCAAAGAAATGCAGGAAAAGCAAGTCCTACGACTGATGCTTTGCTTGGAGATGCCTATAACCTACTTTTAAGCACAAAAGGGCTTATTTTGAATGCTACTTCTAAGGCAAAAAAGAATATACTTGCAAGTAATGATAAAAATCTTATCAAAAAATATGAAGAATGGCAAAATATAAGAGAAATAATAGCTAAAAGTTACAATTTGGGTGCATCTGAAAGTCGTCAGAAAAAAGTGAATTTGGATAGTTTGGAAAGGCTAGCCAATGCACTAGAAAAAGACCTTTCTACACAATCTAAGAACTTTGATGAGGCTTTTAATACCAAAATTTTTAATTGGAAAGATATTCAGAAAAAACTCAAAGACAAAGAAGCAGCCATAGAAATTGTACGTCTAACTTTGCAGGCTGATACCGTTGTTTATGCAGGTTTTGTCATCAAAAAGAATACCACAGCACCTGAAATAGTGTTTTTGAGGAATGGTTATAGTATGGAAGAGGATTTGTATTTCTATAAAAATTCTGTCAAATTTAAGAAAGAAGATAAAATTACTTATAAGGTTTTTTGGCAAAAATTTGCTGAAAACTTACAAGGAATTGAGCGTGTTTATGTTGCACCAGATGGCATTTATACACAAATCAACCTTAATACTTTGCTAAATACTGCGACAGGCAAATATGTTATTGATGAAATTGATATACATTCTGTTACGAGTACAAGAGATATTTTGAATGAAGTAAAAATTTCTACCAATAATACCGCTATACTTATTGGACGACCTAGTTATTTGATAAACAAGAAGTTAGAAAAAGAATATGCAGATAAAACCCCTATTGATTTGAATAATCAGAAAGATAGTTGGCTCGCAAATGCGTATTTTAGCGACCTTCCTGGCACAGAAGCAGAAGTAATTGCGGTAGAAAAAATCTTAAAAAAGAACTACAAAACTGAATTACATTTAGGAAAAGATGCCACAGAAGAGCGCATAAAAAATGCAAAAAATCCTGCAATCTTACATATAGCTACACACGGGTTTTTCTTGCCTGCGGCTGAAAAAACAGACAAAGACAGAGCAACCATAGGACAAGCAGAAAATCAGCCATCAAACAACCCAATGCTTAATTCTGGGATTATTTTGGCAGGAATTATGGATTATTTTAAGTTTGAAAGAAGCGGAGAAATGAAAGAAGATGCCCTTTTGAGTGCATACGAGGTGGCTGGTTTGTCGTTAGAAAATACAGAAGTAATAATGTCTGCCTGTGAAACTGGGCTTGGAAAAACGCAAAGTGGTGAGGGGGTTTATGGTCTGCAACGTGCTTTTCAGTTGGCAGGTGCGCAAAGTATCATTATGAGCCTTTGGAAAGTTGATGACGAGGCTACAACAGAGCTTTTAACCACCTATCGTCAAGAATACGCCACAATGAAAATCAAAGACAAACGTCAGGCTTTCAAAAATGCACAGCAGAAAATTAAGGCAAAATATCCTTCTCCCTTCTTTTGGGGGGCATTTATCTTGATTGGAAATTAGGAAATGTACGATATAACAACTTAAATAGATTTGAAATATAGAATTTTATTGTTATTTAAAATTTTTGTTTAACTTTGTGTGCTTTAAAACATAAAAAAATGAAAAAAAATTTTGTAATCCTGATAATACTTAGTGCTATGTTTAGTGCTACTATTTTGCCTGCACAGGATAAAATAGATAGACTCACAGACCAAATAGCAGAACTTGCCAAACAACAAGGAAAACTTGCTGATAAAATTGATAAAATTGCAGAACAACAAACAGAAACTAATAAGCAAATAGCCGTTACCAATACAGAGGTAAAAGGACTAGACAAGCGTATGGGCATATTTTTTGCTATCATTATTGCTAGTAGTAGCGTACTTTTTGCGGGTATTTTTGGGCTAATTGGGTTTGTTTTTTGGGATAGAAGAGCAGTTTCACAACCTTTTGAAGCCAAAACTGCAGAAGTTAAAAGCTGAAAATATAGAACTAAAAAAAGAAATAACCTTGCTGAAAGAAAGAGAACTAAAACACGAAGAAAAAACAGCCAATTATTTTAAAAAAATAGGTGAAATAGACCCTCGTTTTGCTACTATTGTCTAATTTAAACTGATTTTGACACATAAAAAAATAATAAAAATAAACGCAGTAATTATTTGAAATAACTACTGCGTTGTTTTTTTGTTATCTCACTATTTGCTACTGTACACTCTTTTATTTTTGGTAAAAATCTTCATATTTTGGTTGTTTGAGGTATAAGAAAATAAAAACCTTTTGGTTATTGATATGCTGTTTGCTACAAGTTCGTTGTTGGTGTCGCTAACGCTAGAACACCAACAACGGCAGCAAAAATTAAAGAAACCTACTACAAACTTATAACAAAACATAAAACTACCTTATTTGGTGGTTTTGTGCTTATATAAGTGCCTGAATACATTGTTTGGCGTAGTTTGATGGCAGGTAGAAAAAACCTAACACCATAGGAATCTGGGAAAAAATACAAAAAAACTTTCAAAAAGGTTTGGTTTTGTCATAGAATTCAACGGCAGTAAAAGACATACCAACTAAGGCACAAATGATTTTATGAAGTATATTTGATAGTTTTAAGCAACCATAACTTTACTTCTTTTTGATGGCTTTTAAATTCAATTTTGAATGACGTAGCATAATAATCATCTTTTATTTCTATGCTTATTGTTTCGTTTTTTTCTTCCCAATTGATAATTTTTGCTTGTGAAGCGGATGTTTGAGGAGTTGATATTAAAAGTTCTACTGGTGCAGCAAATGACACTGCACCAAATTGACTTAGTTTTCCTAACATAATTAAACTATTTTCTGCAAATATTAAATCCACTTGATTAAAATCATATATTGGTTTATTGATATTAAAAAATGTTTTTTTTGAAAATAAGTCAAATCCGCTTATAAAAACTTCAACATCTACAATAATTTTCAAATTTCTATTTTTGACCTGCATAAAGGCTTTTCGTCCTAAATTATAAATTTTATACGTCATCCAATAAGTGAAAAACATTTGTATCATCAAAGCAAGAGTAAAAAATTTTAAATAGTTCCAGAAAATATCAAAATTATTTTTAAAAGCAATAAAAAGTATTGTTGATAAAAAAAAAAGAGCACCAACCCAAATGATTTTAATGAACCAAATGGGCTTTGTAACTCTGACGAATTCTATAAATGTTTCAGGACGAAAGTCACTCATAAGTTATTAATGTACAAATTTGTAAAAAGTTAAAAAGTAATTGTTCAGGTGCTTAAAAAAACTATATTTGTCACACGTAGATTTAAAAAACATAATGTTGCTATAAATTTGTAAGATTTTAGCCTTTGTTGGTATGTTTTTTCTGCCGTTGTTGATGTTCTAGCATTAGCGACACCAATAACGAATTACGTAGAAAAATATTTTAATTTTCTGCTTGTGTTGATATTTCTCAACAAATCATTACCTCTAGTTTTAAAATTTCAAAACAGCATTAAAAATTTACCAACTCTTCATTTATGCCTCTAATTTGTTTTTGTTTGATGATATAACGCATTTTTGCTAAATCTTTCAAATAAACAAGATTTTTATCCAGATTTTCATCAATAATTTGCCCATAAATAGCTTTATCAATAGAAGAAAGGCTTTCTAATAGATTTGGTTCGTTGATGATTTGCGTAATTTCTTTGGAAGTGTAGCTCGTAAATGGTTTGTTTTCCATATCATCAAGGTATTTTTTCCAAATACTTAACGCATTTTCAATGTCTTTTACTCGTTTATTTACCCTGATACGTGCCATATCTTTATTAAAACTGTCTTTAAAGTTGTCATAACGCCGTCTTTGCTGAAATAACTTAAATTGCATCTTAAACCATTTGCCAGAAAAACGCCACACAATCCATAAAAACAATAATATAGCCAAAAATCCACCCACAAAGTAAGGATAATTAACTTGTTGTCTAAGTGGCAAATGTTGTAAATTGCTTTTTAGTTGCTTTTCTAAGCTATTTGCAGGGTTTTCTCCTACACTATTTTTAGAATTTTCAAGTGTTGGAGCTACTTTTAGGAGTGTAATAGTGTCATTTTCAGCATTTACTTTGATAGAATCCCCTTCAAAATAATAAAATATAGGTAAATCTAATATTTGTTTCTCTTGCAAATCAAAAGTATTCAGCTCATAAATCACACTATCAAGGCTTAAATTAGTCTTTTTGTCTGTTTTTGTAGGAAAAATACGTTTTTGTTTTAGCTCAAAAGGAGAAAAATTATAATTAGTGTCAGGGAAAAGCACCTGTAAATCTTTTGGATAACGAAAAGTCAAAATATAAGTAATATTTTCTCCTATTTTTGCCTGCTTTTTCAGGAAAATTCCTTTTGGTTGATAATGTTTTGTATCTAAAATACTATCTTTTTGCTGCGAAAAAACAGTAGTATTTATGAGAAAAAAGCAAACAAAAGCTAAAAAATAACTATAAATATTACGTAAAATGGTTTTTTTGCCCAATTTTTTTGCCTTATTGCTTACGCACATTGGGCAAGCCCAGCCCCTGCATTTCCACTTAATTGTATTTTCTGTAATTCGTAATTGATAATTCGTAATTGAAATCATTTCCCTTTTGTCCTCCGCACCCTAAAAAGTTTGATAAGTTGCGCCACAAAATCATCTTCTGTGTTGATGGCAATGTAGTTTGCCTTAAGTTTTTTAGAGATTTCCTGTATATTATCCTTAGTCGTTTCAAATTTTTCTGCAAGCTCCTCCCTCAAAGTAGTAGAGGAGGTGTTCAGCCATACAGTTTTGCCACTTTCATTATCAAAAACGGGAATAATGCCCAAAGAAGGCATATCAACTTCCTGCGTGTCGTAAACCTGGATAATAACAAGGTCGTGTTTTTGTGCTAATGTTTGGAGATTTTTGAGGTAATTTTCATCAATAAAATCAGAAACCAAAATAATAACGCACCTTCTTTTGAGCATTTTGAGGCTAAACGCCAACATTTGTTCTAAATTTGTCTGTTTAGAAGCAGGCACTAAGTTAAAAAGATTAAGAATTGCCTCATAACCATAACGCAAGCCTTTTTTTGGCTTGATATATTTTTCTTTTTGGTCAGAAAAGCAGATAAGACCAATATGGCTATCCTCTTTTACTGCGGACAGCATCAAAACGCCACAAATTTCCTTAGCTAGTTGTAGTTTTGTGTAGTTATTTTTTCCTATTTCTAGTGATGCGCTCACGTCTAGCAGAAAAAAAACTGTTTGTTCTTTTTCCTCTTTGAACTCTTTAACATAAGTTCCTTCTCCTTTTGCTGACACGTTCCAATCTATTCTGCGGACATCATCACCATAAATATAATCTCTCACGTCAGAAAACTCCAAACCCGCACCTTTGAACACAGAATGAAAGTTGCCTTTCATTTGCGTATTGATGGCTTTACGAATTTTTATCTCGTACTTGCGTAATTTGGAAAGAATTTCTTGCATTGAATTTTTAATTGTCAATTATAAATTCACTGATAATTATATCTAGTGAACTATTTTCATAAAGCAAAGATAAAAAAATAACTCGTAAATAATTGTGAATTTTTAATTATGAATTATGAATGAATACAAAATACTGATAATCAAATAATTATAATAAATTCATTACAAAAGCCTACTTAATTTCTAACTACAATCATTTCCAAAAACATGCTACATTTCCTGCAAAACATCAAAAAAATTGCTTTTTTAGCATAATTATTGTAATTTTAAGCTTAGAATTTGATTGGAAAATTCTATTAAAAAATCATTAAATTTATGTGGGAAAGAATAAAAGACATTTTTAAAGCATTTTTTCACGACTGGCTAGACAAAGCGGAAGACCCAGAGAAAATGATAAAATATACCGTTCTAAAAATGCAAGAAGACGTTTTTAGGGCAAAAAACGCTACTGTAAAAGCCATTGCAGGAGAAAAAACACTGTTTAGACAATGGCAGGGCTTTGTAGAAACTGCTCAAAAAATGCACAAAAGCGCACTTCTTGCCCTCAAACAAGGCAACGAAAGTCTTGCCAGGCGTGCTTTAGAAAAACAACACGAGGCACAAACACAAGCACAAGAATTTGAGAAAATGCACGAAATTTCTAAGAAAAATAATACAAAAATCAAAGAAGACATCAAAAAATTAGAAGAAAAACTATATGAAGCACGCCTAAAAGAAGGCGGACTTATTGCGCGCAGTCAGCTCGCAAAAGCTATGACAATGGCAAGTAAAAGCCTTATGTCTTCTGATGACAAAATGGGCAAAATAGACCAAATGGAGAATAAAATCCTACAAAGTGAGGCAGAAGCATCCGCTTTTATGGAACTTTCGGAAGATAATACCAAAAATGAAATGAAAGAAATGAATGACTTTTTTAAGAACAACGACATAGAAAGTGAACTCGCCAAACTCAAAAAAGAACTAGGGAAATAAGTGTTGAGTGTTGAGTGAGTAGTGTTGAGTGAAATACAAAGTACAATGTATTTCACTACTCACTCAATAATACTCAACACTTAGATACAATACTATGGACAGTTTTCAATCTTAAAAAGTATATATGTTTTTTATTTTATAATTTATTTTAATACACTGAATTGTCCCGCCTATTTTCC
>JAYVGJ010000535.1:0-4491 GCA_043772375.1 Raineyaceae bacterium | reverse complement strand
TTCAAACAAGTCCTACAAAAGGCACAAAATAAAAAACGTAAAATTATGAATATTAAAGATTTGGCACTCGTGGCACTTGTCGTAATAGTGTGTTTAGTTGCTTACCACAAAGGAATAGCACTATTATTTGACAAAAAAAATACCCCTACTGAATAGTAGGGCGTGTTTTTCTATCTTTTTTTATTTTTTAGTTGTTGTTCCGAGTAGGCTGATTAGATTAAATAATTCCTGTACGAAACGTACAATATTAGATGCTGAAAAGCCGCCTCCGCTGAAAAACGCCTCGTGCTATCCCCACGCACACAGTTGAGCCTACGTGCTGCCTGTAAATTTGGGTACAACAAAAAAATAAAGTTTATAATACCATTATTTTTAACAGAGTGGCAAACGCCAAGCGCAATACCCAAGCGCAAGTAAAGTGGGAGAAAACTAAAAATATTTCAAACAGAAAATCAAAAAATAAAATGAAAAATACCTTAAAAGGACTGGAAAACGAGATTTTGGAAAAAGATTTTGAAACCGTTTTGCGTGGAGAAAAGAAAAGTGTGCACGAAAGATTAAAACAGAAATTAGTTGACCTTGATTTGCACCTCAAAGCAAATGGAGAAGTGAAATTTATTTTTCTTTTATTATCTCAATATAAAGGTGGCGCAGACGAAAATATTGAAGGTTTTAGGAATAGTGATGTCAAAACCAAGTTTGAAGTCATTGATATCAACAGAATGAAGGTAGATTATATTGATAGGAAATACAAAAAAATAGACCCCTTAAACCCACTTCAAAGCTATCAAAACCCTGAAGAAAGCCCAATTACTATAGAAATATACCAAAAAGCGGGCAGCATAAAAATTGATAAACCCTACGAGGCGCATATGTTTTTGTTGCGTCCTAGAGCTATTTGGAAACTTTTTAGTACCTATAAATTCTCTCTTTTCCATAAAAATGTCCGCAATCCGCTTTTGCAATCACAATTTAATGCTGATATAGAAAAAACTGCAATTAAAGACCCTTCTAATTTCTGGTATTACAACAACGGAATAACGGCAATTACGTATCTGCTCCCTCCTATTGGCAAAAGAGCAGAACAAGTATCTCTAACAGGCTTGCAAATCATCAATGGCGCACAAACCGTTTATGCCATTTACCGTGCCTACGAAGATGCTTCACCCACGAAACGTATCCAAATGGATAGTGAAGCATTAGTTACTTTGCGTTTGCTCAAAACAGGTGGAGAAACATTTGATTTGAGTGTTACTAGGTACACCAACTCTCAAAATCCTGTTCAAGACAGAGATTTTTGTGCCAATGATGATATCCAAGTCCGCCTGCAAAATGACTCTTTTAAAACTAATTTTTGGTACGAAAAAAGGCGTGATGAGTTTAGAGAAGTGCCAGAAGGCGTGAGGGAAATATCAAATGTTGTTTTTGCTAATTGTTATTTAGCATATCACTTGCAAGACCCTGTAAGTGTGATGAATAATTATATGCAAGGTGGGAAAACAAATAAAGACTTACTATTTATTTCTCACAAAGATAATAAAGACGGACTTTATGAAAAAATTTTTAATGAAGATTCAAAGTTTGAAGATTTTTCAACTTCCTTCTCTCTAATGCTTATCATATCTAATAAAGACTCCAATTTTGCAGATACTTTCTCAACTAATATTTATCATATTCTTTCATTATTTAAAACTGTTTTTACAAAGTATTGTAAACTTAAGTACTCACCCAATATCAATGTAAATCTTCATATACAAGATTTATTTGATAAAGATAATGTTGGAATTATTCTAAAAACTTTTAGCTTTGTTAGTGAATATATTGCAAAAGAATTTATGAACGAAGAAAAAACATCTTTGAATCAAGAAAAATTCAGTAGCTTTATGACCTCTAATAGCCAATATGAACGAGTAAAAGGCAAATTAGAAGAAGTTGAAATTACAACTGATTTAATTGAAAATATTGTGTTAAAACCCAAGAATTCAGAAGTACCAAAAGAAAAAGAAAAGAAATCAAAAAAATAGAGTAAATTTCTTTTCTCAATCAAAAAACCGCCTTAAAATTACTTTTAAGGCGGTTTTTATTTTCCAATACTACTTCATCAGCATTACTGTTCCTGCGGTTTTTCCGTTAAATTTTAGCTCATCTCCATTGATTTTTTTTCCTGAAAGATACCAAATATAAGCACCATTGGGCAGGCTTTGCCCATTATATTTTCCGTCCCAACCAATATTTTGCGCTGCTGCAATATCTGTCGTCTGATAAACAAGTTTTCCTAATCTATCATACACCTTAAATTCTAATTCTGAAATTCCAAAACCATATATTTTAAGTGTCTGATTTTCAACTGTAGCACTTTCTGGGAAAAATGCACTAGGCAAATATACATCAGCATTGACATTTGTCGTAAAACTTGCCATACCCACACAGCCCTCACCCACACGCACCGTAAGCGTATAAGTAGCATTATTAGTAAAAGTAAAAACAGGATTTAGGACAGTATTATCAGAAAAACTACCATCATTTGGCAACCATTCGTATTTTTCTTGTCCTGTTGGTGCAGTAATTATTGGCGCAAGTGGCATAGTTTGCCCCTGCACACCCACAAGCGTTGGCGTAATGCTTACAACTGGGTTTGAGCCTTGTTGTATCACCACTGTATTAGAAACCACACTACAACCACCAGTACCTCCACTCGCAACTACTACTGTATAATTTCCTACTGCTGTAACAGAAAGCGTAGCAGATGTTGCCCCAGCAATGTCTGTACCATTATTTTTCCATTGATATTGGTAATCAGCACGTGTTTCTGCACTTAATGCTATTGTACCAGAACAGAAAAAGTAAGGAGAAGGATTAGTAATTTTGGCTATTGGAAGTTTGTAAATAGTAACAACAAAAGTAGCCGTAACAGGATTGCAATTACTTGTTCCTGCAGAAATATTATGCGTAATGGTATAAATTCTCTCAAAATTAGCATCAACTTGCGTGTTTGCATCTATGGTTATGACACCTGTCGTTGGGTTGATTGTAAGCCCCGCAGGCGCAACAGAAAACACACTATTACTAGAAATTGTAGCCGTAGGACTGATATTTCCTACTTCTGATGAACAATATTTAGCCTTTGGATAAGTTACTGTTGCAACTGGTTGTGTTACTGCCGTAATATTTACTACAGTTGTTTGTGTTCCACAAGGATTTGTTATTTCTAACTCGTAAGTCCCTCCTACTGAAACTGTTATAAACGTAGAAGTAGCATTATTTGCTATGATTGTAGTAGGTAAAAGTGTCCATTTGTAATTACTATAATCTGACCTTATTGTTGCAGTAAGCGTTGCGCTTGTACTTGTGCAAATACTCAATGTAGATGCAGAAATAGCAGGCAAAGCAGGCTCTGCAATACTAATAACAGTATTTGTAGTCGCAGAATTACAACCGTTTGCTGCTGCAATAGTGTAAGTTATTTGATATGTAGCAGTTCTTGTAGTAGCATCTACTTGACTTGAAGCAAGGTCTATCACCCCTGTACTTGCATTGATGATAAGCCCTGTATTTGGTACGCCTGCAGTTTGCGACACAACTGTAAATACTCCTCCCGTATTAGTAATGGTAGGCGTTGTTGTGCCTGTTTTACAAAAACTCGCAGAAGAATAACTAAATGTAGCTACTGGTTGTGTTACTATAGTCATCACAATAGTATTAGAAACTACTGGCGTGGTACAAACAGTATTAGAAATCTCCACAGTATAGCTTCCTGCTGTTGTGGCAGAGAAAGTTGGACTATTTGTGCCAACAGGAGTGCCGCCATTTTTCCATTGATAAATAAGCCCTGCGCCTGTTGTCGTACAAGTAAGCAATACACTTTGACCTGTGCAAATAGTGGTTATTGGTGATGTAATAGTGGCTGATGTTGGCAAATCTGAAATAGTCAAACTAAAAGTAGCATTTACAGCAGTACAACCATTAGCGGCTGGAATGTCGTGAGTAATAAGATAAGTAGCTGATGTACTTGCAGTTAAGTTGATAACTCCTGTACTTGCATTGATAGAAAGACCTGCAGGAGTTGCTGTAAAATTACTTCCACTATCAAGTGTAGCAGTTGGGTTGGCTGTTCCTGCTGATTTGCAAAAACTTGCAGAAGAATAACTGAAAGCAGCAACTGGTTGTGTTACTATAGTCATTACAATAGTATTAGAAACTATTGGTGTAGTACAAATAGCATTAGAAATCTCAACTGTATAACTTCCTGCTGTTGTTGCAGAGAAGGTTGTACTATTTGTTCCGACTAGTGTAGCTCCATTTTTCCACTGATAAATAAGCCCTGCGCCCGTTGTAGTACAAGTAAGCAATACACTTTGACCTGTACAAATAGTGGTTATTGGTGAGGTAATAGTGGCTGATGTTGGCAAATCTGAAATAGTCAAACTAAAAGTAGCATTTACGGCAGTGCAACCATTAGCGGCTGGAATGTCGTGAGTGATAAGATAAGTA
>JAYVGJ010000534.1:0-3635 GCA_043772375.1 Raineyaceae bacterium | reverse complement strand
AATCTGTAAATGCCATAATTATAGTTTTTTATTTTTGATAGTTTCAAAGTTGTTTTTTTGCTTCTCCCAGCAAATAATCCAAAACGGTGATTAGTTTTGGCAAATCATTGATTGTGTAAGAAAAATTATGAACAGCAACAATATCACCTTCTAGTTTAGCAAATTCCCATATCTTTCCTGTTGTTACTATTCCTAGAATAACCAGATTTGGTTTCACGTTAAGTTTCTGACAAGCAAGCATTTGCGCAACACACTGCGCCCAGCCCTCTACAAAATTATCTGCTTTTGCTTCTACTGTTGTAATAATTGGATAAGAAAGAATTTGATATTGTTTTTGGTCAAGTGGCGTAAACATAAAATCAGGCACGCCACACAAGTCATCATCATATTTAATGGCTTGGTGTGTCCACATATTGATGTCTTTGAAATACATATTATGCCAAACATAGCGCAAAACGGGTGATACAAGGTTTTCACAAGCATAAAATTCATTGCTACGGTAAGCCTCAAGATTATGGTCTATTTCTTCTTGTAAAGACGTTTTTATTGTTAATTCTGGTAAATTTGGTATAAATCTTTCAGAATTGACAATAATTTGAGGGTGTTTAGCCTTCAAAATAGTTAAGTTTTTATAATCTGTAAATGCCATAATTGCAGTATTTTATTTTTTGATAGTCTCAAAGTTGTTTTTTTGCTTCTCCCAGCAAATAATCCAAAACGGTAATTAGTTTTGGCAAATCATTGATGGTGTAAGAAAAATTATGAATAGTTGCTGTATCTCCTTCTAATTTGGCAAATTCCCAAAATTTCCCTGTCGTAACAATACCAAAGACAACAATATTTTTATGTGTGTTAAGTTTTTGACAAGCAAGCATTTGCACTATACATTGCGACCAACCTTCTACAAAATTCTCTGCTTTTGCTTCTACTGTTGTAATAATTGGATAAGATAAGATTTGGTATTGTTCATCATCTAGTTTTGTAAACATAAAATCAGGTGTTCCGCTCAAATCTTCATCATATTTAATAGCCTGATGACTCCAATAGTTGATTTCTTTATGATAAGACCGCCAAGCGGCACGCAAAACAGGTGAAACTAAATTCTCAGATGCAAGAAATTCATTACTTTTATATGTAGCTAAATTAAAAGTTATCTCTTCTTGTAAATGAGGTTTTACTTCTATTAAATCCATATTTTCTGGTATAAATCCCTTATTTTTAATCAAAATATGAGGGTATTTTTCTTTCACACTCTCTAAAGTTTTATAAAATGAGAACGCCATAATTATTAGTAATTTATTTTTGATAATTTATTAATATTTTTTAAAATCTCTTATTCAAAATCACCGTTTCCGTTAATATTTCGTTGCTTTGGTGAAGTGCTTTATCATAAATAAAAATCTTAAACCTTGTTTCCACGTTATAGCGTGTGGTTTGGTTGATAACATCATAAAAAATGTCGCTTGGCACTGCCGTAGGAATATATAAAATACTGCCTTGTATGGGACTTGTGGCTGCTCCTTCCAACAACGGGGAAATCCTACCATTAAGATTTTGCTCACCTGGCAAAATAAAATCAACAAAAACGCCATTTATTTTGGTTTGCATCTGACAATGATAGTTCCAGTAAAATTTATTACGAGGATTATTGCGGTTATTACCCTCAAAAATGCCAAAAGGTGGCAATGTATCAGCAGCAGTAAGCCCAATATCACCATCACCATCTTGGTATTTGATAGAAATAAATAGGCTATCTTCTAACACACGCCCAGAAAGCGGGTTTACTGTAGGTTTATTCACGACATAATCAGGGAAAATTTCAGGAATAACAGGGAAATTAGGTTTTTTTATACACGAAAACGCACCGAATACTACAAAAAATAGCATTAGGAAAATTTTTATAGATATTTTTTTATCTATCATAAAGATAATATTTAAAATGTTTACGAAAAACCCACAAAGTACGTGCCAGTTTTTAGTGAAATAGTGAGTAGTGAAATAGTGAGTAGTGAAATAGTGAGTAGTGAAATAGTGAGTAGTGAAGTAGTGAAATACATTGTTACCACGTTCCGTAAGTACAACACTAGCAACTGCTAGTCACGGCTATGAATATTAAATCCTTTCAGGATTTTAATACAAATGAAAAAAATTTATCAATGTGTTTATCAATGTCGTTATCTAAATGTATTTCACTACTTCACTACACACTATTTCACTACTTCACTATTTCACTATTTCACTATTTTTCTATTTTTCTATTTTTCTCCTGTACTTCCAAAGCCATTTTCTCCTCGTGCTGTTTCGTCCAAAATGGCTACTTCTAACCATTCCACTTTGGTATATTGTGCCACTATCAGCTGTGCAAGGCGTTCTCCGTCTTCTATTACGAAATCTTCATTAGACAAATTTATCATTCCTAGCCTGATTTCGCCTATATAATCAGAGTCTATTGTGCCTACAGAGTTTATTAGTGTGATGCCTTTTTTGACAGAAAGCCCGCTACGTGGTCTGATTTGCCCTTCATAACCTTGCGGAAGTTGAATAAAAATCCCTGTTGGTACAAGATAGCGTTCTAGCGGTTTTAGTGTGATATTTTCAGAGATATTAGCACGTAAATCCATTCCAGATGCACCCAAAGTGGCATAATGTGGCAAACTATGCTTTGATTTATTGATAATTTTTACTTGCATTGACTTTTTTTGGATAGTTTTATAATGCAAATATACAAAATTTGACTGATTAAAAAAAAACTGTATTTAAAGTCCCTTTTGGGGATTTAGGGGCTTTTTTTGTGTTGAGATTGCGAAATTCCATCATTTCCACCTATCATCAAAATAAAAATAGTGTTATAAAAACCATCTTTTACAATAAGGTTGCCGTTTTTGTCATTTCCAAGCAATATTTTATTTTCTTGATGTATGTAAAAAATAAATGGAATAGGAATAAAAAGCAGTTTCCTTCTCACAGAAAAATAATTATTTTTAATTTTTCCTTTCAATTTCTTTTCGCTCAAAACGCTATTATTATCAATGGTGGTTACAGTAAGCGTTTTTTTACCATCAAATTTTAAATTAATGATAGCTTCATTAGTTGGATAAATTTTATTGCTATGAAATATATTTTTTGGGTGTAGTTTGCTGAAAAGTATCCCAAAATTAGCTGTATCACCTTTATTTGCATAATTTCCATTAAATTTCTCAATATCAAATTTCGCCACTCCTAAAGATTGATTTCTGATTTTTTTGGTAGAAACACAACCGCACAAAAGCACACACAAGAGGATTATTAAGTATTTTTTCATTTTATTTGGGTTTATTTTAAATAATTGATGTTGCACAAAAAATAATCTTATTTGATGGATTTGTTGTAGAGACGTTGCTTGCAACGTCTAACCGACAAACAATACAAAAATAAATAAGCATATTATTACTGAATTGGACAATGATATTTTCCTACGTTCAGACGTTGCAAGCAACGTCTCTACAAATATATTTGCATAACATCAGTTAATGAAATAATGGATTACGTTTGATAGCTTGCCCTTTTCTTAGCAAAAAAGCGTGATAACAACTTGGAATATCACATATACGAGCAGGAAGCAATAACGCAATTAAAATTCTGTCTATTTGAGATAA
>JAYVGJ010000533.1:0-1956 GCA_043772375.1 Raineyaceae bacterium | reverse complement strand
AAATGGTTATGATTTGATTTTGATGGGACGTGAGTCTATTGATTTCAATGGCGGACAAGTGCACGGAATGGTGGCTGAAATGCTTAACATTCCCTCGCTTTCCCCCGTAATGAAACTTGATTTGGAAGGAAATACCGCCAAAATGTTGCGTGAAATTGAAGGCGGAAAAGAATATTTGGAAGCACAACTTCCGCTAGTTTTGGGTTGCCAAGAGCCAATAGCTGAATGGAAAATCCCTAATATGCGTGGTATTATGTCAGCACGTTCTAAGCCATTATTGGTTGTAGAGCCTGCTAGCCCAGAAATGCTAACTGCCGTAAGTGTGTTTTCTCTTCCTCCTGCCAAAACGGGCGTGAAAATGATAGCTGCAGAAGATGCCGCTTCTTTGATTGCTTTACTACAAAATGAAGCAAAAGTTTTATAAAAAGCCCCCAACCCCGAAGGGGAGCTATACAAAATCTATTTGAACGATATTTGAATTGTATTTTGTCTTTAAAGTCCCCTTTGGGGATTTAGGGGCTGTTAATCATAAAAACTAAAAATATATGTCAGTTTTAATATTTGTAGAAATTGCAGACGGTGCCATAAAATCTTCCTCTCTGGAAGCTGTTGCCTATGGCGCAAAAGTTGCTGAAATGACCGCTACAACTGCTACAGCACTTGTTTTGGGAGAATTAGACAACACACACCTAGAAAATTTAGGCAATTATGGCGCAACAAAAGTCTTACACGTAGGCGACACTCGCCTAAATGCAGGCGTGATACAAGCGTATCAGGCAGCGGTGGTGGCAGCTATGGAAAAAGAAAGTAGTTCAATTTTTGTTTATGCAAAATCTTCTTTGGGAGATGCCGTAGCAGCACGCGTGGCAGGAAAATTGAAAGCTGGACTTGCCTCAAACGTGGTGGCACTTCCAGAAACTTCTGGTAGCTTTTCTGTAAAAAGAAGTATTTATACAGGAAAAGCATTTGCTAATACGGTTATTTCTTCTGAAAAGAAAATTTTAGCTATTAAGAAAAATATTTACCCCACTACACCAACAAGTGCAAAAGCAACAGTAGAAACGCTTGCAGTTAGTTTTTCTGATGCTGATTTTGGTGTGAAAATCATCAAAACAGAAAAAGCAACTGGTGAAGTTTCTTTGCCTGAAGCAAATATTGTGGTTTCTGGTGGCAGAGGACTAAAAGGACCTGAAAACTGGGGAATTATTGAAGACCTTGCAAAAGCACTAGGTGCGGCTACAGGTTGTTCTAAGCCTGTTTCTGATTTAGATTGGAGACCTCACCACGAACACGTAGGGCAAACAGGCGTGAAGGTAAGCCCTAATTTGTATATTGCCGTTGGTATTTCTGGTGCTATTCAGCATTTGGCAGGCGTAAACTCGTCTAAATGTATTGTGGTTATCAATAAAGACCCAGAAGCACCATTTTTCAAAGCGGCAGATTATGGTATTGTGGGTGATGCTTTTGAGATTTTACCAAAACTTACGGCTGCTATAAAAGCTATTGCGTAGTTTTAAGGTTTTTCATAAAATAAATAAAAAAGTAGCTTTTCTATATGAAAAGCTACTTTTTTATTTATTTTTGAGTTCTTATTTTCTGAATTTGTTTTATTGTGAATCCTGTAATTTCTGCAATAGTTTCATTATCAAGTCCTTTCAGTATTGATTTTTTGATAAATTCAACTTCTGTATTTTGAACTGCCTTTTCTAGTTCTACTTTAGCATTAATATCTGCTTTTTCTAGTGCTTCTTTTAGCCTAGAACTTTCATCAAGTCGGAATTTTTGTTGCCCTTCATAATGTTCTCTTTCGCTCTTATCAAGATACATGGCGTCAAGTTTTAGGCTTGCTTTTCTTATTTTTGGTTCTACTAAGATTTATACGGAAACCTGATTTTCTTAAATTGTTGTTTTGTATTCAGCCCCAGCGGGGCGAGATATTTATAGCGAATAATAAAT
>JAYVGJ010000532.1:0-1626 GCA_043772375.1 Raineyaceae bacterium | reverse complement strand
AAAAAATCATAAAAAATCATAGTTCAGAAATTGGCATTTTGGGCTTAACTAGTGTAGCATCTAGTAAATAAGCGTATAATTTATAGAGTACAAGGCTTTCCGCCATATGTCCAATTAAAAGGCTTTGCAATAGTCTCATTGAAGTAGGTAATAAATTTACCTATTTTGTCTTTAAGGTCTTCTTTAGAAATGAAATTACCTCTTTTAATTGCTTTTTTGTGTAAAACACCAAAAAATATCTCTATTTGATTAAGCCACGAACAATGTTTTGGCGTATAAATGAAAGTAATTTTTTGTGTTGCGTTTTGAAGGTATTGCGTACGAGTAGCTTTATTTTTCAAAATACCACTTTTCCCTTTCTTTCCTAATTCTTCTTGTGTTGTGTTTTCAAATCCTGCTACATATTTCACTAACGTTTCACTACAATGTGTATTTAGGTTATCCACAACAAAACGAAATTTAGTTGGCTTAGCATAGGCTTCTACAGTCTGCTGAATATGTTGTTGGAAGTCTTCTTCTGTTCTCGTATCCAAAATAGTAGGTTGTACACATTTGCCCTCTACTACATCCCAGTTAGCTATTAAACACTGTGTACCGTGTCTAATGTACTCCACTTCGTGTTTTTCAGGTTTTCCCACTTGCATAGGCAAATCACTTGCATTACGCTCAAGGGCTTGTATGCCTGTTTTCTCATCTACACTCAAGGTCTTAATACCTTGCGCTTGCAAAATAGGTGCTTGTTTGTACACCTCACAAATGCGTTTACTCCCTTCCGCTAACTCCGCTGCACTACACTTAGGATGTAACCAATAGACTACTTTATGCGGTTTTACATCCGACTCCTTTTTAAAAAAGCACCCAAGTGGGCGCGACTAATACTATTCACAATACCTCGTTTCTCTATCTCTTGCTTCAAAATATCCAAGCTCCAATGAGTAACCTCGTGATTACTGTCTGATGGCTTTTCTAGTGCTACACCCAATATTTGACAATATTGTTCTGCGCTAAATTTACTCGGACAGCCACAGCGAGGGGCATCAGACAAAGCTAATAAAACTGATTTGAGTAACAAAGACGGCTTTTTATCTTCTACAGATTTCAACTCACTAGCCAGTAAAGATGCTTGTTGTGATTGCCAATGAAGACGACAACGTTGAACTTTACGCCAATCTAAGCCCAAACTTTTGCTTGTTTTAAGACTCGTTCCACCTTCAGATAAATGTAAAATAATGGTAGCTCGTTCCTTATCTCGTGAGCTACTCGTCTTCTTTTTTGATATTTTATCTAATAAATTATGTTGTAAGCTGCTTAAAGCTATTTTTTGGTTTTTCATAATGCAAAGTAACACAATAAATTCAGCTATTCAAAATCAAACACTTATTTAGAAGATGTAACACTAGTTGCTTGACAGAAGCCCCCAATTTTGATAGTCTGGGTATTGAGGGCGTTTTTTGCGAGGATAAAGCTATTATTTACCTTGATACAGAACAAAGTATGGTTAGCACTAAAAATATTATTAGTAGAGTTTTAAGACTCACACAATTAGAAAAAACCCCTAAAAATCTATTTGTAGCTAATATCAGAACGCCCAAACGTGAGGATAAGAAAAAGCTAATAGAACAGGCA
>JAYVGJ010000531.1:0-8825 GCA_043772375.1 Raineyaceae bacterium | reverse complement strand
AATATTTTTTCAAGTAATTTCAACTGATATTATGTTTAATTATCAAAAATAAAATATCATAATATTTTGATAATCAATATATTAAAAATAAATTTGTTTAATTATTTACTTTTGCAGGAGGTCTAATGACTTGGATAGATAATATTTGTTTTTGGCATTCAAAAGGACTAATTCCTTATTTTTGTTATTAGAAATATCTTTTTATTAGAAAAATGCGTACATTAGCGAAAATTTAGCAACAATTTAACAACAATTATTCACTAAAAACATTTCACAGTCTAAACAATATGTTAAGAACTCTCTTTGTATTACCTTTCATTTTTTTATTTACTAATGCCTCTTTTGCGCAAGGCAATGCTCCAGATGCAGTAACAAATAAAATTTCTAATCAAAATCTCCAATCAGTAAATTGGACAATAGGCGGGCAAATTTCTATGAGTACGGATTTCAAGCAGAATATTTTTCTGAATTTCGCAGGTCCTGGACTGAAACTAGCAGATAAATCCAAAAAATCACCTTGGGCGGTTTCTATCAATATGTTTCCTTCTATGCGTTGCAATACGCAGGAGAAGGATAGTAACAAAATTTTTACGCCTATTTTAGGTGCTGGATTTCAAATTTTTTACAAAAGACTGGTTATTTCAATGCCTTCTTACTATATAAGTGCTCAAAATATTTGGGTGGGCACGCTGGGTTTGGGTTACTCCTTCTAAATACAATTATCATAATATCATAATATCACAATAAATGAAACATAAAAAATTATCCGTCACCTATATTATTGCTTTGAGCATTATTGCCCTTCTGGTAATAATAGGCACTTTTGTGGTGCATAATGGGGTATCAAACGTGAAGGAAGACGCAACAGTCATCAACGTAGCGGGTAGGCAACGTATGCTTAGCCAAAAAATGACAAAAGCTAGCCTCACTATGCAACAAAGCACAGATGTAACTACTTTTAATGCATCTAAGAAAGAATTAAGAGAAGCATTAGATTTATTTACAAAATCTCATAACGCCATACAACTAGGTAGCGAAGCTTTAGGGCTTTCAGAGCCTACTCTTTCGGAGCAATCAAAAAACCTTTTCAAAGAAATAAATGCCCCTTTTGAGGCACTCAAAGGAGCAGAAAATAATATTGCTAAACTTAATTTTTCTGATGAGGCAGATGCAAATGCAACTGCTTTCCAGCAAAATATGCCCATTGTATTACAAAATGAAAGTATATTTTTGAAAACAATGAATGGTATTGTAGCACAATTTGAAATAGAATCAAAAGGACATGTTGATACACTTAATATTATTGTTTATGTAGTCAGTGGGGCTATTCTTATCACGCTTTTTTTGCTTGCGGTACTGTTTTTTCAGCCACTTGTGGTGGGTATCCAAAAATTTATTACGGATATTCAGCAAGCCAACGACAAACTCAGAGAAAGTGAAACTGAGATTCTGAGGTCGTCTGAAAAAGCATTAGAAGCCAATGAAAAAATGTTTCTTGCACAAAAAGACCTTCAAAAAACACAAGCAACACTCAAACAAAGTGAAACACTTTTTAGAGGTGTGGTAGAAAATGCACCACTTGTTATTTTCTCTTTGGATAAACAAGGTACTTTTATGCTTTCAGAAGGGCAAGGTTTGGAAGATTTGGGGCTGAAATCTGGGCAAGTAGTTGGCAAGAGTGCTTTTGATTTGTACAAAGAGAGCCCTAGTGTGGTAACTGATTTGGAGGCGGTACTTAATGGCGGTATTCCTGTGGAGTCTATCTCACAAATGAATGGAGTGTATTTTGAAAACCGTTTTACGCCCCTCAAAGACCAATTTGGCAATGTAACGGGTATGGTAGGTATTTCTACTAATGTAACAGACAGGCAAAAATTTCAGGAACAACTACAAACAGCAGAGGAAGAAACACGCAAATCATTAGAACAACAAAGAGCCTCTAACGGGAAACTTATCTCTGCACAAGAGAAAATACAAGAGTCTGAAGATAATATGCGTAAATCCTTAGAAAAATCTTTGGAAGCAACAGAGAGAGCATTTATCCTGCAAAAACAAGTAGAAAAAGCATCTCAAAAGATGAAAGAAGCTTCTTTACTCGCAAAAATGGGGTCGTGGGAGCTAGAAGCTAATCTTGATGGCTCAAATGCCGCTTTTACCTACACTGATGAGTATTTTGCACTTTGTGGAACAAGTTTTGCTGAATATGGCTCATACATAGTTCCTTTTGAAAAATGGTTGTCTGATTTTACCTTTGAAGAATCTCACGAAAGCCTAAAAGCAGCACTTGAAGCAACACTCAAAAACCCTGTTTTTGCAGGAGAAGTAGCGTTTTTGCACAAACACCAAAAAACTGGAGAGAAAATCTATACCGTTGCCAAAATAACAAGCAAACACGAAAACAACAAGGTGAAAGTTTTGGGTACGGCGCAAGATATTACTGAGGCAAAATTGGTACAATTAGATGCTGATAAACGCCAAAAACGTCTTGCAAAACAAACAGAAGCACTTTCAGAACTTTCTGTTATCAACTTTTCGCAAGTATCAACCTCAACAGCCTACGAATATATTACGAAACTCACAACAAAAGGATTAGATACAGAACGGGTAAGCATTTGGGATTACAAAGCAGATAAAATTACTGCTAGAAAACTTTTTCAAAGAACAGAAAACCAGTTTACGGCTGGTACGGAGCTTTTTGCCAAAGATTTTCCTAAATATTTTGACGAACTAAAAACAGAACTTATCATTGCCGCAGATGATGCCCATACAAACAAAGGAACGGCAGAATTTTCTGAAGTGTATCTAAAACCGCTTGGAATAGGTGCAATGCTAGATATTCCTATACGTTTGGAAGGCAAAATGGTGGGTGTGCTTTGCAACGAACACGTAGGAAATGCTCGTGTGTGGGAAACTGATGAGATTACTTTTGCTAAATCCGTGGCTGACATTATTGCGCTGGCTTTAGAGGCAAACAAACGCCAACTTATTCAGAAAGATTTGGAAGAATACTCAAAAGAACTAAAACAAATGTTTAGGATTGTACAAGAAAATGAAGACAAACTGAACAATGCGTTGAGACTTGCTAAACTGGCAGAATTTACTTTTGATTTGCAAAATAAGGTTATTGATTTTAGTGAAGGATATTGGGAAATGTTTATTGGAAGAAAGAAAGAAGGGAATATTACCTTTGATGACTTTAATGCTAATTTTATGCACCCTGATGATGTTGCAAAATCAAAGGAAAAACTTGCAGCAGCAATACAATCAACAGACTCAAATTTTACAAGTCTTTTTGATTTTAGGGTAAAACATAATGATGGGCATTATATTGTTGCACAAGTAAACATAAAATCACCTATCAGAGATGAAAATGGCGCACCTATTAGTATTACAGGTACAGCACAAGACATCACGGAGCGTAAAGCAGCAGAAACACTCCTAAACCGCCTCTCTTTGGTGGCTTCCAAAACGGAAAATGCCGTTATTATTTCTAATGGTGCAGGGATTATAGAATGGGTAAATGAGGGTTTTATAGTTCTTACAGAATATACCCTTGAAGAAGTGATTGGTAAAAAACCTGGTACTTTCTTGCAAGGTGAACAGACTGATAAGGCACAAGTGCAACTATTTAGAGAAAATCTTCTGACCAAAAAATCATTCTACCAAGAGCTTTATAATTATAGCAAATCTGGTAGAGGGTATTGGCTGGGTATAAGTATTACGCCTATTTTGAATGAAAACGGTGACATAGCTCAGTTTATTGCTATTGAATCTGACATTACGAAACGTAAGATAACAGAAGAAGTCATTGAAAAAGCAAATAAAGAACTTGTTGCCAACGAAACACGCCTTTCCAAGACTTTGAGAGAACTTCGTACTATACAAAATCAAATGATTGCATCTGCCAAAAATGATAAAATGCTTGCGTTCAGACGTGGCATTACGGAAGAAGAATTTGAGGCAGCAAAAAATGTAGACCAATACAAAGACCTTGATTTTTCTTATATTGATGATTTGAAAGCTAAAAGCTTGCCCGTTGCAGACAACGAAGCAGAGCGTTTGAAAGCACTTTATGATTATGATTTGCTTGATACAGACGCAGAAGAAGACCTAGACGGACTGACAAAACTTGCGGCTTTCGTCTGTGGAACGCCTATTTCTCTCATTTCTTTGATAGATAAAGATAGACAATGGTTTAAGTCGGATTATGGTTTGGGAGTAGAAGAAACGGCTCGTGATATTGCTTTCTGCCACCACGCCATTATGGATACCAAAGTATTTGAAGTGGAAGATGCAACGGCTGATGAGCGTTTCAAAAACAATCCGCTTGTGCAAGGTTCGCCAGACATACGCTTTTATGCAGGTGCGCCACTCACCACGCCTGACGGCTTTAATATTGGTACACTTTGCGTTATTGACAAAAAAACAGCCAAACTCTCGCAAGAACAGAAAGATGCCCTAGAAGTTATTGCCGCAGAAGTTATGGCACGTTTAGAATCTCGCAGACAAAGTAAAATTGTGCTTGCTATCAACAACAAAGCACTTAGTGCTTTTGATGAGCTAGAAAAAGCACAAGATGAAATCAAAGCTAATGAAACACGTCTAACAGGTGCTTTGAAGGAACTTCGTGTGGTGCAAAATCAAATGATTGCATCTGCCAAAAATGACAAGGTACTTGCCCTAAAACGTGGTATCACAGAAAAAGAATTTGACAAATCAAGAGATATAAGCCAACACAAAGACCTTGATTTTGCCTACATACAAGGTTTGAAAGATAGAAATGTGCCTGTTCCTACAAATGAAGAAGAACGTATTAAGGCACTTTATGATTACGACATCTTAGATACAGAAGCAGAAGAAGACTTGGACGGACTCACAAAACTTGCCGCCTTTGTTTGTGGTACAAATATTTCTATCATTAATTTGATTGACAAAGAGCGTTTTTGGGTGAAATCTGATAATGGTCTTGGTGCAAAAGAAGCAGCCCGTGATTTGGCATTTTGTAATTATGCTTTAATGGATACAAAAGTATTTGAAATTGAAGATACGACAAAAGATGAAAGGTTTATGAATAGCCCCCTTGTAACAGGCTCACCCGACTTGCGTTTTTATGCGGGCGCACCACTTACAACACCTGACGGCTACAATATTGGTACACTTTGCGTGCTTGACAAAAAGGCACAAAAACTCACACAACCGCAAATAGATGCACTTAATGTTATTGCCGCTGAAGTAATGGCACGTCTAGAATCTAGAAGGCAAAATAAAATAGTGCTTGCTATCAATAACAAAGCACTTTCTGCTTTTGAGGAACTAGAAAAAGCACAAGAAGAAATTGATGCTAACGAAAAACGTTTTGCTAATATTGCTGCCAATACACCTGATTTGATTTATCAATTCTTTGTCAGTGCAGAAGGACGTGCCTCTTTCCCTTATACTTCTCCTGCTATTGAGGCTATTTTTGAACTCAAACCAGAAGAAGTAAAAGATGATGCAATGCCACTTATTGCGCTTATTACACCAGAAGATTTAGCACGTTTCCAAGAAACAGTAGCCATATCAGCAGAAAAAATGGAAACATTTACTTATGAAGGCAAATTATTAACCAAATCTGGTAAAAATAAATGGATTAGGGCGCAAGCCAAACCAGAAATGCAAGAGAATGGGATTATGTATAATGGCACTATTGCAGATATTACAGAACTCAAAAATGCAGAAGAAGAAGTGAAAGATGCGCTTGATATGCAAAAAATTATCAATGATAGTATGATTATTGCACAGCGTGAACTCGCCAAGAAAAACGACCAACTAGCGAAATCAGAGGAGGAAATGCGCCAAATAATGGAACGCCAATTGGAGGCAAATGAACAACTAATGATGGCGGAGAAGAAAATTAAAAAAGCCCTTGATAGCGAGCTAGCGGGCAAAGAGGAGCTAGAACGTACTTATGGCACGCTTAAAGATGCCCAATCTCAGCTTGTTCACTCTGAAAAAATGGCTTCTCTGGGGCAACTCACTGCAGGTATTGCACACGAAATCAATAACCCTATCAACTTCGTTTATAATGGTATTGATACCCTCAAAATGTCGTTAGACGAACTTTTGGAAATTGTAGAAAAATACGCAGAACTTGACAAAGCAGAAGACAAAGAAAAAGTTTTGAGAGAAGTACAAGCCCTGAAACGTCAGCTAAGTTATGGAGATTTGCTAGGCGACATCAATAGTTTGGTAGGCGACATCAAAAAAGGTGCGGTACGTACAATGGAGATAGTAAAAGGATTACGTGTGTTCTCTCGCCTAGATGAGGAAGAAAAGAAATTTGCCAACATTGGTGAATGTCTTGATGCTACGCTTATTCTTTTGCAAAATAAATTTAAAGGACGTGTGGAGGTCAAAAAATACTATGATGCCTCAATGAAAGAGATAAATTGTTATCCTGGTCAGCTGAATCAAGTATTTATGAATATTATCAATAATGCCATTCAAGCTATTTCAGAAGATAGAAAAGATGGCGTTGTTACTATTTATACTGAAACACAAGAGGAGAATGTAGTTATCAGAATAAAAGATAATGGCGTAGGAATGTCTGAACAAGTGAAAAAACGTGTTTTTGAGCCTTTCTTTACAACAAAAGCGGTAGGAGTTGGTACAGGGCTAGGAATGTCTATTACTTTTGGTATCATTGAAAAGCACAATGGGCAGATTTTTGTCAATAGTGAAGAAGGAAAAGGAACTGAATTTGTCATTCAAATTCCTAAAGATTTACAATAATAATTTAATTTTTGTGAAGTCAGGTGGAAACACTAAACTTCACAAAAACTTTTGGAAAGTTTGAAACAATTAAAACAACAAAATTATCTTTATTTTTTAATCATATTTATGGATAACATAACATTAGAAGAACAACCAGTTGCAAAAACGTATAATATTCTGTATGTTGATGATGAAGAAAGCAATTTGCGTATTTTCAGAATGGCGTTTAAAAGACATTATAATGTCTATACAACCACAGACATAGAAGAGGCTGTCCGCATATTAGATGATAACAATATTCATCTGATTATGACTGACCAAAAAATGCCCGAAATGAATGGTACAGAGCTTTTAGAGCGTATTTTGCCTGCGCATCCAGATATTATTCGTATTATTTTGACTGGTTTTAGTGATATTGAGTCTATTGTGCAAGCCGTTAATAAATGTGGTATTTATAAATATATCACAAAACCCTACGAAAGTGGCGAACTGAAAATGACACTTGACCAAGCACTAGAAACTTACGAACTCAAAAATGAGAAACAAATTCTTATCAAAGAACTCAAGTCTGCTAACGACCATTTGGAGGAAAAAGTAAAAGAACGCACCAACGAGTTAGAGATTATCAACCTCAAAATAACGGATAGTATCAAGTATGCACGCCGCATACAACGTGCAATGCTTCCTACACAAGACCGTATAATGAAGCATTTTAAAGATATGTTTTTGTTTTATAGTCCAAAGGATATTGTTTCTGGGGATTTTTATTGGTTTGCAGAAATTACGGAGCTTGGTGAAAATAAAATCATAATTGCATCTGTAGATTGTACAGGACACGGTGTTCCTGGTGCTTTTATGAGTATGATTGGTGAATCTATCCTCAATAGTGCTGTTTTTGATAAGAATATCACTAATCCCACAGATATTCTTAATTATCTCAAAACGGGTGTGATGCAACAACTCAACCAAGAGGAAAATAACAACCGTGATGGTATGGATATTGGTATTGTGGTTATTGACAAATTTGCGAAAACAATGACGTTTTCTGGTGGTCGTCAAGATTTGTTGTATATTGAAAATGGAGAAACGAAACTTATCAAAGGTGAAAATGTTTCTATTGGTGGTTTGCAATCTGACAAACCCTTTGTAAATCAGGTGATTAGCTTAGATACGCCTATTACGTTTTTTATGTATTCTGATGGTTATCAAGACCAATTTGGAGGAGAAAATAACCGCAAATTTTCTTCTGTCAAATTACGTACAATGCTGGCTGAAAACGCTGAAAAACCTTGTGAGGAGCAAAGAAATATCCTTGTACACACACTAGATGCGTGGATGATAAATGAAGAAAAACAAATAGATGATATTATGATAATGGGCTTCAAATTATAAACCATCACAAAAACAACCAAATGAAAAATATACTTTTTATCTTTTTGATGATGTTTTCTATTACTTTCTTGTCTTCTTGTGGAGATAAAAAAGCTGGTGATAACACTTCAAAAGATACTACAAAAACCGCTAAAATAGACACAGTAAAAGTAGAAGATAAAATAGATACAACTAAAAAAGTGGTTGAAAAGAAAGATACTACTTCTACGGTGCGCCAAACAGAAAAAACACAAGTAGAAGAACCTTAGTCAATTACGAATTATCAATTACGTTATTTTGTCGTAATTCGTAATTGATAATTCGTAATTGATAATTCGTAATTGAATTAAATTTTCGTATCTTTGCGTTAGTAAATAGTTTTTATAATTAGTGAAAATTTTGATTTGGCAAAATGACGTATAATCAACTGATTATCAACATTTTGTATTCATTCATAATTCACAATTTAAAATTCATAATTACTTAATCATTTAAAAACCTAAAAAAATGCTAGTTTCAATATTGTTATTCTTAGGAAACCTCAATTTTGGCGAGATTGCCATTATTATATTTGCTATTGTTTTGCTTTTTGGTGCAAAAAAAATCCCTGAACTAATGCGTGGCTTTGGTAAAGGCATTCGTGAGTTTAAAGATGCAACACGTGAAGTACAGAAAAACATAGAAGACAGCGTGCCAGAAGA
>JAYVGJ010000530.1:0-2213 GCA_043772375.1 Raineyaceae bacterium | reverse complement strand
TATCTTATCTTTAAACTTTACTAAAACTAATTGGTATATTTCAAATGGCGTGCCAAACTTTTTTTTTTGGATATTTTTCTAGTTTTTTCTCTTAATTAGGTGAATTTAACCCAAGTTCTTCTTTTGCATAAACCTTAATGATGGGCTGTTTAGAAGACTATGGGCAAGTTCTTAAGTTCGTACTTCCAACTTCTTACTTCGTACTTGTTTCTAAGGCTTTTATTTTATGCTTTTCTACACTCCCAATATTGCTCATAATCAAGAACTTCCACAAGAAGAAAGTGTTCACGCTTTGCGGGTTTTGCGCCTGAAAAACGGTGATAAAATACAGTTAATTGATGGGAAAGGCGGCTTTTATGAGGCAAAACTTATCTTAGAAGGCAAAAAATGCCTTCTAAATGTTTTTTCAGAGAAAAAAGACGACAAAAGAAGTAACACACATATACATCTTGCTATTGCACCCACAAAAAATATAGATAGAATTGAATTTATGCTGGAAAAGTGCGTTGAAATAGGTATTGATGAGGTTTCTTTTCTGAATTGTCGTTATTCTGAACGCAAAAATATCAAATTAGAAAGATTGGAAAAAGTAGCAATACAAGCAATGAAGCAATCTTTAAAAACTTTTTTGCCAAAAATAAATGAAATGATAGATTTTGATAAATTTTTATTACGTCAAAATGCTGAAAATCAGTTATTTATAGCACATTTAGAAGCAACAGAACGCCAACTTTTTTCAAAAGAAGTTTATCAGTTTTTTGAAAATAAGCAACAAAACAAGCAACAAAATAATGCCCCAAATCCTAGTTTTTGTATGCTTATTGGTGCGGAAGGGGACTTTTCTCCACAAGAAATAGAACAGGCAAAACAGAAAAATTATTTGCCTGTTTCTTTGGGTGAAAGCCGTTTGCGTACAGAAACCGCAGGCATTTTTGTGTGCCAAACCATAGAAATTATTAAGCAATTATTTTAAACGAAATTGCAGTAAATATTTTATGCGAAATTATAGTAAAAGCATCAAAATAACCATAAAAAAGCAAGTATTTGAACTTCAAATACTTGCTTTTTGCAGGGGGAAAATTCCTATAAAAGTGGGAATTTTACAACTTTATTGGAATTTTTTGTAACAATTACTGCTCAAAATCCTGCCACCTTTGCAGCAGTGAATTACGAATTTCAAATTACGGATTACGAAAAACACAAAAAGACTTTAAGGCTAGGTTTAGATATAAAGATTATAGATTTTAGCACAGAGATAATAGTTACTAATTTATGGAAAGTTCCACCGTTTTGCGGTGGTTTTTTTTGTTTTTTTGAAATATGGGAATAATACAATTTTATTGGGAAATTTTATAATAATAATTAACCAAAATCCTGCCACCTTTGCATCATTCAATTAACAATCACGAATTAAACAATTACGAATTGTAAGAAAAGACAAAAAGATTTTGGATTAGATTTTTAGATAGAGATAATAGTTACTAATTTTGAAAGCTCCACCGTTTTGCGGTGGTTTTTTTTGTTTTTTTTGTTTTTTTCCTAAAAATATGGGAATAATACAATTTTATTGGGAAATATTATAACAATAATCAGCTAAAATCCTGCCACCTTTGCATCAGTCAATTACGAATTATCAATTACGAATATGGCTTTAATTTAATATTTCACCAAACACTTTAACCAAAAAAAATGAAAAAATTAATTTTATTGCTTACTCTTGTTGTCATCTTCACACAAGCACAAGCGCAAAAAATCAAAGAAAAACACGTTCCTACCAATGTAGTAAATGCTTTTCATAAGTCTTATCCAATGGTCAAAACGGTGCATTGGCACAGAATTGGTGAAAGATTTGAGGCAAGCTACGACAGAGATAAAATGGAGAAAAATGTCATTTATGATGTCAATGCTAATCTTGTTGAATACAAAATGGAAATTATGGCAAGCGGACTTCCTGCGGCAGCAAGTGAGTATGTGAAAAAAAATCATAAAGAACATAAGATAAGAGAAACATACCGAGTAACAGATGCTAACGGAAACGTGGGTTACGAGGCGGAAGTAAAAGGATTAGATTTGTATTTTGATGCCAACGGCAACTTTGTCAGATCAGTAAAAGATTAATAGAGTTTATGAATAATTCCATTTTTAACCACCCCTAACCCCTCCTTAGGAAGTAGGGGGACTTTTCAAAGACATTTTTGAGTTATTCATAAACT
>JAYVGJ010000529.1:0-5106 GCA_043772375.1 Raineyaceae bacterium | reverse complement strand
AAAATGAAGTAAATTTCTATTGGACAAAGATAGAGAAATAAACTAAAAATGAATATAAAAAATTATCTATTGCACCACTTCAAAAAAAAATCTATATTTGCAATAATAAAATGTTTTTAACAATGTTTTGACAATACTTTTAACAAAAAATTCAACAAAAACTAATGGAACAAACTCAAAAAAGCCCTGCAATGCGTCATATACGTAAGGTTGCGGTACTTGGCTCAGGTATTATGGGCAGCCGCATTGCTTGCCATTTTGCTAATGTGGGCGTAGAAGTCTTACTTTTGGACATTGTCCCTCGTGAGCTAAATGACCTTGAAAAAGCTAAAAATCTTACACTAGAACACCCTGCCGTAAGAAACCGTATTGTTAATGAAGCATTTGCAAACACACTCAAAAACAAACCTGCATCTCTTTATTCTGATAAATCTGCTGATAAAATCACATTGGGCAATTTTGATGATAATATGAAAGATATTGCATCTGCTGATTGGGTAATTGAGGTTGTGGTGGAAAGATTAGACATCAAAAAACAAGTTTTTGAGAAAGTGGAGCAATTCCGCAAAAAAGGTTCTCTTATCACTTCAAATACATCAGGTATTCCTATTCATTTGATGACAGAAGGGCGTAGCGAGGATTTTGTACAAAATTTCTGTGGCACGCACTTTTTTAATCCTCCTCGTTACCTAAAACTACTTGAAATTATCCCAACGCCCCAAACTAGCCCAGAAGTAGTGGACTTTTTGATGCATTACGGAGATTTGTATTTGGGCAAAACTATGGTTTTGTGCAAAGATACGCCTGCTTTTATTGCCAATAGAGTTGGAGTTTATGCCATTATGGACGCTTTGCACGTAGTTGAAGGTATGGGGTTGAAAGTTGAAGAAATTGATAAACTCACAGGTCCTATTATTGGGCGTGCAAAATCCGCTACTTTCCGCACTTTGGACGTGGTGGGGCTGGATACGGTTATTCACGTAGCCAACGGGATTATGCAGTCTTGCGCTCACGACGAGAGTTTGGAAGCCTTCAAAATGCCTAAAATTGTCAGCGCATTAGCAGAGAAAAAATGGCTTGGAGATAAAACTGGGCAAGGTTTTTATAAAATGGTGCGTGGAGAAAATGGTTCAAAAGATATTATGTCTTTGGATTTCAACACGTTGGAATATGTGGCACAAATCAAACCTAAATTTGCTGCACTAGATGCCGTAAAAAATATAGAACGCCTTGCAGACCGTTTTCCTGTGCTTTTTGCAGCGCAAGACAAGGCGGGTGAGTTTTATAGAAAGACTTTTGCAGGGCTTTTTGCCTACGCAACTAACCGCATTCCTGAAATTGCTGATGATTTGTATAGAATTGATGATGCCATTTGTGCAGGTTTTGGTTGGGAAATGGGTCCTTTTGCTACGTGGGACGCTATTGGCTTGGAAACAGGCTTAAAAATCATTGCTGACGGTGGCAAAAAAGCTGCTGCTTGGGTAGAAGAGATGAAAGCGGCAGGTCATACTTCTTTCTATAAAGTAGAAAATGGAAAGAAAAAATACTATGATATTCCTTCAAAATCATATAAAAATGTGCAAGGAAGTGATGGAATTATTATTTTGGATAATATCAGAAAGACAAATGTGGTTTGGGGCAATTCTGGTAGTACTATTTTTGATTTGGGAGATGGTGTTTTGGGCTTAGAATTTCATACAAAAATGAATTCTATGGGTGCAGAAGTCATTCAAGGCATCAATATGGCTATAGAAATGGCTGAAAAAAGTTATAGAGGACTTGTGATTGGTGGTGATGGAGAGAATTTTTCTGCTGGTGCAAACATAGGAATGGTTTTTATGCAAGCGGCACAGCAAGAATTTGACGAAATCAATATGATGATTGCACAATTCCAGAATACAATGATGAGAGTGCGCTATTCTTCTATTCCTGTCGTTACTGCTCCTTTTGGCTTGGCTTTGGGTGGTGGTTGCGAGATAAATCTTCACGCAGACCACGTACAAGCACACGCAGAAACGTATATGGGACTTGTGGAAGTGGGCGTTGGGCTTATTCCTGCGGGCGGAGGTACAAAAGAAATGGCTTTGCGTGTTTCTGATGCTTTCAGAGAAGGAGACCCAGAACTTAATATTTTGCAAAGTGCTTTTATGAATATTGCTACTGCAAAAGTCGGTACATCTGCTCGTGAGGCATTTGATTTGAACTATTTGCGCAACGGAAAAGATAGTATTACCCTAAACCGTTCTAGACTTCTTGCTGATGCAAAAGCAAAAGTATTGGAACTTGCTGATGCAGGTTATACGCAACCAAAACAGCGTACAAACATCAAAGTACAAGGGAAATCTGGTATGGCATTGTTTTCTGCTGGGATTACTGGTATGAAACTTGGTAAATACATTTCTGAACACGACCAAAAAATAGCTAATAAACTTGCTTACGTGATTTGTGGCGGTGATTTGAGCTACCCACAAGAAGTAAGTGAGCAATATTTGCTTAATTTGGAACGTGAGGCATTTTTGTCGCTTTGTGGTGAGCAAAAAACACTAGAACGCATACAAAGTATTCTAACGACTGGAAAGCCGTTGAGAAATTAGTAGTTCCTAAATTCCAAAGGGAATAAAGGCAAATATAAAATAGAAGCGGTTGAATTGCGTAAGTAATTCAACCGCTTTTTTATGTTAAAAACAGGAAATAAAAATTATAATTCTTTGATAATCAATAAATTTGTGCCTATGTTGGTATGTCTTTTCCCTCCGTTGTTGGTGTTCTAGCGTTAGCGACACCAACAACGCACTAAAAACAAAAATATTTATTTTGGAAATAAAGATAAATTTAGCCTTATTGCAAAGCATAGCAACTGAAATATGGAACAATACATTGTTTGACGTAGTTCGTTGTTGGTGTCGCTAACGCTAAAACACCAACAACGGCAGGAAAAAATACGATGTAAATGATCCACTTATTTCAAGGAGTGATATTATTTTTACTTCCAAATAATAGCAACACAGAATGTGAAGCAGGCATATTATTTGACAAAGCATATTACTACCACTCTAAAATGTAATAATATTGTAAAAGGTGTGTAAACAGTAATTTATTTCAGTAAAATTTATACAGCAATTTACTTGTTTTTATGAAGATAAAGAAAAAAACAGAACTGAAAACTAAAACGTCATTTTCTGTTGTTGAAATTGCGTTGATTAGCCGAGAAATCATATTAGGATTGATTGGTTGTTTGCTTTTGATATTCATAGTACTAGAAACTGAACGAGTGAGCAATATAGTTAATGGTTATATTATTTACTTTTCACTATCAATATTAGGGCTATTTATAGGTATTGCTTCCTGTTATTTATGCTATAAAAAAGCCTTGAAGATACATATTTTTATTGTTCTTTTTTGGTTATTTTTTATGCCAGCATTAGGCATTTATATTAACAGAAGCTTTTCTGTTAATAATCTAAAATGTTACAATTGTAAAATAGTAAACACATCCCACCCAATTAGTGAAAAAAACTATATATGTGTTAAAGTTAGTGATAATAAGATCTTGAAATTCTTTGTTTCTTCTACTGAATTGAATTATTGGAAAAAAACAGGGAATATTGACATTTGTATTCAAACTGGTGCGTTTGGCTTTAAATATATGGAACGTAAAAAATGGAGTTCTGTGCCTTAGTTGGTATGCCGTTCCTGTGGTGTCAGGTTGCGCCTTAGTTGGTATGCCATTTCCCGCCGTTGTGGTGTGTTTTAGCGTTAGCGACACCCCACTGTTGTCAACTTAAGGAATAAATGCTATATTTGCACTTATGAGCAATATAATCAAAGAAATTCTATCAAGTATTCATTCTATGATACAATCAGAGGACTTTAAGTCCAAGCACCGTTTGAATGAAAAAGATTTTACAAGAACACGAGTTTTGGGTTTTTATGACCTTGCTATAAACTCCCGAGAAGTCTAGTATTTCCTGTGGTGTCAGGTCTTCCGACCTGACACCAAACTACGCCAAACAATGTATTTGAGCACTTCTATAATCAAAAACCACCGTATTTGGGTGGTTTTGGGTGTTTTAGAGGGTTGCTATGTTTTTTAGTTTTCTGCCGTTGTTGGTGTTCTAGCGTTAGCAATACCAACAAACGCACTAAAAAACAAAAATATTTATTTTGGAAATGAAGATAAATTTGGCTTTATTGCATAGCAAGTACTAGGAAATACATTGTTTGACGTAGTTTGTTGTCAGGTGGGAACACCTGACAACACATGAACGCTTGCCTTTGCTATTTTGGGTAAATTTGATAGCAAAAATGAGGATAAAGTTGTAGCTGAAATCAAAAATAAAGCCATTAGCTACTACAAACATAAAGATAATATTAGAGAATTTCTCGCAGACCTTATAACGCTATCAGGCTTGCGAGACCTGAAAACTAAAATAACTAAAAATCCTACCATTATGGCACTAGAACTGCACATTGAAGACCACGAATTCTACCAAGCAGGTAAAGAAGAAGAAAAATTGATTATTGCGGAGGCATTAATTCTAGACGGCTTACCGCTTCAACAAGTAATGAAATGTACAGAACTTACACTACTACAAATCACTGAATTACAGGCGAAATTGAGTAAGAAAAACAAGTAAAAATAACATCTCACGCAAAAGCACTCAAAGAAAATTCTTTGAGTGTTTTTTTGTTTTTTCACATTTCCAAACGAATAAAAAACCCTCAAAACAACATAAATAAAGCACTTTTTGCGCTTATTTTTGTTGTTTTTGGTTTTGTTCGTTTGGAGTTTTGTAGGTAGTATCAAATATTTTGTTAGTGGCACGCTAAAAACCAATTTTTGAAATTCCAAACGAATAAAAAAACGCCCAAATGAAAAGGTTTAAGGCACTTTTTAGGCTTATTGCATTTATTTATATTGTTATGTTCGTTTGGGATATTTGCAGTTTTTCAAACAAACCTTTGCACCTTGCAGACAGAAAGAAAAGAAGGGCAACGCTACCGCATTGTACCTTCAAACAAGTCCTACAAAAGGCACAAAATAAAAAACGTAAAATTATGAATATTAAAGATTTGGCACTCGTGGCACTTGTCGTAATAGTGTGT
>JAYVGJ010000528.1:0-1535 GCA_043772375.1 Raineyaceae bacterium | reverse complement strand
ATTCACGGAGTTACGGGCAAACAGTTTGCTAATGCTTGCGTGAAGTACCTGAAAGAAAATAACAGTCAAATCTCTAAAATAAAGAAAGCAAATAGCCTCAAAACGGATTTAGAAGCCTATAAATATTTTATTGCAGAGAAAAAACAGCTTTATTTTCCTAAGAAAATTTAGCTATCTTTGTAAGAAAATACATAAACTCAAATTAAAATGGGCGCAAAAAATAAATATGATGCTATTTTTAAGAATAAACTCAAAGATAAGTTTTTGGGTTTGTTGCTTAATTTTTCTAAGGACAAAATCAATAAAAGTGCTGAAATAACCTCACAACCTATTGAATTTAGCCTTACTTTGGAGCGTGATGCAGATTTTTTATTTGTTGCTACTGAAAAAGATAAAGAAACTTTTTATCATTTAGAAGTGCAAACGGATAATGACGACCTGATGCTTAACAGAATGCTCACGTATTTGGCACTCATCAACGAAAGGCACAATACAAAAAATAGAGAAAAACCTTTGTTTATCAAACAAATTTTACTATTTTTGGGTAACGAAAAGACTAAAAGCGTTGGTAAATGCACAATGCCATTCAAAAAGAATTTTGGTGGGTGTATTTATGAGTATCAACTTATTGATATTACGCAAATTGGCTACAAAGAATTTTTAAAACACCCTGAAACTTATGCTTTTGCTATTTTGGGTAAATTTAATAGCAAAGATGAGGATAAAGTCATTGCTGAAATCAAAGATAAAGCCGTTAGACACTACAAAAACAGAGATAATCTTAGAGAATTTCTTGCAGACCTCATTATGCTTTCTGGTTTGCGAAATCTTAAAACTGAAATAACTAAAAACACTACCATTATGGCACTAGAACTGCACATTGAAGACCACGAATTTTATAAAGCAGGTGAAGAAGCTGGTGAACTGAAAGGTAAACTGGAAGAAAAACTTGCTATTGCGGAAGCGTTAATCCTAGACGGTTTACCTCTCAAACAAGTAATGAAGTTTACTGGACTTACATTACTGCAAATTACTGAATTACAAATGAAATTGAGTAAGAAAAACAAGTAAAACACCTCACCACAAAAAAGCTACCTAAAAATATTTTAGGTAGCTTTTTTGTTTTTTCACATTTCCAAACGAATAAAAAACGCTCAAAACAACATAAATAAAGCACTTTTTGCGCTTATTTTTGTTGTTTTTTGTTTTGTTCGTTTGGAGTTTTGTAGGTAGTATCAAATATTTTGCTAGTGGCACGCTAAAAACCAATTTTCTAAATTCCAAACGAATAAAAAAACGCCCAAATGAAAAGGTTTAAGGCACTTTTTAGGCTTATTGTATCTATTTATATTGTTATGTTCGTTTGGAATATTTGCAATCTTTCAAACAAACCTTTGCACCTTGCAGCATCAAAAAGAAGGGCAACGCTACCGCAATGTACCTTCAAACAAGTCCTACAAAAGGCACAAAATAAAAAACGTAAAATTATGAATATTAAAGATTTGGCACTCGTGGCACTTGTCGTAATAGTGTGT
>JAYVGJ010000527.1:0-6179 GCA_043772375.1 Raineyaceae bacterium | reverse complement strand
GCCCAGCCCCTACAAATTCATATATTCAATAAAACAACTATGTCAAAAATAAAAGAAATTTATGAAAAATATAAAGCCTATTTTACCGTAGATGTGTTTTTGTATCTTTTTATGTTAGTATTTATATTGGTTTTAGTGCTTTACTACAATCTTACAGAATAAAAGTTTTTAGCCATTTTAGCAATGAAAAAATCAAAGCAACTTAGTATTAGTCAGCTTATTAGTGTGTTTTTTGGACTGATGGTAGCCCTCATAATCTTGAGTTACACGCTTATCACGCTCTCCAACAACTCACTGCGTACCAATGCACGTACCATAGAAAAAACAAAGGATATGGAAAGGTCAATCAAACAAATTGCCTATCTCAATGCCCTTGTCAAAGATGGCAACCGTGAAGCAAAAATTGACCTAAAAACTTATCAAGATAAAGTTGATGACGTAATAGATATTCTTAAAAACGGTCGTACAAATATAGCCATACAAACGAATGTAGGTAATATTGCGCCTACAACAGGCAAAGTACGTGATAAAGTGTTACTTTTTGGAGATAATTGGAAACTCTACAAAAAAGAACTTAATATTTTGCTAAGTGAAAACGCTGAACTGGATTCTGTCGTTGATGGAAAAGAAGCCTCAAAAGCAGAAGATTTAATTGCCGTAGGAGATTCTTCTGATGCCAAGTTTACTATCATCCAAGATATAAAAACAGTTGAAAAAGTACGCAATGCCAAAGTACAAAAGGCGTATGAAGTCCTCAATGAGGCAAATCCACGCTTACAAAAAAATATTACAGAAATTTCTGATTTGTTTATTGCTAACTACATTAGCACGCAAACGACACTACAAGTTATCTTATTTTTTGTTATCTTAATCCTTCTGGTGGTGCTTGTGGCGGGGTATTTCTTGATTATTCGTAATCTTATCAACCCACTTAATAAAGTAGCACAAATTACAAGAGAAATAGCAGACGGAGATGTTACCCAAAAAGTAATTTATGATAGAAGAGATGAATTGGGGCAACTTTCTAACAACATAAATAGCCTTGTAACCAGTTTAAAGCAAACTTCTGAATTTGCCAAGAATATGGGAAATGCTAATTATGAATATCCGTTTGCAGTGCGTGGCGACAAAGATACGCTAGGTTATGCGCTTTTGGATATGAAAGATAATCTTTTGAAAGTAGCAGAAGAAGACCGCCGCCGCAACTGGTCAAATAATGGTTTTAACGAGTTTGTGGATATTTTACGCACTCGTTCTGAAGACTTGGAGGCACTTTCTTATAGAGTTATTTCTAACCTTGTCAATTATTTGAAAGCTAATCAGGGCGGTATTTTTATTATGCAAGAGGAAAATGGAGAGCAGTTTTTGGAGATGAAAGCATCTTTTGCGTATGATAAAAAGAAATTTCAAGAAAAACGCATAGGAATAGGGCAAGGGCTTATAGGTCAGGCAGTTGTAGAACGTGATATCCTTCATATTGACAAAATCCCTGAAGATTACATACAAGTTACGTCTGGTTTGGGTGATGCTACGCCAAAAAACCTACTTATTATTCCTTTGATAGACAATGAAGAAGTTTATGGTGCTATTGAAATTGCGTCTTTTAACCGTTTTGAAAAATATGAAATTGAGTTTGTGGAGAAATTATCAGAAAGTATTGCCTCTACACTCGCAGGAGCAAGAAACGTAACACGCAATCAACAACTTTTGCAAGATTCTCAAAAAGCCACAGCAACAATGAGAGAGCAAGATGATTTGATGCGCCAAAATATGGAAGAGCTGGCTTCTACACAAGAAGTAATGCAAAAAAGTCAGATAGAACTTCAAAGAATGAAAGATAATTTGGAAGTTCAAATTGAAGAACGTACGTCAGAACTTGCGGAGAAAGAATCTCAACTTTCTGAAGCCTTGCGCCTTGCTGACCTTGCGCCTTGGAAACTCGTTATCAACAAAAATATGTTTGAATGTAACAACGAGTTTTTTAGGCTTTTGCGTACCAATAGTGAAATAGAACAAGGTTTTTATATTTCTGTAGAAAGATTTGTAAGTGATTTCACGCACATAGACGACCGCACAAAACTGCAAAAAAAGCTAGCTGAAGCCATTAGAGCAGATATTGACTACGAGGAAAGCATAGAATTTAGGATTTTGCCAATGGGTAGCGAGTACCGCAATGTGTCACTTTCTATCAAACAAACAAGAGATGAAATTGATAATTCTTTGCAGTTTTTGTATGGGACAATGCAAGATATTACCAAACAAAAACGCATAGAAGAGCAAATTAGGCTTAAAAATGAAGAACTAGAAATACAACAATTGGAACAACAAAAGTTCGTTACAATGGTTGAAAACGCTACAGACTTTGTTTTTATGGCTAATATTGACCAGCAAATTATTTATTCTAACAAAATTGGGCAACAAAATTTTGGGGTTGTGCCTTATGAAGCAAATAAAATTTATATTAAAGATTTGCTTAGAAAAGAAGATTTTGAAACCTTCAAAAATGAGATTTTGCCACAGGTTTTGAGTTCTGGAATGTGGGAAGGGGAGCTGGAAATGGTCAATCTTTATACAAAACAACTTACCTATATGACGGGTAACATTGTTTCTATCAAAGACAACAAAGGAGAATATACCGCCATAGCGACTATTATGCGTGATATTACGGACAAACGCCGTATTGCGCAAGAGATGGAAACCTCTAATATTCGTATGAAATCTATCTTAGAAAGTACAGAAGATGAGATTTTGGCTATTGATACGGATTATAATTTACTTTCTTTTAATACACAATGGGCTAATTTTATTTTCAAAGAGGCGGGAATTATGCCTGTTGTGGGTATGAATTTGCTCAAAGATTTGGGGCTACGTCCAGAACTTTGCACCAAATATGAAAAAGGGTGGGAACGTCTTTTTGAAGATGGTTCTTATTCTGATGTGGAAACTTTTGTGCAAAAAGAAGTCCAAAAAGTAAAGTCTAATGGACGAGAGAAAGACAAGGAAATAGTGCTTGGAGAGTATTATTTTAGCCGTTTTTATAACCCAATTTATAGTGTAGAAGGGATTATTACGGGTGGTGTGCTTTTTACAAAAAACATCACAGAACAACAAATGGCTGAACAGGCTATTTTGAAGTCTGAAAACCGCTTAAAAGCCATTACCAACTCCACAACAGAAGGAATTATTATTCACGAAAAAGGCTATATAAAAGATGTTAATAGTGCTTTTTGTATGATAAGTGGCTACACTGCTGATGAGCTGATAGGAAGTTATATTTTTAATTTGCTCACGCCAGAAAGCAAAGCCGTTGCCATCATCAATATGCAATTAGGCTATGAAAAACCGTATGAAGCCACTTTTATTAACAAAAAAGGTTTTGAAATTCCTACGGAAATCTTGGGGCGTGTGGTACGTTTTGAAGACCAACGTGTACGTGTATTTGCTATCCGTAACCTTACAGAGCAATTTGAGGCACAACGCAAACTGCAAGGCGCAAAAGATATGCTCCAAAAAATCATAGATGCACTGCCACAAAGTGTGTTTTGGAAAGATGCTGAGTCTAAGTTTTTGGGCGGAAATCAGAAGTTTTTGCAAAATATTGGACTAGAAAAAAGTGACCAACTCATTGGAAAGTCTGATTTTGATTTGTATGTAGAAGAAGAAGCTAAGGAATATGTGGAACAAGAACAACGTATGATAGCAACTAATATGCCTGAAATTGATATTTTACAAACACAAAAACAGATTTCTACAGATAGAACAGCGTGGCTCAAAGTGAGTAAAGTTCCTTTCCACGACAATGAAGGCATTATTTTGGGGATTATTGGAACTTACCAAGACATCACAGATGAGAGAAATAACGAGGAACTTATCAGAGAAAATAAAGATAGATTGCGTAAACATATTGAGCAACTGACAATGTTGGGCGCACAAAATGTAACCATAGAAATGCTACCTGCCTTTGCAGGGCAAATAACGGAGATTATTTGTGAAAATTTGAATTTGGGGCGTGCTAGTATTTGGTACTTGGTAGATGATAGCCTTACAGATGGGCATTTGCAGTGTTTGGATATTTTTAATAGCAACATCAATGAACACTTAAAACACGAGCATTTAATAGTAACAAAATTCCCTGTTTTTATGGCGGAACTTCACGAAAAACCCGTTATACTTGCAGAATATGCACAAGTTGATGCTCGTATAAAAGAACTTACTGTGCCTTACCTTGCAGAAGCGGGTATTACTTCTTTGCTTTGCTATCCAATTAAATTGGATAATAAACTCAAAGGGATTATTATGTGTGAACATACTCGTACGCCTCGTGAGTGGACACAAGACAACCAAAAGTTTGCGCTTTCAATGCTGGATTTGATGACGGCAAAAATAAAAGAAGCTGAAAGCCACGAGATTATTAGTAGTTATACGGAAATTTCTACGAAAATAAAAGGAGAAGAACGTGAGGAAAGAGTAGCTACACATATAGAAAATTTGAGTGGTAATATTGCTGATAATATTTCACTTCAAATAATGGAAAAATCCATAGATTGTATCATTTCTATTGATAAAAATGGTATTATCAACTATTTTAATAGCAAAGCACAAACCGTTTTAGAAGGTACTTTTAACAAAGATATTTTCAAAAATATGAATTGGTTTGACTTATTCACGGCTTTCCCTGATGAATTGGAAAAACAAAAAATGATTTGGGAACAACTTTATATGGAACAAGAAGCATTTGAAAAAGTAGCTTATTATGGGCAGGGTGATTTTAAATACCGTGCCAGAACATACTACGAGCCAATAAAAGACCAAAACAATGCTTTTGCAGGTGTGATTATTTATATCAGAAAATCTGCATAGAGCAATTACGAATTACGAGAAATACGCAAAAAGTGCCATAATGGAAGTTATGGCACTTTTTATTTTTTAAGATATTTTTTTTGATTTTAACACTACCAAACTATTATCTTTCTACAAATGTGCTAGTAGCAATGCCAGCAGTGTATTCTTTGATAAAAGTGCCTGTTTTGGTATATTTACCTACTTTTGAACCACTTGTAAAAACATACTCTCCTACAAAAATATCACCGTTCACTTTGCTCACGCCCATTCCATACAAACTATAAGTCGTTGTAAGTATTGGTGTTGTAGGTGCAAGAGGCGTGTCAATATTAACGGAAAATACACTTTTTCCTTGTAGATAAAAGATTTTATCTTCATAAGTAGATATTTTCCCTGACCCCCTGATAGTAAGATTAGAAACAGTTTTTTCTATGGCATTTGTAGCAGGATTGATGCGTTGTAAAGCATCTGAACCACTAGATAAGCCACTACACGATACCCAAAGTTTACCATTTCTATCAGATACAAACCTTGCAGGAGAGCCTGAAACTGTGATGTTAGCTGCTTTTGTGTCATTGGCTGTTTCTATGATAGAAACTTGATTTGCATCAGCATCAGCAACATAAATTTTGCCTGCATATTCTGTAATTCCTTGCAAAAAAGTACCATATCCAATAGTTTTGGTAACTGCGTTCGTGGTCAAACTAACTACTTTTACACTTGCGTCAGGAGTCTGATAAGTGGGAGTAAAAGCACCCCAAGATGTAACATATGCTTTATCACCAGAAAACGCAATATCATAAGGATTTATAATGCCTGTAATAGTGGCAAGTATTTTCAATGTATTAGCATCTAAAACAGTGATTTTGTCTTCATTTTGCGTAATAGCATAGATTTTGTCGTTATAGATTTTTGCAGACTGGAAAGTTCCGCCCAATTTTGCACCTGCATTTTCAGCTTCAACAAGCTGATTAGTAAGCTCGTCAGTAGTTCTATTGAAGAAACTCAAAGAACCATTTTTATCAGAAAAATTACCTTCATTGACAAAAAACACGCCATCAATATCATATTTTCCTTTTGGCACTATTTCTGCGGTTTTCGTACACGCAGAGAAAAACAACATTATTGCACTTAGCAATACTAAAACATTACTTTTTTTCATTTTTATTGAATTATTTTGTTTATTTGAACTATTTATTTGAACTATTTATTGTATTATTTTTTTGTCGTGTTGCTTACGCATATTGGGCAGGGGCAAGCCCCATAGCCGTCAGGCTAAATGTTATTACTTTCGTTTTGGCACTTGAAGTTTTTTGCACCGTCAGCTAAAGCAGACG
>JAYVGJ010000526.1:0-3265 GCA_043772375.1 Raineyaceae bacterium | reverse complement strand
TAAAAAAAGAGTGATAAAAATAAAAAATAAAATCTAAAATAAGAATGCCCCATACAAAAAGTAAAGGGCATTGTAAGATTATGTCCAAAGTCTAAATAGGTATAAGATATGGGAAATTATCAGATAATTTTTCTAAGAAAAAAAAACTAAAAGAAGCCATAAAATACAACCAAAGTCTAAAAGATTTTGTAAACTCGCTTGAAAATTACTTTGGAGCATTGTAACACACAAAACCTTACATTTGCATTTCCCCTAAAAAAACCGTACTTTTGCATCTCAAAATGAATAAATAACGGTACAATATAATGAATTTAAGATGAAAAAAGTCGCTTTTTATACGCTTGGCTGCAAACTAAACTTTTCTGAAACCTCTTCTATTTCTCGTATGTTTGAGAAAAAAGGCTATCAGAAAGTAGAATTTACAGAAAAACCTGATATTTTTATCATCAATACTTGTTCTGTTACTGAAAATGCAGACAAAAAATGTAAGAAAATTGTAAAAGAAGCACGCAAAATTTCGCCTGATGCTTTTGTTACTATTATTGGTTGTTATGCCCAACTAAAACCACAAGAAATAGCTGAAATAGAAGGTGTTGATGCGGTTTTGGGCGCAGCAGAAAAATTCCAATTGATAGATTTGTTAGATGGTTTTGTACGCAAACCCAAAACACAAATATTTGCCTCCGACATTAAAACTGCAAACACAACTTTTAATGATGCCTATTCGTTTGGCGACCGTACACGCACTTTTTTGAAAGTGCAAGACGGTTGTAATTATAATTGTTCCTTTTGTACCATTCCGCTGGCTCGTGGCAAAAGTCGTAGCAATACCATTGAAAATATATTGCTTTCTGCTATGGAAATAGCTAAAACAGACACAAAAGAAGTGGTTTTGACTGGCGTAAATATTGGTGATTTTGGGATTATTGAAGGCAAAAGAGAGGAGTATTTTGTTGATTTAGTTAGACAAATTGACAACATTGAAGGCATAGAACGCCTGCGTATTTCTTCCATTGAACCTAATCTTTTGACTAACGAAATTATTGAGTTTGTGGCTGATTCTAAGCGTTTTGTGCCACATTTTCATATTCCTTTGCAGTCTGGAAGCAACAAAATTCTTAAACTTATGCGCCGCAGATATGTGCGTGAGCTATACGTAGAGCGTGTGAACAAAATTAAATCTTTGATGCCTAATTGTTGCATTGGCGTTGATGTAATTGTAGGTTTTCCTGACGAAACTGATGAGGATTTTTTGGATACTTACAACTTTTTGAATGAGTTAGATATTTCTTATTTACACGTTTTTACGTATTCTGAACGAGAAAATACCCACGCTGCAGACGTTAGTAAAGAAAATTTGGCGGTTATCGTGCCTGCACACACAAGGGCAGAAAGGTCTAAAATGTTGCATATTTTATCAGAAAAAAAGCGCAGGAAATTTTATGAGGAAAACCTTAATAAAACGGCAACTGTGTTGTTTGAAAAATCAATAGAAAATAATTTGATGGAAGGTTTTACAGAAAATTATATTCGTGTGGTGGCAAAATACGACCCTTTGCTCATCAACGAGCTTAAAAAAGTGCATCTACACGCTATCAATGCAGAAGGTTTGGTGGAAGTAGAAGAGATATTTTAAGTATATGATTACCCAGATTCTGTATTCATTCCTAATTCTTCATTCCTAATTAAAAATTTCTAATTATTTATGGTTGCCTTCTTCAAAATCAATGCCGTTGGGCGCATACTGCTGCTTTTTGTATTGTTTTGCTTACTTCGTGGTTTGTTTTTGTGGAATAATGTACCTTTACTTATCCCAGAAATTCAATGGCTTGCACTTGCAGAGCGTATGCAGGAGGGTTTTATGCCTTATATCAGCATTTGGGACGACACAAGCCCACTTTCTGCGCTTGTTTACTGGCTTTTGGGTAGTAGTTTTGGCAAAAATATACTTCCTTTGCATATTTTGGCTGCTATTTTGGTTTTTATGCAAGGATTTATACTAAACAGCACTTTTATTCGTGCTAAAATATATGAAGAAAGAACGCTTATACCACTTTTTTTGTACCTAATTCTTTCCAATTTGTTTTTAGATTGGCTCATTCTCTCACCTATGATGATGGCTACAACCTTCTTTATTTTGAGTATAAGGCATATTTTCCTGCATCTCAACGAAAATGTAAGTAAAAGTCAGGCTTTTGAAATTGGTTTTTATTTGGGGCTTGCGGTGATGTTTTATTTGCCCCTTTTTATATTACTTTTACTTCCTTTATTTGTGTTTGCGGTCTTCACAGGCACAAAAGCCCGAGATTATATTTTGATGTTTTTTGCGTTTTTGCTGCCGTTTTTGCTTATTTTGAGTTTGTTTTTTGTGGTGGGTGGTGAAAAAGATTTTATTGTGAATGGCATTTTGAGTATGTTTTTTTTAGGGAATATACATTATTTGGCTACTTCTAGCATACTTTTGGTGCTAATAGTGCCTACTACGCTGATTATTTTGGGTTTTTTGATGATTTTGCAAAGCAACCGTTATACTAATTATCAGCTAAGATGTCAGCAAATCATGTTCTTGACTTTGCTAAATATGTCCCTTTCGTTACTTTTTGGGTCTATTTTCAGTGGAATGAATTTTTATATTTTCTTGCCTGTGATAGTGTTTTTTGGCTCTTTTTACTTTTTGGGTGCGCAAAAATGGTTTATTGCAGAAACAGTAATGATACTTATTTTTGTGGCAAGTTTGATAGGAACAACAGGTATTATTTTGAAGCTTTTGCCAAAAGAATACACTTATTTTTTGCGTGGAGAAATTATTTCAGAAGACAACAAAGCACAAGCTACTATTCTCAAAAACAAAAAAATACTTGTTTTAGGCACTGATTTGAGTGCCTACCGTTATGCTTCACTTGCTACGCCTTACCTCAATGCACAACTTTCTAGCCGCCATTTTGATAAGTTAGATGATTACTTCGTTTTGACAGAAATTTATCATAATTTCAAAAAAGATATGCCCCAAATCATTGTAGATAAACAAAACCTTCTTCCAAAGATATTCCAAAAAATGCCTTTGTTGGCTCGTGAATACAAAATCACTACACAAAAAGGCATTTATCAGCGAAATTAAATTCCAAACTTTCAAATATATTACGCTGTATTCATTCACAATTCACAATTATTTGCTACCGTACACAGTTTTTGAGTTTGTGGTAAAAAACTAAATATTCTATGAAACAGCGCAATAATATAGTAACTTTGTGTTCTCAAACTCACT
>JAYVGJ010000525.1:0-1768 GCA_043772375.1 Raineyaceae bacterium | reverse complement strand
GAGAGTTGCTTAATAACAACTTCTAAATCCTTTATCACTTGTTGTTTCATACCCACAAAGATAAAGGATTTTTTTGTATTTTTTGAGCAACCTAGGTCGTACCTACATTTTAATACATTTTCAAACTTGTCCTACACCCATTGTGAATGAATACAAGATGTTAGTAAGTGATAAACTATGTTAATTACTTGATAATCAATAGCGCAGGGTTTTATACCCTGCGTAGTGTTTGGGGTTGGGGCTACTACAATTTTTGCATCAATTTAATAACCATTACATTTTTCCAAGCTAAAAAAGTGCCTTCTTTGATGTGTTTTCGTGCCTCTCGCACCAACCACAAATAAAACGTAAGGTTATGAATACTAGCAATTTGCGCTGCTAAAATCTCTTTTGCAATGCAAAGATGCCTTAAATATGCTTTTGAGTGAAATGTACTTGCATAACCACCCAAATTTGCATCTATGGGCGAATGGTCGTTTTTCCATTTTTCATTTCTAATATTGATAATGCCCTCTGTGGTGAATAACATACCATTTCTTGCATTTCTGGTAGGCATTACGCAATCAAACATATCAATTCCTAAGGCAATATTTTCCAAAATGTTCGCAGGCGTACCCACACCCATAAGGTAGCGAGGCTTGTCTTTTGGCAAAATCCCACAAACAAATTCAACAGTTTCATACATCATTTCAGCAGGCTCACCCACTGCAAGCCCTCCAATGGCATTTCCTGCACGCTCATAAGAAGCAATAGTTTCAGCAGATTGCTGGCGCAAATCTTTGTAAGTGCTTCCCTGCACAATAGGAAAAAGAGCTTGCTCGTAGCCATAATGCCCTTCTGTGCTATCAAAACGGTCAATGCAGCGTTTTAGCCAGCGGTGCGTGAGTTCCATTGATTTTTTAGCATACTGATAATCACAAGGATATGGTGTACACTCGTCAAAAGCCATCATAATATCTGCGCCAATGGTGCGCTCAATATCCATCACTTTTTCAGGTGAAAACATATGATAACTTCCGTCTATATGCGACTGAAATCTTACACCTTCTTCTGTTATTTTGCGCCTTTCTGCCAACGAAAACACTTGATAACCACCACTATCCGTAAGAATTGGTCTGTCCCAACCATTAAATTTATGTAGCCCACCTGCTTTTGAAAGTACGTCAAGTGTAGGGCGCAAATACAAATGATAAGTATTCCCTAAAATAATTTCAGCGTTGATGTCTTCTTTGAGTTCTCTAATATGTACCGCTTTTACGGTTGCTGCAGTACCGACGGGCATAAAAATAGGCGTTTGTATCTCTCCGTGAGCAGTTTTGAGTGTACCCAAGCGGGCGTGTGTTTGTGTGTCTGTGTGATGTAAAGTAAATTCCATTTTTTTGATATATGATGTATGATATATAATGTATGATATATTATTTTTGTAAATAATGTATTTATATCATACATCACACATCATATATCACACATCAATTAAATTTCCGCTAAAAACTTTGTATAATATCCATATAAAGACTGTACAGAGATATTTCTGCCCAATTTTTCTACTGTTTGTTTGACAATATAAAGCCCCAAACCAGAGCCATAACTGTTGAGTGTTGCCCTAAAAAACATATCAAAAATACGTGATAAATGCACGTTTTGTATGCCTTGACCGTTGTCTTCAAAGGTAAGGAATAAGTTGTTAATAATATCCTAGTTTCAGCATTCTAATAGCTATTTTTAACCGCAAAGGCGCAAAGGAAAGGCGCAAAGTACGCAAAGAAAT
>JAYVGJ010000524.1:0-8049 GCA_043772375.1 Raineyaceae bacterium | reverse complement strand
AGTGAGTTTGAGAACACAAAGTTACTATATTATTGCGCTGTTTCATAGAATATTTAGTTTTTTACCACAAACTCAAAAACTGTGTACGGTAGCAAAATGTCTTTATCTAATTATATTAACTCACAACTCAAAATTCACAACTCAAAACTCAAAATGTTTAATACTAAAAACTTCCGTTTTTGGGGAATACTCACCATTTTATCTATCTATTTACTGATATTGGTAGGCGGAATTGTACGTAGCACAGGCGCAGGAATGGGCTGCCCAGATTGGCCCAAATGCTTTGGACAGTGGATTCCGCCTACACAAGCCAGCGAAATCCCTGCTAATTACAAAGATTTTTACGCTAATGCTCGTAAGCAAAAAAATGTCAAAATAGCGTCTTATTTGGATAAAATAGGATTTTCAGAGCTTGCCCTGCGCATTGTTAATGATGAAAGTATTTACATAGAACAGGATTTTAACGCCACAAAAACGTGGATAGAATACTTAAACAGACTGCTTGGCACACTTATTGGCGTGTTTGTGTTTGCTAGTTTGCTTACTTCTATTGCTTACTTCAAAACAGACAAACTTATCACACTACTAGCGTTTAGTAGTTTTATTTTGGTAGGAATTCAGGGATGGATAGGCTCTGTGGTGGTTTCTACCAATCTTTTGCCAGGAATAATCTCTGTACACATGTTTTTGGCTATTTTGATTGTTTTTTTATTGATTTATGCCGTTGCGAGGGCTACAAACCATCAAATAACCACCCCACTAGCAGTTGCTAGCCCCTCTTTAGGAAGGATGGGAGTTTTTAATTTTTATATAGAAAAACTTTCTAACAAAAATACCCTTAATTTGGTGCTTGTGAGTGCTATGATAATGCTTTTTGTGCAGACTTTTTTGGGTACGCAGGTGCGAGAAACCGTTGATATTGTCGCAAAACAACTAGGAGAAGGCAAACGAGATAGCTGGATAGAACAAATGGGACTGACTTTTTATGTACATAGGTCGTTTTCTTTGTTGATTTTTGGCGTACATATTTATTTAATTTATCTTTTGAAGAAAAATCAAAAAAATAATTTCAATTTAAATCAAGAAAACAATCAAATAGCACGCAAAAAAGGTTTTTTTAACGTTTCTGGTAATGTTTTAATTGGACTTATTGTTTTTGAAATAGCAAGTGGTGCGGCAATGGCATATTTGGCAATTCCTGCGTTTTTGCAACCTTTGCACCTTGTGGTGGCGGTTTTGATACTTGGAGTACAATTTTTTGCGCTTTTATTTGTCAATGAAACGTATTTTTTCAAGAAAAAACAGGCTTTTGTTGGTCAAGTATAATTTTTTGCCTTATTTTCTTTATATTTACGCAGAAAATAAAACTTTAAAATCAACTCATAAAAATAAAAAAATGGCTTTTTACTATAAATTAGGCAATATTCCGCCCAAAAGGCATACTCAATTCAGGCAACCTGATGGAAGTTTGTACTTTGAGGAACTTGTTAGTTCTCACGGTTTTAGTGGCATTTATTCCAATCTTTACCATACTTATATGCCTACACGCATAAAGAAAATGGTTGGAAGCACTCCCTGCGCAAATATTCCACTAAAAGACCGTCCACTTTTGCAAACGCACCTTAACACTTCTATTTCAGAAATTACAGGGAAAGACTTTTTAGATGCTCGTAAAGTGCTTTTAATGAACAATGACTGTACTATTGCCATTTGTAATCCTTCTGAAAAAAAGATGGATTATTTTTATAAAAATGGTGAAGCTGATGAAATGTTTTACATTCACGATGGTAGTGGCTATGTTTTGTCGCAATTTGGCAAACTCCGTTTTGCGAAAGGTGATTACGTGATTATACCACGTACAACCATTTATAAAATTGAGTTTGACGACCTACCAAACGGTAATAATGTCCGTATGCTTGTTGTAGAGGCATTTTCTCCAATAGAGACCGTAAAAAGTTACCGCAATGATTTGGGGCAACTTTTGGAACACTCTCCCTATTGTGAGCGTGATATTCACCCACCACAAGAACTGCTCACAGAAACAGAAAAAGGGGATTTTGTGGTGAAAATCAAAAAGGGCGGTTATATGCACGAATACGTGTATGAGCATAGTCCGTTGGATTTGGTTGGCTGGGACGGATTTTTGTATCCTTATACCATTTCTATTCACGACTTTGAGCCAATTACTGGGCGTATTCATCAGCCACCGCCTGTGCATCAGATGTTTCAGGCGCATAATTTTGTGGTTTGTTCGTTTGTGCCACGCCTTTTTGATTATCACCCACTTGCTATTCCTGCGCCTTATAATCATTCAAATATTGATTCTGACGAGGTTTTATTTTATGCAGAAGGAGAATTTATGAGTAGAAAAGGCATTAGTAGAGGTTCTTTTACATTGCACCCAGGCGGGCTACCTCACGGACCTCACCCAGGAACAGTTGAAAAGAGCATTGGAAAGAAAGAAACCCACGAATTAGCAGTTATGGTGGACACTTTTCACCCGCTTTTTCTCACAGAAGATGCCCTACAATTTGTAGATGAAAAATATCCTATGAGTTGGACTGAATAGACTTTTGTAAAAGTGAAATATACAATAAAAAATATATAAATATTATTCCTGTGAAGTCAGGTGTTTCCACCTGACTTCACAGGAATAACTTTTAAGACTTTGAAAGAAAAGAAATTTTGTGCTTTTTCTAAAAATCAATATTCAACAATATTTTTGAAGTCAGGTGGAAACACCTGACTTCACTAAATGTACTATTTTTGCGAATGCATTATATTTTAGTAAATTGCTAGGAAATTCGCTTATAAAAATATGCTACAACTATTATTAAAATGAAAAAAAATACTTTTACGGTCTTTCTCCTTATCTTTTTTTTACTATTTCAAAACGTACTTTTAGGGCAAATATTTAAACTAGAAGATGCCAAAAAACCCACTGAATTTGGTAAATCAATATTTATATATGAAGATAAAAACAATAGTCTTACCCTAGAACAAGTTTCAAAACCTGACTTTCAAGGAAATTTTAAAGTGCAAGATGCTAACCAATTCCAAAAATTTGGTTATTCAAAAAGCACCTTTTGGTTGCGTTTTGAGCTAAAAAACAATACAAAAGAAACTAATTGGATACTTGATATAGCTTACAGTTATTTGGACGACATCAAAATTTATCATAAAAGGAGCAGCAACGCCAACTGGAAACAGTATTCTGTAGGAGAAAATTACCCTTTTTCTTCTCGTTTGTTGCAGTTTAGGCAGTTTGATATTCCACTACAATTAGAACAAAATGAAGCAAATGAGTTTTTTGTCAAAGTAGAGGCTGGAAATCCCCTTATTGTGCCAATGTTTTTATATCCACAAACAGAATTTTATGAGTTTGTGATGATAGACCAACTTTATTATGGCATTTTTATTGGTGTAATGCTGATTATTATGCTTTCTAACTTGTTCGTTTATTGGAGTTTGCGAGAAAAAAACTATTTGTTTTACGTATCTCAACTCTTTATTACGCTTATTCTTATCTTGATGATGACAGGAAATTTGAATAAGTACGTTTTAAGAGATGTTTCTGGGTGGCAAAATACTGCTTTTTTGGCACTTTTGATGATGGTTTTATTTGCGACAAACGGATATGCTATTCTTTTTCTTAATATAAAAAAATATTCTTTGTTTGCTTACAAAACGCTAAAAACCTTTGCTATTATTAGTGTGATAGTGTTTTTAAGCGTGTTTTTGTTGAGTTATGAAGCCGCTATTTCTATCATTCAATTACTTATTTTTGTCAATATGTCTTTTTATGTGGTGGCTGGTATTTTGGCTTACCGCAGAGGCAACCGTTCTGCTAAATTTTATTTTGTGGCTTACATAATGTATCTTACAGGTGTTTCTATCGTGATTGGGCGAGATTTGGGGCTACTTCCCTTTACTTTTGTTACCACTCACGCTGCAGAAATAGGCATACTTTGTGAGGCTCTTTTTCTTTCCTTTGCGTTGAGCGACAAATACCGCATAGAAAGACAAATTTCGTTGGAAGAAAAAGAACAAGCACAAGCAGAACTACTTAAAATGCAATTAGAAGCTAATGTTACCTTAGAAGAAAAAGTAAAAATACGCACTTTTGAACTGCAAGAGAAACAAGATGAAGTTATGGTGCAAAATGAAGAATTACACCAACAAAGAGAGGAAATTTTATCTCAAAGAGATTTTATTGAAAACAAAAATAGAGAATTGGGTGTTCAGAATGAGAAAGTGTCGCAAAGTATTAGTGTAGCACGTACCATTCAGCAGGCTATATTACCTTACGAAAGGCAAATGAAAGCACTTTTTGCAGATTATTTTGTGATTTATAGACCAAAAGATGTCGTTTCTGGTGATTTTTACTGGATGGGCGTTGTGAACAATAAAATCATTGTGGCTGCCGTAGATTGCACAGGTCACGGTGTACCAGGTGCTTTTATGAGTCTTATTGGCAAAATGATGCTAGACAAATTGATAGATGTTTATAAGATTACTAGCCCCGCAGAGATATTAGAACGCCTTAATTGGGAAGTACAGAACCTTTTGCGACAAAGAGAAACCAATAATCAGAACGGTATGGACGTGTGTATGTGCCTTATAGAGTCAGAAAATTATATAAATAATAGTGAAAATATAGATGCAAGCGCAAATGCAAGCGCAAATGAAAGCGCAAATGAAAGCGCATTTGCAACAACAAAAATTACTTTTTCAGGTGCAAAACGTCCACTTTATTACACAGAAAATGATAGTAATCAGGTACTTATATTGAAAGGTGATAGAAAATCTATTGGTGGCTCACAATATGAAGGCGCAAAATTTAATGACCACGTAATACATCTTAAAAAAGGAAGTTGTATTTATCTTACTTCTGATGGTTTTACAGACCAAAATGACCTAGAAAGAGTAAAATTAGGTGAATCAAAACTAAAATATTTAATCTCTTCTTTTGCAGGAAAACCTATGAATGACCAATTAAAGCAATTAGAAACAGAATTAGATAAACATCAACGTAATACAGACCAACGAGATGACATACTCGTCTGGGGAATAACTCTTTAAATTCAATTACGAATTACGAATTATCAATTACGTAAAATAAGATAGTCGTAATGGTGAATTGTATTCTCGTAATTGATAATTCGTAATTGATAACAAATGGCAACAACATTTTTAGACGCTGAATGGCGCAAACTTTTGATGGCAAACTATGCTATTGACGCAAAAATTTTACAAAAGTACGTACCCCATAATACAGAAATTGATTATTGGAACGGGAATTGTTATGTAAGTTTGGTAGGATTTATGTTCCTCAATACCAAGATGTTAGGAATGAAAATCCCTTTTCATATCAACTTTGAAGAAGTGAATTTGCGCTTTTATGTGCGTTATAAAGAAGGCGACACTTGGCAACGTGGCGTGGTTTTCATCAAAGAAATTGTACCAAAAATAATGCTCTCACTCGTTGCAAACACACTTTATAGAGAACATTACGAAACAATGCCAATGAAACATGTTTGGGAAACGACAAACGACTCATTATCAGTAGAATACAGCTGGAAAAAAGACAAATGGCATTCTCTAAAAGTAATTGCAGAAAATCAACTTACCAAAATAGAAGAAAATAGTGAAGAGGAATTTATCACAGAACACTATTGGGGTTACACCAAATTTAATGACAAAAAAACGTCAGAATATGGCGTAGAACATCCAAAATGGGATATTTATAAAGTCAAAGAATATTTTATTGATGTTGATTTTGAAGAGACTTATGGAGAAGATTTTAAGTTTTTGCAAAATATGACACCAACTTCTGTATTTTTGGCGGAAGGCTCTCAAATCAAAGTCAATAGCAAAAGAATTGTTTAAATAATTGTGAATTGTGAATGAATACAAAAAAATTCACTACCATACATATTTAAAATCTCCTTTTTTATTATGGATATAAATACATTATTTGCTGTAATTGTTGGTTTGTGGGACACAAACCAAGGAGAAATTATGAATGAATACAAAAAAATAAAATGTTGTTTGTAAGGATATAAACAACATTTTATTTTTTGTATTAAATCCTAAAATCCGTTAATCCTTAAACTAGCAGTTGCTAGCCTAGTCTGCTATTAAAAAATTTCCTGCAATTTCGCTTCCAATCCAAAATCATTTTCTAGGATTTGAACATTGTTAATAAGTTTGTTATTGGGAAGAATAGGCGGAGTTTCTGTTAATAAAAACCTAGATTTCCATTCCTTTTTTCGTCCAAAACCGTGAGATTTTAGCAAATCAAGGAGTTTCATTTTTGTCCATTCTGGCGTGGTGTCGTGGCTAAAAATCAGCGCAATATCTCCCTGAACAAGGTTATTTATATGATTTCTACGAATATCTAACAAATTCCCTTCAAAAATAGGGCGCAAAATCTCCAAATTAGCATTTTGGCAATAAGTGGTGATTTGGTCTATTTTGCCCTCATCAGCTTTGTCGTAAATCAAATAAATAGATTTTTGCGCATCTGAATTATATTGAGGAACAACAGTATTTTTTTCTGTCAAAATACGCCTAACCGCTACTTTCAAATCCTCCAAAGGCACTTCTAAAAGCTCTGCACCTTCCAAATTATCTGCATTTTGCCTTAAATTATCTACAAAAATCTTCTGTTTTTCCGACTGATAAACAAGGTTTGGAGCAAGCCAAAGCACTCTAGAAAAATCCTTGTCGTTGCTTTCTGCGCCAGAAGCAATAAACATACTTTTTTCATTAGAAAAACGGTTTTGAAGACTCATAACAGAGTCCTCACTGCCTTCCAATTCATCTCCAAAATCATTTCCAAACAAATGAATAGCCAAAATTGACTGATTTAGCTCGCTTTTTATGTTGATTTCTAACTCTTTTTGGTTGTGCGGAAAAGCCATATTAGGCAAAACCGTATAACCCATATTGCGCAACTCACGCCTAATGATATTTCGTTCAATAATCAAATCTAAACTGCTTTCAGACAAATAAATACACTTACTTTTAACTGTATTTTCTATGGTTTCAGGTTGTTTTTTTGTCAAAAAATCAGCAATATCATATGCCAAATCTATCATCAACGACCAATATTCTGGTGTTTCTTGCATCACTTCATCAAAATCATACGCCAACATTCCACGTAATTGTGTAGGCTCATTCTCTACCTTGATGTGTTCTTTTTGCACCTTAAATAGCTGAGTGTCAGCATTTTGAAAATCTTTATTTTGTAATTGATTATTACAAAAAATGCTGATTTCTTCTACTGCATCAGCCGACAATACATAAGCAGGTGTGACAATAGCAATCATTATTTTGGTTGCTAAAAGCGTCTGTTCTGTTGGTTTTTCGTGATTAGAAAAATGCAAAAATCTTACATTTTCATTAAGAATTTGGGTAACTGTTTTTTGTAGAAAATGGCTGAAATTAGCTATCCAATTATCTTCTGTTTGATAATCAGTATTGGCGTAGCTAATGTAAATATCGTGATTAAATGGCATTTTATGGTGTTATTTGGTAGTTTTTTGATTAGTAATCAGTTGTAAATAACATTCTAATTTGGTTTTTTCTTACCACTAAGAACATTAAGAAATACACACTAAGAAGGCACAAGGAATACAAAAATAGGAGTTTATTTAAAACTCATTTCTCAATAATTTGGATAAGGTGGGTAATTTCTATCTGACAACACGTTATTAGCCAATTCTTCTAGATATGCACTCATTGTATCTAGTCTATTCTCAACAAAATACGTTGCTTTTTTTTCAAGATAGATGCGCAACAATACTTCTTTAAAAGCTCCTATTGCACTTTCATCTAACTGATTGTTGGTAGCAAGTTCTTCAAAAGCATTAAGTAATGTATTATAAGCATATTTTGATGCGTCTAATTCTTTATTTTTTTGCGTTTCCATATTATAAATTATTTGTTACTGTAAAAGTTCCGTTGCAGATTTGTAGAAATTATTTTGGATAATATAATCACTTGATTATCAATAATATAAATTAAAAAATAAATTTTATATGT
>JAYVGJ010000523.1:0-3576 GCA_043772375.1 Raineyaceae bacterium | reverse complement strand
GTACGACCTACGGCTATTAATATTAAACCCTTTCAGGGTTTTAATACAATAAATAAAATATTAATCATTTTTTAAAATCAGAAATTAACATTACTGGGGAGGTAACCGAGTGGCTTTGCCAAACTTTTCGTATGATATTTACTTTCCATTATGAAATTATCTAGTTTTTTTGTATATTTACGTTATGATTTTAAAAGCGTACAAATATAGACTTAATCCAACAGCCAAACAGCAAATCTTGATAGATAGGATATTGGTGCTTGCCGTTTTGTCTATGATTTAGCTTTTGAAACCAAGCAAACTGCTTTTAAAGATAAACAAATAAATGTAACTTGCTTTGATTTAATCAAACAATTACCTGAGTTAAAGCAAGAATGTAAGCGGTTAAAAGAAATTAATTCTCAATCATTGCGGGCATCAATTCAGCACTTAGATACGGCATACACTAGCTTTTTTAAGGGTACGGGCAGATTCCCTAAATACAAATCAAAATCCAAAAGTAAAAAGAGTTTTAATGTACCTCAAGGTGTTGAAATAGAGCATAATAAACTATATATTCCAAAGTTTAAAAAAGGCATCAAGCTAGTGCAACACCGCAATTTTGAAGGTAAAATAAAACAAGCCACTATTTCAAAAACTCCCACAGGCAAATATTTTGCTTCTATTTTGGTGGAAACAGTAGCAGTTATTTCATCTAAGAAGGCTACCACTCAAGAAAATACTATTGGTATTGACTTAGGACTAAAAGAATTTTTGATAACATCATTAGGTACAAAGATTGAAAATCCAAGATTTCTAAAAAAATCTATCACAAAATTAAAATGTATTCAAGCATAAAAAATCATACAAAAAAGTGAGGCAAGATTTTTAAAAACAAATCTCTAAAACAAATCTCTAAAACAAATATTTATAAATAAATATTTATAAACAAATATTTATAAACTAATATTTGTAAGTTTATTTTTATATTGTATATTGTGCTTTAATAGATTTTTAATAAATTTTTCAACAAGATTTTCAACAATTTTCAATCAAAATCCCAATAATAATGGAAACACTCACACAAAATTCTCTGAATTTTCATCTTTCAGAAGAACAAATTGAAGTAAGAACTGCTGCCCGTGAATTTGCTCAAAGAGAACTGCTTCCTGGCGTAATTGAGCGTGATAATGCCCAAAAATTCCCCACAGAACAAATTAAAAAAATGGGTGAACTTGGCTTTATGGGTATGATGGTGTCGCCAGAATACAACGGTGGCGGTATGGATACAGTTTCTTACGTGCTTGCTATTGAAGAAATTTCTAAAATTGATGCGTCTGCATCTGTTTGTATGTCTGTTAATAACTCACTGGTTTGCTGGGGTTTAGAGAATTTCGGAACAGAAGAACAAAAACAAAAATACCTAAAACCACTTGCAGCAGGTGAAAAAATTGGTGCTTTTTGCCTTTCTGAACCAGAGGCAGGCTCTGATGCCACTTCACAATGTACCACAGCACAAGATATGGGCGACTATTATTTGGTAAATGGTATCAAAAACTGGATAACAAACGGAAGTACGGCATCTATTTATCTTGTTGTGGCTCAAACAGATATAGACAAAAAACACAAAGGCATCAACTGCCTGATTATTGAGCGTGGAATGGAGGGTTTTGAGGTAGGTAGAAAAGAAGATAAAATGGGTATTAGAGGTTCTGATACACATTCTTTGATGTTTACCAACGTGAAAGTTCCAAAAGAAAACCGTATTGGTGCTGATGGTTTTGGCTTTACTTTCGCTATGACAACCCTCAATGGTGGACGTATTGGCATTGCAGCACAGGCGTTGGGCATTGCATCAGGCGCATACGAGTTGGCTTTGAAATACTCAAAAGAAAGAAAAACTTTTGGAAAACCTATTTGCGACCACCAAGGCATACAATTCAAATTAGCGGAAATGTATATGAAAATTGAAGGCGCACGCTTGATGATACTTAAAGCCGCTTTTTTGAAAGATAATGGTGATGATTTCGTTTTGGCGGCATCTGCAGCAAAATTATATGCCTCACAAGTGGCAAATGAGGTTGCGACAGAAGCAGTGCAGATTCACGGAGGGTATGGCTATGTGAAAGAATATCACGTAGAGCGTATGATGCGTGATGCAAAAATTACACAAATCTATGAAGGCACATCAGAGATACAGAAAATTGTGATAGCTCGCAGCATCTTGAAATAATCATATTTTATATACGCCTAAATCCTAAAATCAAAGTAGATACTAAAAAAATATCTATTTTGATTTTTTTTATTGAGATAAATATAGTAGTTTTGTGGAAAATAAAATTGCACAAAACTAAGAAAGCCAAAAATTATTTCTAAGATTTAGGCACAAAAAATATGGAAGATTATAACAAAATTATTGAATCTTTGAATGTTCGTTTTTTGAAAGGACGTAATATTACAATGCTTCAACCGCTCACTATCACTAATTTTTATGAAGTTGAAAATGCTATCTTTTTGCTTCACGACGGAGATATTAGCCTGACTTTGGGCGACAACGAACCCATAAAAGCACGCAGAGGAGATGTTTTGTTCATTCCTGCGGGCAAACAAGCACGCATTGGCTACGGAACTGACGGCACAGAACTAAACAATGAGGCTTTTTCTATCCATAGAGATGAGTATTTTAAGGCTAATTTCGTGCCTGAAAGCGTGGGAGAGGGGCGTAATTCTTTTAGTTATATCACTTTTGAAGCTAAAATATTTGACTTCGTGAATTTCTTTCAATCTCTTGATATTGAGCCTTTTATCATTCCTCAAAATAAACAACTGCTTAGACTTTTGACTGATGTGGTTATTGAAAATATAGACGAAAAACCTATTGGAAAAGAAAAAATGATTAGGCTAAAAACGGAGGAAATTGTCATTGAAATTATACGCCATTTACTTAATCAGAAGATTTTTATTGAGCAATTAGCCAACAATATTGCCTACTTTAAAGACCCTCGTTTAATAGAAATTTTTAATTATATCAAGGCGTATATTGGTGGAGATTTGTCTAATAAAGTGCTTGCAAGTGTGGCAGACGTGTCTGAAGACTATGTAGGGCAATATTTTAAATTGCTTACAGGCATCAACCCACAAGATTATATAGAATACCAACGTATGGAAAAAGCGGTGGAACTTTTGCGTACAAGCAAAAAAAGCATCAAAGACATTGGAAATGATATTGGTTACAAAGATACGGCATATTTTTGTCGTAGATTTAAGATGATGTTTGGTATTTCTGCGGGGAAAATGCGCAAAAGAGAAACACTTATGAACATTTAATGATATTTATTGTTTGATGTTCCGTAGGTACGACCTACGGCTATTGTTGTTAAACCCTTTCAGGGTTTTGAATACATTTATTGTTACAAATAATAAATGTATTCAAAACATTAAAAAAAATCCAACATTTATACCAATAAATAAAAGAGTTTTTATAGTTTGATTATCAAATATTTAGCAATAAATAATCACTAAAAACCACCCCCAGCCCCTCCTTAGGAAGGAGGGGAGCTTTGTTCCCCTCCTTTTCAAGGAGGGGTTAGGGGTGGT
>JAYVGJ010000522.1:0-10866 GCA_043772375.1 Raineyaceae bacterium | reverse complement strand
GTACGACCTACGGCTATTAATATTAAACCCTTTCAGGGTTTTAATACAATAAATAAAATATTAATCATTTTTTAAAATCAGAAATTAACATTACTGGGGCTGGGGGTGGTTTTAGTGATTATTTATTGCTAAATACTTGATAATCAAATTATAAAAACTCTAGTATTTAGTGAAATACATTGTACTTTGTATTTTCGCTACACACTAATTCACTACTCACTATTAAAAAAAGGCTTTTCGTGGCTTGGGCGCACACATTTCCAAATATAATCTTCATATTTTTTGCCGTCAAGCATAGAAAATAAAATTTTATTATGCGGAAACTTCAAAAAATATTCTGATGCTAGTTTTCTATCTTCTTTTGTGAGTTTGTAGTCTGCTGATGGCTTTTTTATGGGAGCATTGTCAAAGATTTGACGGGCATTTTTCTCTATTTCCTCATATTTTGACAAGATTTCTAAACGTGTGTTTTTCACCCACGCAAAAAACTCATCAGGCACACGCTCCAAAATCTCATCAAAATTAGCATTATTTTTCATATTTTCCCAAATAGAAATATTAGAAACCCTCGTAATGATGCGGTGAAGGCGTACATATTCTGCAAACTTCACTTTCACACGAAAACCGCTTGCAAATTTCACCACAAAACCTTCCTGCGTACTATTTTCCAAAGATTTTAAGGTTTCCAAATCATTGATGCCATCATATTTCTTGACCAAAGGAAACCCAATATCTACCAGAGGCAGTTCTAAGCCCGTTTTTGTATCTATCATTGCTAGCAAAACAAGTGCCTCTGTTTTGCCATAATCAACCACAATTCTATTTTCAGGATAAATAATCTCAAAAAGATAAGTAATATTTTTGTCTAATTTGGCAAAAGTATGTGAATATTTTTCTTTCAACATTTCATTTGCCTTAATAGATTGTTCACTATTAAAAGACCCTCTTGATGCCATAAAAGGTTGTATAACTCCCTTTATATCATCAAAATACAAAATCCCTAGTGAGCCGTCCATTTTTTCATAGACTTCAAAAGTTTCATTAGGAATTTCGTTTGGCTGATGTTCAGAAAGATTAAAAAATTTTTTGAAAGGGCGTGCCACTACTTCATCTAAATCATTCATAATCAGCCCTCTACACATTTTTGTATAATCATTCCAATAAGCTTCATATTGTGTAGCTTGTGTGTAATTATAGATAAAAAGTGGCTTTTCTGGGTGTTTGTTGCGGAAAATATACCTGTTTCTGATATGTTCTTCCAGAATTTCTTTATTGATTTCTATACTGATATTATTTTCCATTTTTTGATGTAAGGTTTTTAAATATTTCGTACTTCGTATCTCTAACCTCGTACCTCTTTCATAATACTCACACTTGCAGAGCAGCCCAAAACATCTGCGCCTGCCTCCAAAAGTGCTTTTGCTTGCACTAATGTACGTATTCCGCCTGATGCTTTGATACCAATTTCTTTGGATAAAACGCTCCGCATCAGTTTTATATGTTCAACTGTTGCGCCTTGTACGCCTGTGAGAGGGTTTGCAGGTGCAAAACCAGTAGAGGTTTTCATAAAATCTGCGCCTGCTTCTTCTCCCAATTTGCAGGCAATAATAATTTCGTCATTAGTCAAATAGGCTGTTTCTATGATTATTTTGAGAATTTTTTCGTGGTCGTGGGCAAGTTTTGCCATTTGTGCAAACTCAATTTTGACCCAATCCAAATCTCCGCTCTTAAAAGCAGAAAGATTCATAACCATATCTAGCTCGTCTGCGCCATCTTGTATAGCAACTTCCATTTCACGCTTTTTTGTAGCAGAACGGTTGTAACCCAATGGAAACCCAATTACTGTAACCACTTGAATATCAGTAGCTAACAAATCTCGTTTAGTTTTTTCTACCCAAAAAGGAGGCACACAAACACCTCTAAAATGGTACTCACGAGCCTCCGAAATCAGTTTTTCTATGTCCAAATTCGTTACAAGCGGATTTAGTGCAGTATGTTCTATAAATTCGTTCATTATGATACTTTGTAATTATGTATTTAAAGCAGGGGTTTTGCAAAGCCATATTCTCTAATAAGTGCTTCATATAGCATTTCAGCAACAATATTAGCTCCTTTTTGTGTAAAATGCGTAAAATCTTTTATGGCTAGCGGGTCTTTGGCATATACCCAACTTGGCATAGAATTTTTGCCGCCCATCACCTCGTACAAGTCCCAAAAGGCACAATTTGCCCTAAAAGCGGCATTACGCTGGGCATCACGTATCATTGCAACAGCTGGATAAGATACGTAACTTCCACCATTATTGTAAGAACGGTCAGATGTACCAATAACAAGGATAGCAACATCAGGAGCAAGGTTTTTGAATACTTGCAATTCTTTAAAAAACGCCTCTTCATACCAAGAATATTCTTTTTGTTTGAAGTCAAGATTTGCCCCAAATTGCAAAATAAGCAGTTTTACATTTAGTTTTTCTAGTTGATTTTTTAGATGTGCTTTGTTGATTTTGCTAAAACCAAGCCCCGAACTCCCACGCATTGGCACGTTGTCAAAAGTAATGCCTTTTTTGCTATCAAGTGCAATTCCTGTAATTTCTGGGCTGATACTTCCTTCAAAATTAACGACTAAATTCTCAAATTTCCCTTCCAAATCAAGAGAAAAAACATTCATTTCGTCTGATTTTTCTATCGTTTCTGTGGCAATATTTTTACCATTTTGAATGATATTTAGTTTGAAATTTGCGGTTGGATTTCTGTATAAAACCTTAATATTTTCTACTTTTTGGTCACTTTTTGTGGCACTTTCAGAGCGGAAAAACTTTGCAAAAGCACGTGTAGGAAAACGGGAAATTCTGCCCAAACTGTCTCTTTTAGAATATTCTCCAAACTTATAATAATTCATCAGAAGTCCATAAAAACCACTACTTGGCGCAGGAGATTTCCCAAACAAAGGAAACATAAGCCACTGATTATCATTTTGTTGTAGTACGGAAAGTTTAGAATTACTTTTGTTGTTTAGTCCTTGAAGACCTGCACCACTTCCTCCAAAACGCTCTTGAAATTTGAGGCGCAAATAAGCCGTAATGCGGTCTCCTTCCAGTTGAGAGTCTCCCAAATGAACTGCCCGTATTATTTCTTCGTTTTTGCCTTTTTCTAGTAGTGCAAGTTGCCTAAAAAACGGCATCAAAGGTGCATTATCATCTTCCAAATACTGAATACGTCTTCTAAAAGCAAGTGTATCTTTTTTGTAGAGATTATTTTTTTGTTGTTTGATTTTTTCTGGATTTTTTTCTAAGACATCAACCATTGAATTTTCACTAATTTCTCCTGTTTCAGGATTTATCTTCTTGTTTTGGTTGAGTTTGTCACCTTCTTTCTGGATGTCTGAAATATTAGCATATTTTGGTTTTTCTTTCAAAAAAACACTCTGAAAACTAAACAAATCAATTTTTATTTTGTCAGAAAGTGTTATTTCTTTTGGCAAAATCTTCATATCAACCAAAAGCATTACCACTGCAAGTATTGCGCCTACAAGCAGAAGAAACTTGAGCGTGTGAAAAGGCGTAATATTAGGAAGATGAGGGATATTACTAGGAATGTTTTGGGGTTGTTGTTGAGTATTTTCTAACTCGTTTGGTGGGTTCATTCTAAAATTAAAAAAATCTTTGATACTAGCTTCACGAAATAGTTGGAAACTTTCGTGAAGTTTAGTATTCATTCACAATTTAAAATTATTTATTCAATGATGGTGGCGAGCCTTGTAAGTTGTTTAGATACTTTCAGTCCAGCTTTATCTGTTTCTGTTTTGTTCATTTCAAAACGCCAGCTACCATCTCTTAATACGAAATTGATACAACTTCCTTGCCTTGCAAGTCCTGTTTTTTCAGTGATAATAAGGGCTGATTTTCCATCAAAAAACTTTTTAATTGCGGCTAAATTGCGGCTTTCAGCCGTAGTAACATAAATCATGTGGCAATTTTTGTCCATTGAAGCAACCGTTTTGAACTGTTTGATAACTATTTTTTGCGCTCCAACTACTTTTTTGCTTGCGGCAAGTCCTTTGAGTTTAGGCACAATGGGCGAGTTGCCAATGATACCAATCACATAATCTCCGCTTTGGTAGCTGGCAGGCCATTGAATATATTTAGTAAAATTCCATATATAAACAGTATGTGTTTGATAATCACCGCCTTGCCCATAAGCACGAGAGGATAACCCTGCGAATATTCCTAGAAAAAGTATCGTAACACAAAATATTTTTATTGATTTCATAATGGTTGCTTTGGATATAAAACTTAGATTTAGAGATTATTTTTGAGGTTTTTGATATTTTAATACTTGTTTTATCAATTTTGGTACAAATATATTGCAAATATAAGATTTTTTTTCAGATTTTTTTTCAAAAATACAATTTTTAGTGGAAAATATTTTTTGTTGCCTTTTCTCCAAAAAACCAAACTTTTTTTCAATATTATTGTTACCACTTTGAAAGTATTACTATCTTTGCATTAGACATCTTGACTAAATTTACTTAAATTCATACGTTTTAATGAAAATTCATTTCCCTCTAATACGGCTGTTATTAGGTAGTTGTATAGGGGTTCTCTTATGTGTTTTCTACCCAATGAAAGCACAGGCACAACTTTCTGCCCAACCTGCCAGCAAAGAACTGCTATCTTACACTTTGTTGGAGCAAAGTGCGAAAGAAATTATTTTAGCTATTCAACTACAAGAGAAGAACGAACAACAACAACCGCTACTATTTGCAAAACTAAGAGATGATTATTATGGCATATACGGTGCTGAAAAAAAGATAGTAATGCTTGAGAAATTAGTACGCTTTGTCAATGAAAATAATATTTGCAGTGCCTTTAGCAACTATATCCTTCATAATTTAGCTGAGGAATACTTAATAGATAAAATAGCCTCAAAAGATAAGATAGCTAGTTTTATTACTATATGTGAACAAAAATTCATTCAGGTGTCCCCTAAACAAAACTGTTATAGCATCAAATATTTGCTGATATGCGCCCAATTAAACGAAAATAATCTTCTTCAATGCAAAAAATACTTAGATAAAGCCTACAACGAGGGACAAAAATACAACTGCCACGAAAGTATGGTAGCAACGCTGTTGGCTAAAGCAACTATTTTGTATGAAAAGAAAGACAATTATTTAGAAACGCTCAATACACGTTTGCAAGCCATTCATTTGTTGGATTCTTTTGAAAGAGAGAAAAAAACCAATATTGATTATCTCTACAAAATAGATATTTATGAGAAAACCGCTAATCTTCATTACAAAGTAGGTAATTATGAGTTGGCACGCAACAAATGGGCGGAATGTTTGGACTTGCTATCACAAAATAATGCAAAAAAGGGCAGAGTACACGTATTCGTAACCAATAATATTGGACTTTGCCATCTGAAAATGAATGATTTTGAGAAAGCCCTGACTTATTTTGAAACTACCATAGCATTGTCAAAAGTCACTAAAGACACCGTTTGGGTAGGTATAGCAAGTGGTAATATTGGAGATTTGTTTGTACTAAAGAAAGAATATCAAAAAGCTTTGCCTTATCTCAATGAAGATGCTAATACAAGCCTAAAATACAAAGAATATGACAATGCCACAAAAACCATTTTGCAAATGGCGGAATGTTATCTTAGCCTAGAAGATACCACCAAAGCACGCTTATACCTTGAAAATACTGAAAAAATGCTTGAAAAACATAAAGCATTTATTCAGCAGCGGCAGTTTAATGATGTTATTCAAATACAAGTAAAACTCCATAAAAATTGGCTAAATTATTACATCAAAACGAATAATAAACAACGTGCAAAAGCCTATTTTAGTAGTTTTTTGGCTTTGCAAGATAGCGTTAATAAATTTAGGAAAGGAGACGAGCTTTTAAGCACTCAAAAAAAATATGACATTGAATACGAAGCCGCTCAAAAACGTATCAGAAACCTTGAAAGTGAACAAATGTCACTAAAAACCATTATTTTTATAATTGCTTTTGGTTCATTATTTTTGGTGGGTATAGTTTTTGTGCGTTATTCTCGTATGAAAATGAAGTCAATAGCTCAAAAAAACACACAATTATTGTTATTATCAGAAGCAAATAACCAAAAAATAAATAACCTAGAAATCATTAAAGAACAAGGTCAAAGTATTATGGCAAGTATTGAATATGCAAAAATTATCCAACAATCTATCTTACCAACCAATATAAATATCAATAAAATATTAGAAAATAAAACCTTTTTCACTATTTATCAGCCCAAAGATATTGTTTCTGGTGATTTTTACTGGGTACAACAAAAGCAAGAGAAAATTATTATTGTTTTGGCAGATTGTACGGGTCACGGTGTGCCTGGTGCTATGATGAGTATGCTCACCAACGAACTTCTACACAAAAAAGTATCCCAAAAGCAAGTTTTAGAACCCAATTTAATGCTTAAAGATATTTATATGATGCTCAAAAAACGCCTTAATATGAAAAAAACTAAACGCTATGATGGTATGGATATTGCTATGCTTGTCTATGACAAAAATACAAAAATACTTGATTTTGCGAGTGTTGGCAGCGTTTCTGCGTGTTATGTGAAAGATAATGTTGTTACAGAATTTCCTAGAAATAAGGTATATGTGCCTATGCTTTTGGTAGAAAATACAGAAATTCCTGATTTTGACAAGTTTAGTATTACGTTAGATAAAACCACGCAATTTTATATGTTTTCTGATGGGATTACAGACCAATTTGATGGGACTTCTACTAAAAAATTTAGTAAAAAAAAGCTTTTAGCTACGCTTCAAGACATTCAAAAAATGTCCCCAAACGCTCAAAAACAACATATAGAAAACATTATAAATGATTGGAAACAAGATACTCCTCAAACAGATGATATGTCTTTTTTGGCATTTGAGATAAATAATGCTTAAATCCCTAACCAACATAAATAATTTTAAATATGAATTTCATCAACTCATAATTGTCAAAAAAATGTAATTCGTAATTGAAATCAGGGTTTTCCTGAATACAATTTTTTATCAGAAATAAAAAGCAAACTCGTGGCGTTTTTGCTTTCGTTGTGTTGCCTGTCCACTGCTCTGACAACATAAAAATACTTTTGAGAAAGTTCTATATTTTTATCTTTAAAAGTAGTCTGACGTGTGGTAGCAATGATATTTTTGTGATTTTGAAGATTTACGTTTTCTTTATTTGAATTATCAATTTGATTACTATTTTGGTTACTATTCTGATAATTATCAAAACGGTAAATAACATAATAAGTAGCTTTTTCGTTGTCTGATGCAGGTTGTGGGGCGTTCCACTCCAAAAATGCGCCATCTTCCATTAGCTTAACACGCAGACTATCAGGCTGATTAGGCGGAATACTGTCTTTCCACGCCATAGCAGGAATAAGTGAAGGATATTTATAATAATTGTTATTGAGTGTATCCACAAAACGCATAGGATTTTTCAAGAAACTACGCCCAGAATAGAAAATACTGCCTTTTACTTGCTCATATTTTCTATTGATTTGCATCTGACTACCAAATTCATTGGGATTTGTCCACGTCAAATCATCTGCGGTATCACCTAGTTTTATGGTAGATTGCCCAGAATAAATGTGCCTTCCGTGTGCGTTGTCGTGCCACCAATTTACAAGTGTTTCATAATGACCATATTTGGATTTGGTACTCCAATAAAATTGTGGTGCCATATAGTCCACCCAGCCAAGTTCTAACCATTTGCGAGTGTCCGCATACAGATAATCATACGCAGGTTGCCCTACACGAGTATTTGAGCCACGAACATCAATGTCTTTGTTGCGCCACGCCCCCACAGGACTAACGCCAAACTTAATATGAGGTTTGTATTTCTGCAAACTGTCGTGAACAGATTTCACAAGCATATCAATATTATTGCGTCTCCATTCTTCTTTTGAGCCAAAAACTTTGCCATATTTTTGGTAAGTTTCATCATCTTTTAGGGTTTCTCCATTGATTTTGTACGGGTAAAAATAGTCGTCAAAATGCACGCCATCAACATCATAGCGTTTTATCACATCAACAATTACGGCAACAATATGCTGGCGCACTTCTGGCACGCCAGGATTAAAAAACCTGCGTCCACCGTAGTCAAAAAACCATTCTGGGTGCAATTTGGTGAGGTGTTGTGGGTGAACATCACTCCAACTAAGGTTCGTAACGGCACGATATGGGTTAAACCAAGCGTGAAACTCCATATTGCGGTTGTGCGCCTCTTCTATCATCATTGCCGTTGGGTCGTAGTAGGGCGTAGGCGGTTTTCCTTGCTTTCCTGATACAATTTCAGACCAAAATTCTAGTTCACTTGGGTAAAAAGCATCACCAGAAGGGCGTATTTGACCAAAAACCGCATTGAGTTTTGCTTTTTGAAAAGTGTCAAACAAAAGTAAAAGCTCATTTTTTTGTTCATTAACAGACATTTTTCTGCGTGAAGGCCAATCAATATGGTGAACAGTTGTCAGCCAAACGCCTCTAAATTCATATTTTGGGTTGTATGGCGTTTGTCGTTTTTTTTGCTGATTTTGGATATTCTCCTCTGCATTTTGTGCCTGACAAGAAACAAAACAAAGCATCAAAAACACTATCAAAACACCAAAAAAAGCAATATATTTAAACATAAATAGTTGTGAGTTATGAGTTATGGGTTGTGAATTTAGACAAAATTATTCCCCTAAACTCAAAAAATTTCCTAAAACTAATCAAAAAAAAGCATCAAAAAAATTTTAGTTTTTTCTTAATGATACTTTGTGTTATTTATTTTTTATATTTGTCAAACTTTATCAACCAAATGTAACAAAATTGTTGTATTTTGCGTAACAATTTGCAGCTAAAATGTGTTACAAAAATGCCTTACAACGTATAAATAACACCTGAAATTAAACGCATAAAACAAATGAGTATATTAACAGACTTAGTGCAAAAAGTCGTGGGCAAGAAAGTTACTGCGCCGCTTTTTGTAAATAGAGAAACACTCAACTATGATGAAGTGAAAGAAGTTGGCGTACTTTTTAGTAATGTCAATGACGACAACCATAAAGCCATCAATTACTTTGTAAAACTCCTCAAAAAAGATGGTAAAAACGTAAAAGCATTGGCGTATTTTGAAGATAAACATTCAAATCCCTATGATTTTAGGTTTGATTTTTTTACTGCCAAAGACATTGTAAAAGGACAAATTAGCTCTTTGCAGGTGAATGAGTTTGTAGAAAGGCGTTTTGATTACCTTTATTGTATCAGTTTACAGCCTTTTCCCGTTTTTGATTTTATTATGGAACGCAGCCAGGCAAAATGTAGAATAGGCAAATATGACGAAAATCATATCAATTCTTATGATTTGATGGTTGAGCCTTCTAGCGAAAACGACTCCGTAGAACTTATTTTGCAAATGATACATTACACAAAAACAATGCTTGTGAATAATTACAGTTACATAAGTGCCTGATGAGGTGTGATATATGAGGTGTGATATATGATGTAAATACAGTTTACTGCGACAAAAACTTCTCAAATATCAAAATAAAACTGTTTTCTTTTGATATTTTTAAAAAAATAATTACTTTTGTACGAAATTCCAAATGTATAATAAAATAAATACATCAAACCTCCCACTTCACACATCAAAATATGACCATTTCAGAGAATAATGTAGTTTCTTTGAGCTACGACCTGCGCCTTGCTATAGGTGACGTAATTGACAAAGCAACTGCAGAAGAACCACTTACCTATATTCACGGTATGGGTATGCTTTTGCCACATTTTGAGGCACAATTACACCAAAAAGCAGTTGGATATAAATTTGATTTTACGCTTACGCCAGAAAATGGCTATGGTGAGCGTTATGATGAAAACCTTGCAGAATTTCCAAAATCAATGTTTTTGGACGCTGGTTTCCCTGAAATAGATATTACCGTTGGTAATTTTGTTCCTATGAATGATTCAGAAGGACATCAATTACAAGGAAAAATAACAGAAGTAACCGCAGAAAGTGTAAAAGTGGATTTTAATCACCCACTCGCAGGCGAAACTTTACATTTTGTAGGTGAAGTAATAGCAGTGCGCCCTGCATCAGAAGAAGAACTCGCTCACGGACACGTTCACGGAGAAGGCGGACACCACCATTAACGAGTTACGAGGTATGAAGTTAGAGGTACGAAGTAAAATACAATTTTTTACGACAAAAACTATACACATTTATACCTCGTATTTTTACACTTCACACCTTACATTTCACCCCAAAAAAGATGAATCAAAATAATAAAAACGAAAATCAGATTACCATTGATATTCCAGAAAATATTGTAGATGGCGTTTACTCTAATGTTGCCCTCGTAACGCATACGGGCAGTGAATTTGTGTTAGATTTTATCCATTTGTTGCCAAATACGGTAAAAGCAAAAGTGCGTGCCAGAATACTTGTCGCACCAGAACACACAAAAAGGTTGATGCTTGCACTCAAAGAAAATATAGCACATTATGAAACGCAATTTGGAGAAATCAAATTTCCAGAAGATAAAAACCCGCCGTTTGGTCGTTAAAACATCAATAAATATATTTTAAACACGCTTTTTGAGAGATTTAAAAGCGTGGTTTTTTATAATAATTTCTTATCTAATCATTTACTACCGTACACAGTTTTTGTTGTTGGTCTGTACCGTAGTGGAACGGAGGTCTGACCAACAATAAAAACTGTCATTTCATTTTAAAAAGAGATTATGGTCAGACCTAGGTTGCTCAAAAAATACAAAAAAATCCTTTATCTTTGTGGGTATGAAACAACAAGTGATAAAGGATTTAGAAGTTGTTATTAAGCAA
>JAYVGJ010000521.1:0-1545 GCA_043772375.1 Raineyaceae bacterium | reverse complement strand
TAAAAGGCTCATATTTGAGGTTAGACAAAAAAGCAATTTCACCGCTTTTTGCCTCCTGAATTTTACCTAAATTATTGATTTTTAAATTCTCATTTCCTTGAACTTTTCCGCCAAGTATGTGTGCTATTTGCTGTAAACTGAATTCCATAGATTAGTTTATATGATTTTTATACTAGATTTGTAACAAAATTCTACAAATTTAATGTTTTTATTCTATTTTTCTCAAAAAAAATCTCAAAAATCAATATGTACTGCAAACGGAAAGTATTTAGGCAAAAAAGTAGGCGCACAAGATAGACTTCTAGCTGATGTCCTTTTTTTGCCTTAGTTTTGTCATAGAATTCAACGGCGGAAAAGATATTAGCAACTGCTTGGAAATGATAGCTACCTAACCCAATTCTCAAACTCTTTCATATTAGTGATATACATTCCATATTGGTAGTCTTTTTCATTTTCAATAATAGGAGTTATTATATATTTTATTATATCTCTTAATGCTTCGTACATATTCGCTATATTTACATAAAATAATACATCATTAGTAAAAGGATTTGTTTCTTCAGTTATAAAGTATTCAGATTTATCTGGCCAATCAGTTATTAAAATATCATATAAAAAACAATCCACATATTCAGGTTTTACACAGTAATAACTGATGTCTTTAAAAAATTCATAATTTTCTTTGTCATTATTTTTAAGATAATCAAGTTCCTCCTGATATTTTTTTAAAAACAAGTCGTGAAAACCTGAACTAATATATTCGTCTTTGTAAATGATTTGATTTGCTAATCTAAAACTTTCTTCAATGTAGGCAAACCACTGTTTCATTTGTTCAAGACTCATATTGAAAGCATTTGATATTTCAGAAGTAGAAATAAAATTATCCAAAAATAAACGATATTCTGTTGTATATTTATCTTCTTTTAGCTCTTTAAAAAGAACAGCCATACCTAAATAAAGTGCTTTTATAGGGAAATTTTCAATACCTTTTTTTGGGGAAATTGCAAAGAAGCAGTCATTGAAATCAAATTGAAATTCTTGTTCCATTATTTATATTTTTGTAAAAATGCTTTTCCTGCCGTTGTTGGTGTTCTAGCGTTAGCGACACCAACAACGAATTACGTCAAACAATGTATTGCTCCGTATTTCAGTTGCTACGCTTTGCAATAAGGCTAAATTTATCCTTATTGCCAAAATAAATATTACTGTTTTTTAGTGCGTTTGTTGGTGTTCTAGCTTTAGCGACACCCACAACGCACTACGTCAAACAATGTATTTACGCTGTTCACAAAGATAATAAAGTATTTGGATAATAAAGTATTTGCAAAATCACATCAAAATCAGTTTTTTAGGTAAAAATCTAAATTAAATCAAAAAAAAAGTAATTTTTAAGGAGTTTTTTTTATATTTACGCTTTCAACAAAAGAATTGCTAGAAGAATTTAACCATCTATTTGACTTCATTTTACGAATAAAAACTTATGCTAGACATCAAACAACGCTTTTTAGACGCTTGCCGTGAGGGAAATATTGACCTTATTGATGA
>JAYVGJ010000520.1:0-13632 GCA_043772375.1 Raineyaceae bacterium | reverse complement strand
TAAAAAAAGAGTGATAAAAATAAAAAATAAAATCTAAAATAAGAATGCCCCATACAAAAAGTAAAGGGCATTGTAAGATTATGTCCAAAGTCTAAATAGAATAGCAATATATGGAATTCAGTTTACAGCAAATAGCGCATATTCTTGGCGGAAAAGTTCAAGGAAATGAAAATTTAAAAATCAATAATTTAGGTAAAATTCAAGAGGCAAAAAGTGGCGAAATTGCGTTTTTGTCTAACCTCAAATATGAGCCTTTTATCTACACTACAAACGCTACCGCCGTTATTGTGGGGGAAGATTTTGTCCCCAAACAACCCATAAATGCTGCGCTGATTATTGTTAAAGATGCTTATACAGCATTTTCCTTGCTTTTAGAAGAATACCATAAAATCATTACTTTTGCTAAAAAAGGCATAGAACAACCCGTTTTTTTGGGCGAAAACACACAACTTGGAGATAAAATTTATCTTGGTGCGTTTACTTATGTCGGAAATAAGGCACAAATAGGTGAAAATTGCAAAATTTATCCACAAACTTACATTGGTGACAACGTCAAAATAGGTAAAAACACTATTATTTACGCTGGTGCTAAGATTTATGCAGATACAATTATTGGTGAAAACTGCATTATTCATTCTGGGGCGGTGATTGGTAGTGATGGTTTTGGTTTTGCACCACAGCCTGACGGAAGCTACAAAACCATTCCTCAAATAGGAAACGTCATCATAGAAAACAACGTAAGTATTGGTGCAAATACAGTCATAGATTGCGCTACAATGGGTGCTACACTTATTTGTGAGGGCGTGAAGTTGGATAATTTGATACAAATTGCACACAATGTTATTCTTAGAAAAAATACAGTTGTGGCAGCACAAACAGGCATTTCTGGCTCTACAGAACTTGGCGAAAACTGCGTTATTGGGGGGCAGGTAGGTATTGCTGGGCATTTGAAGCTGGGCAACCGCACAAGTGTAGGCGCACAATCAGGCGTGGGAAAAAATACAGAAGAAGGCAAAAACATACAAGGCTATCCCGCCTTTGAAATAATGAAATTTCAGCGTTCTACGGCACTTTTTAGAAAGCTTCCAGACATACAAAAGCAAATCAACGACATTGAAAAAAAATTGAATAATTTCACCAATGGCTTATAATAACTTTACACTCAACAAACTAAAAGAGGATTTTGGCTTAGAACAGCGCAAAATTGCTTTTTTGCCTCCAATTATACCAAAATTTGATGTTAGTAAGCGTTTATTAGAGGAACTTTCTGATGCGTTGGGTATGCCTTTGGCTTCTGAAAAAGCTAAGTCTGAAATGATTGTAACCCCTATTTTGATGGAATTAAGACGCAAAAATAAAACTAAAATCAGCATTTTTTCTGGTTATACTTTTGACGTGGACAAAGCCCAAAAACTTACTGGACGTTGTGATTTTATGATAGCTAATCAGCCATATTTGGAGGAAGTCAATGCGCCTATGGTATGTATGGTAGAAGCTAAAAATGATTTAATAGAAAGTGGTTTTGGACAATGTGCCGCTGAAATGTATGCTGCAAGTATTTTTAACCAACGTGCAGGGCTTGCTTATACGCCTATTTATGGTTGTACAACAGCAGGCTTTTCGTGGGCTTTTCTGAAATTAGAAGGAAATACAATCTTTATTGACCCTAATTATGTTGGTTTGAGTTTTCAAAACCCTGCAGAGGTTTTGGCGGTTTTACAATGGATTATAAATGAATATTAACAAAATTAAACAATTATGGCAAAGAAAATTAAACAATATGGTGAGGCAGAACTAATTAAGATGTTTGGTTTGAAAAGGCTTGTAGGAAACGACCAACACACGCTTATGCACGAGCTTACACACACACAAACCACGCTCAATGCAGGTGAACAGTATCTTTTTGATGATACTTTTATAGATTTAGCAGAAAAAATTGGTGGTTGGAATGAAGAAATGTTAAAAATGAATTTGATAGCTTTTATTCTACGTTTGGGGCATTTGAGAGAAACTGATGAATACAAAACCTACTACGAAAGCACTATTGAGGCAACTATTGAAAATAATTTCTTGAAAGTAAAAACGGATATGATGATAGCAAAAGGCATTTTAGAAATCCCTGAAACGCCTTATTTTTATTTCCAAGAATATAAAAAAGTCAAAGACCCCAAAGGAGATGTTACAGGGCAACTTCTGGAAGCCCTTTTGATTGCGCAAGAAAAAAATAATAATGGAAATCCAATGTATGGTTGCACCGTTTTTGGACGAGAATGGGAGTTTTATGTGATGACTGGCAAAACTTATTGCATCTCAAAACCTTATAATTGTACTGATAAAGATAATTTGTTGCAAATTATAGCTGTTTTGCGTAAATTTAAAGAGATTTTGGAAACCAGATTGCTAAAGCCATCACCTCAAAATAAATAACACCGTTTAAACCTTATTTCTAAATTATTTTTCTGTATCTTTGTTTACTTAAACTCAAGTTTGTAACATAAATTTTTCACTTTGCTAATTCATTTTGAATAGATTAAGATGATAAAATACATCAGAAAAATAATACTTTTTTTCTTGTTTTCATTTAGTTTTGAGGCAATAGCCCAAGATTTGAAATCAAAATTAGATACTAATTTGCTCAATATTCGTATTCCGCAAATGATGGATAGTGCCAGCGTTCCTGCGCTTTCTGTGGGCGTTATCCAGAAAGGAAAACTCGTTTGGAGCAAAAACTTTGGTATAAAAAGTCTTCAAACCAAAGAAAAAGTTACCCATAATTCCCTTTTTGAGGCGGCATCTCTTACCAAACCAATGTTTTCGTATGTGGTGATGCAAATGGTCAATGAAGGCAAAATTGCCCTTGATACGCCACTTGTACGCTATGTGAGTGAGAAAACTATTGAAGCAGAGTTTTTATTTTACAAAATAAACGACCCACGTTTCCGCAAAATAACTGCTAGAATGTGCCTATCTCATTCTACAGGTTTTCCAAATGGACGTACTTATTATGGTTTGCCGCTTGCCTTTGAGCCTGCAACAGATATGAGTTATTCTGGTGAAGGTATTGGTTATCTGCAACTTATCATAGAAAAACTAGCTAATACACGTATTGATTTGCTGGTGCAACGCTACATTTTTGAGCCGTTGGATATGAAAAATAGCCATATGGTTTGGGCTGATAGTCTTGCGCCTCGTATGTGTTTTGCTCACGGAAGTCAAGGCTATACTGTTTATTATAACCGTCATTTCAGGGCGCACGGCTCTTATACGCTTATCACCAATGGAGAAGATTATGGCAAATTTCTTGCCTCTATGCTTAATCAGGAAGGTTTCAAAAAAGATTTATATACTGAAATGTGGCAACCGCAAAGTACCGCAAAAACAGGTTCTCTAGCCTCCCTTACGTGGGGTTTGGGTATGGGCGTGTATGACTCAAAGGCAGGTAGAGCATTTTGGCATTGGGGAGATTTGGGAACATCAAAAGCATATATGATGGGTTTTCCTGATGAGCAGGCAGGCGTGGTTTTCTTTGGAAACAGTGCTAATACGCTCAATATGGCACTTCAACTGCTGGCAGAAACTGTTGGTGGAGAACACAAACAATTCAATATTTTGAATATTGCACAGTATAATGACCCTATTATTTTGCTTGGGAAATATTTTAATGCGCAAAATTTTGATGCCTTTTTGCAAAAATTAAATGGTTATATTCTCTCAAAAGAAAGTAGGTTTAATGAAAGTATTTTGAACAATATTGGTTATAATTTGATGAAAATGAACAAAAACAAAGAGGCTTTAGAAGTATTTAAAATCAATTTTTTGCTTTATCCAAATGCGCCCAATGTTTACGAGAGTTTGGGCGAGGCTTTCCTCAAAAACAAGAATAAAGTAGCCGCAAAGCAATATTATTTAATGGCTTTGGAGAGAAATCCCAATAACCAAAATGCAAAAAATAAATTAAAAATGCTTTGAGTTGTGAGTAGTTACTAAAAATATTTATTTTATGAAAAAAATACTGATTTACCTCGTTATTTTGAGTGTAATATTATTGATAAACAATCATTTATCTGCCCAAAATAGGCTAATGCGCTTTTCTCAAAATGAGAAAATAGGCTTATATAATGACAAAACAAAGAAAATTATCATAAAGCCTATTTATAGCGAAATTACAGCTATTTCTACAGGTTTTATAGCAAAAAATTTAGAAAAATATGAAGAAAAAGCGTTTTTATTAAACGGAAATGGCGTGGTTATTTCTGAATTTAATGTTAAAGGAAAAGATTTTTTTGAAGGGCTTTTATGCGCTCAAAATCTTGATAATAAAAGTATTTGCTATCTTGATACAACAGGAAAAACCGTATTTTCAATACCTAAAAACTATCAAAATGCTACAGATTTTAGTGAAGGCTACGCAATGGTAAAAGACACAAATACTAGTAAAGCCTTTATTATTGATAAAAAAGGACAAATTGTGTTTCAAGAAATTATTTCAAATCATACGCAAAATAATTCAATTATTTTTGCGCAAGATTTTGCATTTTTTGGTGGAAAAGCTGTCTTACATATCAATAACAAAGAAAAAAGCAGTTTTATTTTAGAAGTAAATGCCAACAATCCTAATCCCAAAATTCAAAGTTTGGAAAAATTAAGCAAAAAATTTAATTTAAAAGGACATAGTTTTAAGATGCATAAAAGTGGTTTTCTTGTTTCAATAGCTTCAAAGGAAAATATATTTGATGACCTAGAAATACTGACTTTGTTTGATAAAACTCACAAACAACTTCTTGCAAAACATAAAATCCTTGCTATAAGCAACGAAATTGATGGAAAATATGTGGTTACCACAATAGTTGAAACAAAAAATGGTAATGATACGCACATAAGCACTCCTGCTTTTTTAGTTGATAAAACTGGAGAAACTTGGTCTGAAATACCTTATTTGAGTTATTCTAGAGGTGATTTGGAACTTGTTAAATTTGAGAATAAAATCATTTTATTTACTGTTGCTAATGCAAATCATAGCTATAAACAACCAGAATATAGTATCACAGCATTTTTTGATGAAAAGCTTGCTTGGTTAGGTATTAAGGAAGTGAAGGCTGACCAAGAAAAAACACTTATAAAACTCAATTCTGGTGAAACTATTTTACATTATTATGCAGAAAATCACATATATAGCACTCGTGAACCTTACGAGCGCATATTTTTGAGCGAATACGTCAAAAATGCAGCAGGAGAGCCTATTACTATTTGCGGGAGAATGCAGGTTACCAAACTCACTATGCCAGGCGTGGATATGATGCTGCTTTTTGAATATAAAAACAAAATTGGCGCACTCACGCATTACGGAAAACTTGCCGTTGTACCTGAATATGACGAGATAAAAGGCATTTTTTATGATGGATACGCACTTTTTGCTAAGAAAAATGCCAAGTGGGGCAAAATAAACCGTAGTAACGAAATATTAATGCCTTTTGAAATGGACGAAATAAGCATAGATAATGGGTTTTTATTTTCCAAAAAAAATGGCAAATGGGGTTCAGAAAACCTTATTCCACATAGTTACGCCATAAAACCAAAAGAGATTTTTCGTTTTATGGAAACAACTAATTATAATGGCGGTTTTATCATCAAAGAAAATGATAAATTTGGGCTGATAAATGTCAGAAAGGCAAATAAGGACGCACCACCAATAAATACTCAAATAGTGCCTTGTGAGTATGATAAAATCACTTTTGATGAATATGACAAAATAGGTTTTGCTTTTAAGAATAAGCAAAAATACTTATTTACAGATAAAATGAAGCCCATTTTATCTGAATATGATACTTATAAAAGTGTTTTCTTTGATAAAAATGAAGAAACACACAAAATTATTACTAAAAATAATAAAATGGGCATTTTACGCCTTGCTGACAATCAAGTTATCATACCTTGCGAGTATGATAATATCTTTGTTTCTCCAAGAGAAACCTTTTTCGCCGTAACAAAAAATGACAAAATAGGCTTTATTGATACTAAAAATAAGGTTATTTTACCATTTGAATATGATGACGCAGTTATGGGACTTCCTTTTAACGGAATTAGCACATTATTTGAGGCAACCAAAGGAAATACTAAATTTGATATTATTTTTGATGGAAAAACGCTAGTGGAAAAGAAAAGCCAGCCACGAAATAACGAAAAGATAATGATTATAGAAGAAAAGCAACAAAAGCAAAAACGCAAAAAATAAGCTAAGTATACAAATAAATAATAAAAAATCTAATAACTATCTAAACAAATCTCTAAATTATTCAACAAAACAAATTTTATGACCAAACAATTATTTCAACCATTTTTAATTCTTTTTTTTGCTATTTCCTCTCTCGCTTCTTGTACCAAGAAAGCCCTTATTACACAAATCTCCAAAGAAAACTGTACAGTTTCTAGTACAAGTTTCTATTATGATTCTTTGCTTTATGCTACAAATCAAAAAAATACTTTTGATACCACAGATGCGCAAGCCGTGCTAAAACCTTACTTTTCTAACCGTACCATTAGTATTACCAAGAATTTTGGAGGTTATGGCTTGCTTTGTGAATATGCTCGTGCCAAAAGCAAAAGTACAGACGCTATGAATGATACCAAACTTTCGTACCTACGCAATGAATTGCAACAACAAATTTTTGCTGCTACGGCTGACGTTAATAGTATGCAAGCAGAAATTGCCTGTGAAAAATCTCGCATGTTAGAACTTCAAAAGGAGCTTCAAGCGTGGATAAGCAAACGCCTCAATAGAGCAACCGTTTATTCTATTGCGTTGGGAGGCGTTGTAACAATTATTGGTAGTACCATTGCACTTCAAGAGGGAGATATAAATTACGAGCAAGGCTCACAGATAATAGGAGCGGTGGCGGTTACTTATTTGAGTTTTAGGTCTATTGCTTTGCGTAAAAAAGTGTTATATCTGCACGAAAACCGCAACCATTTGAAGGATATTTATGAAAATAATACTTTTTCTAGGACTTACTCTCCGTTTTTATGGAATTTTATGTCAAAAAAATTTAAATTAAGTGGCACTTTGACGACAGGAAAGAAGGAAATTATTAAGAAATGGGAGAAAAATTTTCCTATTTTGTTGCTTGATGATACAAAAGAGAACAAAAAACATAATAAGGAAGTCCAAAGCAATAGGGAACTAATAACAAAATTTGTAGGAAAAGGTGCAGAATATAGCGTTGATGACCTAGAAACTCGTATTTATATGTATGAAACGCTTGCAGCAGAGCTTGACCTTATTCATTATGATTTAAAGCGTTTGCAACAAGAAATGCTTATTAAATATTAGTGTGAAGGCTTCAAAAAACCTTGAAGATTTTATTAAAAATTGCTAACAAAAAAGCCTTTCCAACTATTGGAAATGCTCTTTTGTACAGTAAAAAACTAATTAGCTACTTCAGACAGGAATTTTATTCTCATCAGTCTTATTTCTTCTTCTGAATATTCGTCTGCAAATTCTTTCATTACATCTTCTATGTGGTCACTTTCAGAGTGCATAAAATACTCAAAAACCTCTGCTTGGCGTTCTGGCTCCATTACTTGGTTGATGTAATAATCCAAATTAAGTTTCGTTCCTGAATAACAAATGTGTTCTATTTCTTCCAAAAGTTCCTCAAAGTGCAAATCTTTTGCTTCTGCTATTTCTTCCAAATCAATTTTTCTATCTACTTGCTGAATAATAAAAATCTTAATTTTTGATTTATTTACACTTGTTTTTACGACAACATCAGAGGCAGTTTCAATTTCATTTTCTTCTATATATTTGCTGATAGCATCAATAAAAGGCTTGCCAAATTTTTGTACTTTGCCCATTCCCACACCATTGACTTGTGCCAAATCCTCTTTTGTGATAGGATAAGTAGTAGCCATTTCTTCCAAAGAAGGGTCTTGAAAAATCACATAAGGAGGCAAATTTTTCTCTTTTGCGACTTTTTTGCGTAAGGTTTTGAGCAAATCAAAAAGCACTTGGTCGTGTGCTTTTCCTCTATTTTGCATAAGATTTTCTTGTTCTTCTGCATCTTCTTCCGTCATCAGCGCATAGTCGTGGTCTTTGGTAAGCGTAATGCCAAAGGGATTTTTAAGAAATTTTTTGCCTTTTGCCGTAAGTTTCAGTACGCCAAAATTTTCTACATCTTTCTGCAAAAAATCATATAATAATATTTGCCTAATAACAGAATACCAGTATTTTTCAGAGAAAGCTTTCCCTTTCCCAAAAATAGCAAGTTTATTATGTTCATAGCTTTCTGTGTATTGGTTGGTTGTACCTGCTACCACAGATGCCAAATGTTTGATAGCAAAACGCTGTTTTGTTTGTTCTACGGTTTGCAAAGCCCATAAAACGTGTTCTTCACTATCCACAGTTCTATCTTTTGGAAGATTACAGTTATCACAACCGCCACCTTCTCCGCATAATTGGTCTTGATAAATCTCCCCAAAATAATGCAAAAGTTGCCTTCTACGACACACTGCAGACTCTGCATAATCCGTAATTTCTTGCAAAAGTTGCCTTGCGTTATCTCTTTCCGTTACGTTTTTATCTTTATTAAATTTCTCTAATTTATTAACGTCATCTTGGTCAAAAAGCATCAAACAGTGCCCTTCTAAGCCATCTCTGCCAGCTCTTCCTGTTTCTTGATAATATCCTTCCAAAGATTTTGGGGCATCAAAATGTATCACAAAACGTACATCAGGCTTATCAATACCCATTCCAAAGGCAATAGTGGCGACAATTACGTCTGCATCTTCATTCAAAAAAGCATCTTGGTTGTTGATACGTACTTGCGCATCTAGTCCAGCGTGATAGGGAAGAGCTAAAATATCATTTACTTTCAAAAGCTCTGCCACTTCTTCTACTGTTTTGCGGCTTAGGCAATACACTATACCAGATTGTCCTTTGTGTTTTTTGATAAATTTGATAAGTTGCTTTTTGCTATCAAGTTTTGGCTTAATTTCATAATACAAATTAGTACGGTTGAAAGACGACAAAAATATGTTGGCATCTTCCATCAAAAGGTTTTTCTGAATATCTTGTTGCACTTTTGGCGTGGCGGTTGCTGTAAGTGCCACAATAGGTAAATTACCAAGATTATCAATAATAGTACGTATTTTGCGGTATTCTGGGCGGAAGTCGTGTCCCCATTCAGAAATACAATGAGCTTCATCAATGGCAATAAAAGAAACATTCGCTTTTTTGAGAAAGTCTAAGTTTTCTTCTTTTGCAAGAGATTCTGGCGCAACGTATAAAAGTTTTACCATACCCGCAAGGGTATCTTTTTTGACACGGGTAATTTCTGCTTTGCTAAGCGTAGAGTTAAGGAAACGGGCATCAACACCAAAAGCGGTGAGTTGGTCAACTTGGTTTTTCATTAGGGCAATAAGTGGCGAGATAACAATAGCCGTTCCGTCCATTATGAGGGCAGGCAATTGATAGCAAAGCGACTTTCCTGCGCCTGTGGGCATAATTACAAAAGTGTTTTTCTTTTGAAGAACATTATTGATAATTGTTTCTTGATTTCCTCTAAATTGATTAAACCCAAAATATTCTTTTAATTTTGCCTTCAAATCAGGCACTAAGTTTTTAGCCATTGCTGGTAATAGTTTCTTTTGATATTTGCAGATAGTTTTTTGATACTATTTCAACGCTGTCATTTTATAAGCATTTTGATAAATGTTTATAAAAAATGGTAGGGAAATAGAATTCGTTATCAAATCTAAGCAAATAAAAATCATAATGGTAATTTTTTTTTACTTTTTTTGAGAAATAAAAAGAAATTTAACAAAAACATAAATAATTGTGAATTTTAAATTGTGAATTATGAATGAATACAAAATAATGATAATCACATAATTAAACCTTTATTTTATCAAAAGTAACTGACTATTTTTCACGCCATTTACCCAATGTTTGACCATTGCATCAATTTTTAGGTAGTCACCAAGTACCAAAGTTTCTTTTGTACCCAATTCATTTTCAAAAAATACTTCTCCTGACACGCAAAATAGTAGTGCAGGCGTTTGTGAAACGTGTTCTTGGAGTGTTTCTCCTTTCAAAATGCGCAAAGAAGTAACGACAACTTCTCCAACATTGTAAAAAGGAACAGCAGAAACGCCTTCTTGTGTGTTATGTAGCTGGTTGATGTTCATATAAGTAAGATTTTTTTAGTGGATTTTCTGTAAGTGCAACTTATAAAACGTGGATACATTGTATTAAAAACCCTAAAAGGGTTTAATCTTAATAGCCGTAAGTTGTACTTACGGAACGAAGTAGCATTTTATTAAGCATTTCTATAAAATTGCTGGTTTGTGTTTCACAAACTGTATTTGAAGCAACTACAGTAATTTATTTTTATTCTCAAAAACAAACTCATCAAAGGTTTTGGGGCGGTTTCCCGTGATTTCTTCTACACAATTTGTGAGTTTTGGTAAAGTCTGAAACCTCTGCAAATAATGAAGCATTATCAAAACTAAAATATAGCCAAAAGCCACTTTCTCTTTGTGCTTTTGCCACCAAAAACGTAACAAATTAGGAGAATCAAAGGTGATTTTTGTGTCAAGTCCTACGCTAAGTTTGTCTGCCATCTCCCTAAAATTAAGCCTTTCGTTGCTTGTAAGCTCAAAATACGTGTTGTCATAATTAGCGTTGTCGTTTGCAATTTTAATTATGATGCTGGCAGCTACTTTCCCTATGTCCGACACGTCTACGAGCGTGAATTTTGCTTCTCCAGCGGGCAAAAATATTAGCTTTTTTGTGTGCAAATCATTGTGCAAAGTCGTTGTAAAGTTTTGCATAAAGTACGCAGGACGTAAGAATGTGTATTTTATCCCACTTTCTACTATCAACTTCTCTATTTTATTGTGCGGAATAATACTGCTCTTCTCCACCCCTTGAACAGACAAGAAAACAATATGTTTCACCTGCATTTGTTGTGCTGCTTTGATGAGCGGTTTGAAATAATTACCCACCTCTGTAATTTGAGGCGGGCGCAGAAGAAAAAAGATGTCTATATTTTTGAGTGCGTGCTGGTAAGTATTACCATCAATGAAGTCAAATTTGCGCTTGCTGACCTTAAAAGGTGCTAATTTTTCCATCTCTTTGGGAGATAAATTGTCTTCTTCTCGCACCCCAACAATAATTTCTACATCATTGGGCATATTTTGAAGAGATTTTAAGAGTTCTACACCTACATTACCCGTTGCACCTGTAATAAATATCTTTTTCATCTTTTATTTTTACTGAAAATGTTGAGTTTTAAAGATTAAAAATAATAATATGTGCTACGCTTGCATAATTTACACCCTTAGGGTGGACATTTAGAACTGCATAAGAGGCTGTTTTTAGTGTCCACCCTAAGGGTGTAAATTACGCTTACCAAACTTCAACCAAAACTTCTCTTTTAGCTTGTTTTTTGAGTAATGGTAGATACTTTTCTACTGTCAAACGTGCCATAAGGTAACTAATAGTAGATTCTGCGCCCTGATTTAGATTAATATAATCTTCTTCAAGACCATCATAACAGCCTCCAGTACAAGGATTGTAGATGATTTGTTGTAAATGATTATTACCAAGAAACCAATCAAATGCTATTTTGAGCTTTCTTAGATAACTTTCATCTCCAAAAGCTTCATAGAATTTAGCCAATGCTAAAATAGTATAAGCCACATCAATAGGTTGTTCTCCGCCTACTTTTTCAGCAACCAAATCTTCTCCATTATGTAGCCAACCTTTATTAGAAATGACCTTTATACTGTCTTCTCTGAAAATCTTACTCAAAAGAAAATCAAAAGAAGTCTTTGCAATTTGTCTATAACGCTCATTTCCCGTAGCTAACCAAGCACAAAGAAGAGATTCTGGCAAAATACTATTTGCATAAGTCAAATAACTTTCATACCAAGTCCAATTTTCTTCTGTTTCGTGTCGGTACATCTGTACCAATTTGTCTGCAAAATGTTCAATGAATGATACATTTTGAACGGCAGTTAAAACAGATACATTGTTGGTGTTTGCATAATACATTCCTTTAATAATGAATGCCATTGCACGCGTAGAATGTATATTTGCAGCTTTTGGAAGCACTCTTTGTATGGTTGTTTGTGCCTTTTCACACAATGTTTTAGGCAACAAATCACTCATTCCGACCAGATAACCCAACGCCCAAACTGCTCTACCATTTGCATCAGCTAAATTTTCACTATTTTGTTGTGTGAATTGTTTAGCTTCATCAACATAATTTAAAAAGTAACCTTCATCTTGCAAACAAAATACAATAAAATCCAAATAGATAACAATGTAGCTCAAAATTTCAGCCTTTTTTGTTGTTTCTTCTAGCTTTTTGTGTCCAACTTCTGCTAAAAGTTCATAATACTGACACATTGCTACCAAAGCACGAGCATTATCATCTAAAGTATAGCCTGTTGCTATATCTGGTTGATTAACAACAGAAAACTGAATGATACCAAAAGGCGTAGTCATACGTTTTATATGGTTAATATTCACTTCTGGAACTTGGTAGTTGAGTTGCACAGCTCTATTAGCTACCTTTTGGAACAATAAAGCGTGTGCAATAGCTGAATTTTCCCAAGCATTTGGTGCTGTTTTATGCAACCCATTTAAGCTAATATCCTTGCGTAATTTATCATCAGCAAGCAAGGTATTCACTTCTTGCGCTAATTGTTTGCTGTCTTGAAAATCAAATATAATACCTACATCACCTTTCAAAACTTCTACTGCGTGAGGTATTGGCGTAGAAACAATAGGACAACCGCAACTAATTGCATAAGAAAAAGTACCACTCACAGCTTGATTGGGGTCTTTTGAAGTAAACAAATAGACATCAGTGAGTTGAAGATACTCCAAAAGTTCTTCCAAAGGAAGAAAATGATTAATAAATTTGACATTATCTTGCAAATTTAATGATTCTATTATAGAAATAAGCATATTTCTATAACTTTCACCATCATTTTTGGCTACTATTGGGTGTGTTTTTCCTATAATAAGAAACAAAACATCACTATTTTCAGCCACAATAGCGGGCAAAGCATCTAAGGTAGTTTCAATGCTTTTACCCGCACTCAAAAGACCAAAAGTAGAGAGTATCATTTTACCCTCCAAACCGTACTTTTGTTTCAAAACAGTTTTATCAGGACGTGCCACTAAATGTGTGCCGTGTGCAATGACTGAAATTTTACGTTCAGGAGTGTCATATTGTTCTTCCAATATTCTTGCAGAATCATTTGTCATTACAATGATACTTTCAGCGTGTCTTATTAAATCTTTTACAGTGCTTTTGAGCAGCTGACTAGGAGATGGAAGTACTGTGTGAAACACAATAATTACTGGTTTTTCTAAGTTTTTTAGAAAAGATTTAAAATCACTTTCTTTGTTTCTAAAAAATCCAAACTCGTGTTGTATAAGCACAAGTGCAATGCTGTCATTTTGATTTATTCTTTCTGCTAAATCAGCAAAAGCACAAGCATCATCAGTATCTAATGTGCAAGTTACATTCTTTGAATAAGAATGTTTTTCTGTTGTAGTTTCCAAAGCAACAACTTTTATATCAAAAGACACTCCAAATTTATTATTTAGAGTATTTATTA
>JAYVGJ010000519.1:0-2570 GCA_043772375.1 Raineyaceae bacterium | reverse complement strand
AGTGAGCTAAACGCCAAAGGTTTTGATATTGAAAAATCTTTTGATGGCAAATCTTTTGAGAAAATTGGTTATCAAAATAGTTTAGGTGGCGTTGATATAATAAAAAATTATCAATTCTTTGATAAAAACTTCAAAAATGCCGCTTATTATAGACTAAAAATGATTGATAATGATAATTCTTTTAAATATTCTAAAACTATTTATCTAAACAACCAAAAAACAAATAATTACCAGCTTACCATTGTCCCAAATCCTACGCAAGGAGAAGTTAAATTACTTTTAGGAAACGCTTTACCAACAGAAAACGTGACTTTGAAAGTGTTTAGCATCACAGGAAAAGAAGTGATTAGTTTGTTTGGAGATATTTTAGAAGTGGAAAGACAACTTTCTAACCAACTTTTACAAGTTCCTGCGGGTATGTACGTGGTACGTATGCAAATAGGAGAACAGATTTTGCAAACAAAACTTATTAAAAACTAAATCATTACAGCAAAAAAATCTAATCAAAACATTGATTAGATTTTTTTGTTTTCTAGTAACTATACACTTGCACCAATTAGCAAAATAAAAGTTACTTTTATGTTCCAAAACTTATTCAACAGTAAATAATCCTCAACAAAACAATTAAAATGAAACCTATTACCCTCAAATCAGCTTCTTTTCTGTTGTTTATTCTTACGTTTTTCTTACTGGCAAACAAAAGCCTTGCGCAAGGCACTATTTTTGCCAAAGGAGATTTTGCTGTTGTCGCTTTTAATACAAGTGATTTCAGTTGTAGTACAGATAATAGTGATTTTATTACTTTTATTGCTTTTAAAGATATTATTACCAACACTACTTTTGATATGACCGACAACGGCTGGCAACGCTTAATTGCTAATCCTAATCAATGGGGAGATAGTGAAGGGTTTGTAAATTGTACTTATACTGGTGCAGCCACCATTACCGCAGGCACAAAAATTACGTTTAGATTGCCTAATACTGGGGCTATTGTTGTTACTGACTGGACTTTTAATAATATTGGAGGAGGTACAAACATCAATATGGTCGTTGGAGGTGACCAAATTTACTTTATGCAAGGCGGCGTTTGGAATAATCCTCCAGGTGCGCATAATGCTACTTATACGGGTGGGATTGTTCTCTTTGGCTTTAATACAAAAAGCGTTTGGACTGACTTTGGAAACTCAACTGGTGACTCTGGTATCTATCCTAATACAAGGTGTTTTCTTACTACAATAGCTACGGGAGACTACACCCGCTACACAGGCATATCAACCGCTACCACCACACGAGATTGGATAGATAGAATTTCTACTGCCGCTAATTGGACTACTTATGCTAATTGTGCCGCCTATAATGCCGCTTCTTCTCCTAGTTTTGTAATAACGGCTGGTACGTTGGTAGGTGGCAAATGGGTAGGAGATGTTAGTAATAACTGGTTTGATTGTAAAAATTGGGACGACTATCTTATTCCAACATCAACAACCAATGTAAGTATTGCGCTTACTACAGATAATAGTCCACAGATAAGAAGTAATGCTACTTATGCATCAGAGTTTAGTGGAATAGCACAATGCAAAAACATTACACTCGCTAATTCTACTACAAAAATACTATCTTTTTTTGCAACAGGCACACATAATTTAGAGATTTACGGCAACTGGGACAACCAAAAAGGGACAGCCAACTTCACAGAAGGAAATGGTACTGTAACTTTTAAGGGTACAACAGCGCAAACCATCACCACCACAGGTGGCACAGAAACTTTTGCTAACGTCATTCTCAATAATACTGCTGGTTTGAGCCTTAGCAATACTAATATGTTGATTGCGACTAATCTTACCTTTACAAATGGTATTCTTACCGCAAACAATGCCACAACTGCAAGAGTAGAGTTTTTGGCTGGTTCGTCTGTAACAGGCGTAGGAACAAGCAAATATGTAGCTGGTTGGGTCAGAAAAGTAGGCAATACGGCTTTTGATTTCCCTGTGGGAGATGAAAACTATTATGCTTTAGTAAGAATTTCTGCGCCTGCAAGTGTTACAGACCATTTTACGGCTACTTATGATAGAACTTACCTTGCTAATCCTTATAATGCAAATTCTATTAAAGCGGAAGGAGCTTTGACACTCAACCACGTAGATAATTGTGAGTATTGGGACGTTCAACGCACTAACGGAACTTCTAATGTATTTATTACGCTTGCTTATGAAGATACTCGCAGTTGTAAAATCACGAATGGCGCAGAAGCTGATATGCGTATAGCACATTGGGACGGTACGCAATGGGAAAACAATGGTAATTCTGCTACACTTGTAATTAGTAGCACCTACGGAACTATCACAAGTGGTGCTGCAATAAGTTCATTTAGTCCGTTTACGCTTGCCAGTATCAGTATTTTTAATCCTTTACCTATTGAGATTGTTTCTTTTACCGCTAAAATCAACCAAAATAATCACGCACAACTAGATTGGATTACGGTGAGTGAGCTAAACGCCAAAGGTTTTGATATTGAAAAATCTTTTGATGGCAAATCTTTTGAGAAAATTGGTTATCAAAATAGTTTAGGT
>JAYVGJ010000518.1:0-1770 GCA_043772375.1 Raineyaceae bacterium | reverse complement strand
TATATCTTTTTTAACAAAAATCAATTAAATAAAAATGAATATAAAGAGCCTAATAGGCATAATTTCTTAACTTAATGGCGTTGGGGTCGCACCCTACATAATTCATTGATTATCAAGACATAAAAATTCTAATATTTGAAGTGTGAGATATGAGGTAAATGCAAAAAACAGCACGAATATTTTTCGTGCTGTTTTTTGTATTTTATTGGATTTTGTATTTCTATGTTTTCTATGTGGCTATGTGGTTGAAAAAATGGTTTTTTAGAGTTAAAAACAAATTTATAATAAAGAAAAGAGAAAATAACCAAATAAAATCTAAGAAAAATTTACTAAAACACAATTTTTCTTATTTTAAAAATTTCTTTTCGTTATCTTGGAAAAGTACAATTTTAAAATGAAAAAGTATCATTTTTGTAAAAAAAAGGCATTTTTCATAAAAATAATCTTTAAAAAATTATATTATCATTAAAAAGTTGATTACCTTTGTAACATCAAAAAAGAAGAAATATAAGCTACTAAGAGATACATAAGATAAATGGATAGTTCTAAAGAAATTATAGCATTGTGGGTAAATGGGCATACAAAATTACTAGAGAATTTTATGCAAGCATCTGAAATGATGCAAAAAGCACTCTTATCTGACGGAATTTCAACAAGAATGATAGAAGAAATTGGCGGAATTTATGAGAATTGGCAGGCAAAACAAACCAAAATAATGGAAGATTTTGTACTGCAATTAAATCAAAAGCCTCTTTCTGATGATATGAAACAGCATTTTGAGAAATTTGTAAAAACAACTCAAAATATGAATAAAGCGTGGTCAGATATTTTTCAAGACATTACAACACAATATACTGGTTTTGACAGCTCTGCCAAAGAAAAAGTAGAACAACTCAACGACAAATGGAACACAATGTACCAAGAATGGTCTAGCAATATTGTAAAGCCTTTCAAAGAGTTTTCAAACACAACCACAAACGTCTATAACACAGTCGTAGGAACGGTAAAAGACTATATGAGAGCTTTTGCTCCCATCAAAAAATAAAGAATTGTTGGTGTCGTTGCACTAAAACACACAACAATGCCAAGAATTGTTGGTGTCGCTGCACTAAAACACACAACAATGGCAAAAGAAATTTTCGTAAGAAAATAAAGGGAATAAGTTTAGTAAATTAAGTTGATTTTAATAAGCATATGGGAAAAACTCACCTCTTTGGGGTGAGTTTTTTTGTGTTTTTATTTTTTTTGGTAAGATTTTTGTTTATTTTTGTCTAAATAAAATCATTTAATAAAACAAACTCTTATGTTCAACAAAAAATATGTCTTAGGTTTTTGTGCCCTTGTAGCTTTCAATTTTACTGTTATAAGCAATGCAAATGCACAAGAAGCTCCTAAAAACTGGTTTAATCTTGATGAAAAAGCAGACAAAACTCGTGGCGTGAGCGCAGAAAAAGCCTACACAGAACTCCTAAAAAAGAAAAAAGCCAATAAGAAAAAACCCGTTATTGTTGCCGTTATTGATTCTGGTGTTGAGCCAGACCACCCAGACCTTAAAAAAGTGATGTGGGTAAATAAGAAAGAAAAAGCAGGAAATGGTATTGATGATGACAAGAACGGTTATATTGACGACATCAACGGCTGGAATTTTTTGGGTAGCAAAGACGGCAAATCTAACGTAAACTCTCAAACACTTGAAGTTACGCGTGAATATGTGCGTTTAGGCAAAAAGTTCGCCAACGCATCAGAAAGCGACAAAGCAAGCGCAGACTA
>JAYVGJ010000517.1:0-4482 GCA_043772375.1 Raineyaceae bacterium | reverse complement strand
AAATCTGACTTTATGCTTTATTATGCGTGCTTTTTGTCGTGTTGCTTTCGCTTGTTAGGGCGACCACAAGGGTCGCACCCTACATATCTATGAACTTGTCCTACACCCGTTCCTAATTAAATTTAGTTCTTTATCAAAAGTACCATTCCAAGATTTAACTTATTGTCTTTCATTGCATTAAGTTTTTGGATTTGCTCTACACTAACATTATATTTATTTGCTAAAAACCACAAATTATCTCCACTCGTAACCGTATGAAATATTTTGCGTGAGCCAAACGTAGGAATAACAATTTCTAATTTTTTGAGCGGTTTTTTAGCCGTAACTTGTTTGTTATCAGGCTTTACAACCGTTTCAATTTTCTTAGTTTCTACTTTTTTAACTATGGGTACAACTGGTGTAATATTCTTATTAGAATAAACAATTATTTTCTGATTAACGACAATGAAATTATTGGGTAAGTTGTTCCATTGTTGCAAAGATTGCATATTTACACCATAAATATTGCCAATAAGTCCCAAAGATTCACCATATTTAACGGTATGGATTTGTTTTTTTGTATTTGCAGGAATGTTAGCGTTTCTGCTTGCGCTGTTTGGTGAGTACGCAACGGCTAAAACCTTTGATTTTTCTTTCTCTATTGGCAGTTCCGCAGGAATAATAACAATTGGTTTGCGGTGTTTTACAACAAAATTATCTAGTTCAGTTTTGGTCAGAGAAGTAGAAAAAGCATTAAGTAAAGCATTCATATAAAGCTCTCCTTTCACTCTATAACCGCCATTTGTGAGGTGAATACGGTCAGATTTGGCAAGTCCGTGAGATTGCCATTTGAGCATAGAACAACGCCCGCCACTAATCTGAAAGTAATCATAAAAAGCACAATTATTTTCAAAAGCTATGCGCCTCGTAAGTGCTGCATATTGTTCACCAGCCGTAATATTTCGTCCTCCCAAATAGGTATCTTGTGGGTTTGTGAGCAAAATAGCGGTATTTGGCGAGTTTTCACGAATATTGTTAATGATTTTTTTGAGGTTTTCTTCTGCTTGATTTTCGTTAAGTGTATTTCCTGCATAAAAATCATTTACCCCCAAATCAATCACCACCAAATCAGGCAACATATCTTTAATGTGTTCTCCTAAAAGGTTTTGACGCAAAATATTATTAAGTCCTGCTCCATTTACACCAACACTATTATACAAAATACCAGAATTTTCGTTACTTTCAATCATAATTCCGTGAACTTCAAAGAATTTTTGATTAGAATTACTTTTTTTAATTAAAAATTGCAAATTGTTACTTGCTTGCGGAAGTGTAACTTCTATGTAAGGTTTTTTGTTGATTTGATTATTTTCGTTTGTCAAATTACTGCTTGCACTCACAAAAATAGGTTCTTTGTCTGTGGCATATTTAACAAGCAAATCAAAACTTTCTGGAGTTTGCTGGCAATAAATTTTAATGGTTTTATAACTCTCTTTTATTTCACTTCCCGCCACAAAATTAACCTTAAAACTAGCCGTAGAGTCTTCAGTGCGCCCTGTGATGCCCGTAATTCCTAATGATAAACTATTTGTATTATTGGTATTTTTTGTGCCTTTCCAACGTCCTTTATGTGATGTGTTGTAGTCGTAGCTTGCGTGTGCGCCTGCGAGTGAGTAGGTAGCCACACTTCCACGCCCGCCATAACCAAAAATCTCCTGCATTCCGTTGCGAATAGTGCCACATTGCATATCAAAATGCACGTGAGAGTCGCCAATATGCAAAACCTTTACTTTTTGCTTATCTGCAAACTTTAGTTTATCAAAAAAAGGCTTAATTGCACCAAAAGAAGACCATTCTAGGTGGTTTTGGTCGTAGTTTACGAAAGAAAAACGCTTATCATAACGGATTTTTTTCTGCAAAGCCGTAAGTTCCAAACTATCTTCCAAAACATACTTGAAAAGTGTGTTTGGAATAGCTTGAAGTGGAATATTAGCAAGAAAAAGTATAAAAACAACTGTAATTCTGATGATGTTTTTGATGTGGTTACTGTAGTTGCTGTGGATTATTTTAGGCATTTTTAGATGTCTTAGATAATGAATAATAGTATTTTAAGGTAGTCAAGATGCAATAAGTTGTTGTAATAGTTCGTAGTAAACTTAGTGCAAAGTTAGTTATTTTTTTTAAAATTACAACTACTTTTTACGGATTTCACAGATTTTTAGTGTACTTTTGTGGTTACACAAATTATGTCATTTTATATCATTTGCTATTTTAGAAATCTTAAAAAAAGTAAAAAAATTGGTTTCTAAAAATTACATAGGAAAATTTAAAAATTGTCTATTTTTTCAAAAAAAACTTCAAAAAACACCTACTTTTTTTACACTTTTTACACTTTTATGCAACTTTCAGACCTAAAAAAAATAAATATTCCAAAGCCCTTACGTAACTTTTACGTGATTTTTGTATTATTTTTCTTGTTTTGGATGCTTTTTTTTGATGCAAATGACATTATCAGCCAAATAAAAGCCTACAAAAAAGTAAAAAAGTTAGAACGTGAAAAAACATATTATACAGAAGAAGTTGAAGTCGTAAAAAAGGAAAGACGTGAATTATTGACAAATGAAGCACTTTTAGAGAGATATGCCCGTGAAAAATACCTGATGCATAAGCCAAAAGAAGATGTTTTTATTGTGGTAGAAGACAAAAAATAGTTCAAAAATCTAAGGAAGCAAAAAATATATTTACAATGTAAGTTTATTTGCATTTTAGGTTTTGATAAACCTTACATTTAGCTTACCTTTGTATCATCAGAAAGAGAAAAAACAGAAAAAATAATCTAGTTTTTTAAAGTTTTAGGAAATAACTAACTTACTCTTAACTGATTCAATTTTGACTAAAAGTAGCTTTTCATATAGTAAGTTTTAGTGTTTAAGTAAAAGGTGACATAGGTGTTAATAAAGTTTGAGATTTAAGCTCAACAAAAAATCCCCTCCGCATTGCAGAGGGGACTTTTTCTTTTAAAATGCTTTTCTTTTTAACACTAAGCACACACAGAAATACACACTAAGTAGGCACTAAGAAATACAAAAGAATTACCCCAGCCCAAAGAGGAATACAATAACTTATTTTTTCTTCTTTTTCTCCTTATCTTTCAAGATTGTATGTCCTAGTTTATCTCTTTTTGTGGTCAAATATTGTTCATTGTGCTTATTTGGCGAAATTTCTATGGCAATACTATCCACTATTTCAAGTCCGTAGCCAATAAGTCCAGCACGTTTGCGAGGATTATTGGAAATGAGTTTTATTTTACTAATACCCAAATCACGCAAAATCTGCGCTCCAACGCCATAATCACGCTCGTCCATACCAAAACCCAATGCCAAATTAGCCTGTACTGTATCCATTCCTTGCTCTTGTAATTTATAGGCTTTGAGTTTATTGATAAGCCCAATTCCTCTGCCTTCCTGGTTCATATACAAAATCACGCCTTTGCCCGCTTTTTGCACCATTTCCATTGCATTGTGCAGTTGTTCTCCACAATCACAACGACACGAACCAAAAATATCTCCTGTAACACACGACGAATGTACACGTACCAAAACAGCCTCATCTTTCTCCCAAGTACCTTTCACGAGTGCCAAATGAATTTCATCTGTATCAATTTGCCTATAAGCAATCAAATCAAAATCACCCCATTTAGTGGGCATTTCTACACCTATTTCGCTCCTAACCAAACTTTCATTTTTAAGTCTGTACGCTATCAAGTCTTCAATAGAAACAAGTTTTAGGTTAAATTTATCTGCTATTTTTCTCAAATCTGGCAGGCGTGCCATACTTCCGTCTTCATTCATTACCTCAATAAGTGCGCCCACAGGCTTAAAACCCGCCAAACGAGCAAAATCAACAGTAGCTTCTGTATGTCCTGTGCGCCTTAAAACACCTCCGTGCTTTGCTTTGAGAGGGTTTATGTGTCCTGGTCTGCCAAAATCTTGCGCTCTTGTGTTGTCTTGTGCGAGTGCGTGAATAGTACGAGAACGGTCGTGTGTGGATACACCTGTGGTATTTCCGTGTCCTAACAAATCTACCGTAACTGTAAAAGCAGTTTTATTAGGGTCTGTATTTTTGCCAACCATCATATCTAGTTGAAGTTCTTGGCAACGCTCCTCTGTAAGTGCCACACAAAGATAGCCACGTGCCTCACGCAACATAAAATTAACCATTTCTGGCGTAATAGCTTCTGCTGCACAGATAAAATCACCTTCATTTTCACGGTTTTCGTCATCAACGACAATAATAATTTCGCCTCTGCGCACCGCCTCAATAGCCTCTGGAATGGTATCTAACTTGATTTTCTTTGTCATTAGTTGGTAAGTATTTCTGGGTGTAGGACAAGTTGTATTTTGTAGGGTGCGACCCTTGTGGTCGCCCTGTTTGAATAGGTTTGAAATCTGACTTTATGCTTATTATGCGTGCTTTTTGTCGTGTTGCTTTCGCTTGTTAGGG
>JAYVGJ010000516.1:0-1559 GCA_043772375.1 Raineyaceae bacterium | reverse complement strand
TTATAACATTGTTTGGTGTCCCCACCAAACAACAAGACACGGGAGAAACGTTTGGTGGGGACACCAAAAGTGGGTTATAACATTGTTTGGTGTCCCCACCAAACAACAAGACACTATTTTGCAACGAAACTTTTACAGCAACAAGAATTTTAAAGAATTTGAACTGTTTTACTATGCTCAAATATAAGAATAAACCATACGAAGGATATTAAAAATTTATGAAAATAGGTTTTTAGTTTACGAAAGGTAATTTAAGTTAAAAAAAATCCCTACTTCCTACAGAAAGGCTAGGTGATTTTTATGTTTTTGCATGACATCAACTCATTAGATAAGTACATAAAAACAGTTATTTTATCACTTTTTCTAGCGAATTCTCAATAGATGCCAGCGAATTCTCAATGGTGCTTGCTTTTTTGAACGTTTTTGTGTAAATTTGAATTATTAAAAATAGAAAATAGTCTTTACTTTTTTGATTTATATTTTCTATATTTGTATTCCTTCAACAAAACAAAATAAAGGGTGAACAAACGCATCATTTATATTACTTCGGGCTCAATTTTTGTATTTTTCCTACTTTCTTATTGGTATAGAAGTGGTGGAATACGAGATACAGATATTCTTGTGACGGTACGAAAAGGAGACTTTGAGATTGTCGTAACGGCAACGGGCGAGCTAGAAGCAAAAAGCTCTGTCAAAATCAATGCGCCTGATGCCTTGCGTGAGGCTCGTATTTTTCAGGTGAAAATAGCTGATTTAGTGCCAGAAGGCACTATTGTGAAAGAAAATGATTATGTTGCCTCTTTGGATAAATCAGAAATAGCAGAAAAACTGCGTATTTCAGAAGTAGAAATCCAGAAAATGCGCAATTTACTTAGCCAAAACAGGTTAGATACTTCTTTAAACCTGCGTTTGGAAAGAGATGAAGTTATTTCTCGTCTTTATCTTGTCAAAGAAAAAGAAACCCAACTAAAAAATGTCAAGTATGAAACGCCTATTGCTATCCAACAAGCAGATTTTGACCTAAAAAAGGCAAAAGAAAGCCATCAGCAAGCAGTTTCTGTCTATAAAATTAGACAGCAACAAGCCTACGGCAAAATGTCTGATGTGGCTGCAATGCTTTTAGAAGAAGATTACAAACAAACAACCTTAATGAGTTTGATGGAGAATTTTACCATACGTGCGCCTGCAAGCGGAATGGTGATTTATCAGCGTGAATGGAACGGGCAGAAAAAAACGGTCGGCAGCCAAGTGAGTGCTTGGGACGCTTGTGTGGCTACTTTGCCTGATATGTCGGTGCTGGTGGCTCGTACTTATGTAAGTGAAATTGATATTAGTAAAATTTCAGTTGGGCAAAAAGTGCGTGTCAGTATTGATGCCTTGCCAGACCAGAAAATAGAAGGAAAAATAATGCAAATTGCCACCATTGGTGAGCAAAGACCACATTCTGAAGCAAAAGTTTTTGAGGTAAAAATAGAACTCATCAATACAAATGCTAAAGCGCAAGCTCTTTTACGCCCCACAATGACTACAAATTGTGCCATTATTTGTGAGGAAATGAA
>JAYVGJ010000515.1:0-3315 GCA_043772375.1 Raineyaceae bacterium | reverse complement strand
TGGTCACTTAATTTGGTAGAATAATGCGCCCTAATAGAAAATTCACGAGGACGACCATCACCTAGACTTCCACCATTAGCGTCTGTGTATTGGATACTTCCCAAATTGAAATAAGTCATTCCAATATCTAAGGCTTGACGTTCATTTATTTTGTAAAAACCTGTGAGATAAGACAAAGACATATCATTGACAAGGCTTTTTAGCCAAGGAGTGTAAGAAAGTGCCACACCATATTTTTTCTCTGAAAAAACTGTTTTTGAAGGATTCCAAAAGCTTGCATTAGCATCAAACGAAGTAGAAACGCCCACATCTCCCATACCTGCGGCACGAGCATCAACGGGTATATTTAGAAAAGGCATAGCAGTTGTAAGTACATTTGCACCACTTGTGGCTTGTGAAAACGCTTGCCCAGTACCTCCAAGAAGAAGAATTGCGGCTAAAAAAATATTTTTTGGGTTGCTTAAATTACGTTTTGTCATTATACGTTTTTTTGAATGAAATTTAATTTAACTAATGGCAATATGCCTGTACTATTTGCGGAAAGTTCATTCAATAAGAAAAGAGAGTTGAGGGGTAAATATTTGTTTCCAAAAATTCAGCAATAATCATACCTAAAATACTTTTCAGAGAAAATTTAGCTAAAATTTGTTCTATTTTGTTGAAATTATCTCTAAAATTTATTGATTTTCTTGTGTACTTTCCAAAATTGAGTGTTATCTTTGCATCAATATTATGGCAAATATATAGATAAAATTTCTATTTTAAAACTATTCTAACAAAATAGTAGTTTTAAAAGCACTTGTATAAACGTAATTCGTAATTGATAATTCGTAATTGAAATGGCGGTTCTTCCTTATAATAAATCAGATAGCAAAAAAACAGAAGTAGCAGAAATGTTTGATAATATTTCTCCTAAATATGATTTGCTTAATCACACACTAAGTTTGGGTATTGATATTTTGTGGCGCAAAAAAGCTATAAAAATGCTTGCCCCAGAAAAACCAAAACTCATTTTGGACGTGGCAACAGGTACAGGAGATTTTGCCATTGAGGCACTTGCCCTAAATCCTGATAAAGTAATTGGGGTAGATATTTCTGAAGGAATGTTGTCTATTGGTCGTGAGAAAATGAAGAAAAAAAATATTTCTGATAAAATAGAAATGCTTTCTGGTGATTCTGAAGGGCTAAATTTTCCTGATAATACTTTTGATGCTGTTATTGTAGCTTTTGGCGTAAGAAATTTTGAAAATTTGGAAAAAGGTTTGGCGGATATGTATAGGGTTTTGAAGCCAAACGGCACGGTTGTTGTGCTAGAGTTTTCTCGTCCACAAACTTTTCCTATAAAACAGTTGTATAATTTCTATTTTAGTTATATTTTGCCGACTATTGGGAAACTCGTGTCAAAAGATACACGTGCTTATACGTATTTGCCCGAGTCTGTGGCGGCTTTTCCTGATGGAGAAAAATTCATTACTATTTTAGATAAAATTGGCTTTAAAAATTCAAAATGTACATCTCTCTCTTTTGGCGTAAGTTCTATTTATATGGGAAAAAAACCTGCATAAAAACCACCCCCAGCCCCTCCTTCAAAGGAGGGGAGTTTTTAGCTCTCATCCTTCCTAAGGAGGGGTTGGGGGTGGTTATATTTTTATTACTCATTTTTTTAGCTATTTTTGACACACAGGCGCAAACACAAAGGCGTTCACGAGGGAGCTATGCGCCTACTAATTTGGCAGATTATGACGAGCAAGACTGGCATTATGGCTTTATTATTGGGCTGAATTTGACAAGATTTAATATCACAAATTCTGAAGATTACGCTAATAATCCTAACCTTTTGATGAACGCAAAAGTTACTACAGGCTTTGCTTTGGGGCTTTTGGCTAATTACCGTATCAATAATTATGTTGATTTGCGTTTTGCACCAATGGCAACTTTTAATGAGCGTACCATAGAATATACCAACCTTGCGACCAAAGAAATCACGCTCAAAACCGTAGAATCCACCATTTTGGATTTGCCTTTGCAAGTTAAATTTAAGTCGCAAAGGCGTGGAGATTCACGTGTGTACCTTGTGGCAGGCATAAAACCATCTTTTGCTATCTCTACACGCAGGGCGGAGCAGCAGGATATTGTGCGAGTAAGTACAAGTGATGTAGCTTTGGAGATTGGCGCAGGCTTTGAAAAGTTTTTTTCTAGATTCAAATTTTCTCCAGAATTACGTTTTTCTACAGGTCTGAACAATGTTTTTGTGCAAGACAAAAACCCCTACACAACGCCCATTGCAAAGTTGCATAATTATTCTGTGTCTCTTTATTTGTTTTTTGAGTAGCTTTTTAGGTGGTTGGTCATAAAAAATACTTTAAAGTTCGTATTTCCAACCTCAAACTTCACACCTCAAAAATTATCTATACACTTCAAATTTATCCACCATAGCGGCAGTACGCACAATTAGGTTAAGATAATTGTTGTAGATGGTGATTATTTCTGTATGGTTTCCACGCCCAGCCCGCCCTTGTTGCATCTCATAAACGGTTTGTAGTGGCACATTATCCACCTCTAACTCACTTTTGACGTTGTTAATGATGTTTTCTGTACTTGTTGCAAAAAAACCAGTACGCAAATAAATCACCATATCAAGACAAATCAGAAGTTCTGAAAAATTAGTTGTAAGTTTTTCTGTCAAATTAGCAGGATTTTTAAGTTCTAGCATAAAATAATGTCGCATTGAAAAGAGCATTTCCTTCAAATTTCGCTCACACGAGCAGCGAATATCCTCCAAAGAAATAGTCAAACTACGAAAAACATCTTTGCCATAAATGAGGTAATTTTTGACTTTTATGTCCGTAAATTCTATTGGAAAAACGTCAGAGGAAGTCAGCATTTCATCTTTTGTGATGATATTTGCCTGCAAATTAAAGGTTTTGTTAGCCGACAAAATAGGCGGAGCAATCATTTCTAGCAAGTCTGTACTGACTTTTTCAAAAACAATAAAAGTTTTGATAGTAGAGCGTTTTTCGTCAAAACTTTCCTGCGTTATCTCGCCGTAAAGATAAATAGCAAGCAACTGTTCACGAGAAACGGTAACAACTTGTCGTACAAAATCAGCTATTTGCGCATCTAAAGTAACAGAAATTTTGGGGTTAAGTGCACTAATATTTTTAATAGAATGGGGCATTTTTATTGTGTTTTTGATTTGTTTTTAGCGTGTTTTTGTTGTTGCTGTAAAAGTTTCGTTGCAAAATAGTGTCTTGTTGTTTGGTGGGGACACCAAACAATGTTATAACCCACGTTTGGTGTCCCCACCAAACGTTT
>JAYVGJ010000514.1:0-3205 GCA_043772375.1 Raineyaceae bacterium | reverse complement strand
AATGAAACAACCTATGCAAGACTGGGAATTTAGGGCAAAACCCGCTTGGCAACGCCTAATAGTAATGCTTGGAGGTATTATTATGAATGTGATTACTGGTTTTGTGATTTTCATAGCCCTTACTTTTGCGAAAGGAGACACTTATATTCCTGCAAAAAATGCAGAATTTGGTATTGTAAGCAGAGAAATTGGTGACAAAATTGGACTGAAAACAGGCGACAAAATCATCAATATCAACGGAAAACCTTACACCCGTTTTGATGAAATAATGAACGCTGACGTACTTTTGGGTACAGATGCTTATTATACAGTTTTGCGTGATGGAAAAGAATTTAAGGTGAAAATCCCTAATGACCTTATCAATGACCTTTCTGACAAAACAAAAAAAGGTGCTTTTATTGATATGTTTCCTGCCACAAAAGACTATGGCGCAGCAGAAATTGTGCCTAAATCTATGGCGGAAAAAGGTGGAATGAAAGTTGGAGATAAAATTATTTCTGTCAATGGTGTGCCTATTACGTTTTACCACGAGTTGCAAAAAGCACTTTTGGACAATGCGGGCAAAAATATTAAAGTAGTTGTTATCAATGAGAAAAATCCAAAAGATTTGGCTATTGACGCAAAAAAACCTGTTGAAGGGACAACTGGCGTAGTTGCTGGCGTAGTTGCTGGCGTAGAAAGGGAACTTACCATTGGCGTAACTGACGAGGGTAAAATTGGTTTTGCAGCAAATTATACAAAAACTATGTTTGCAAAACAAGAGTTTACTTTTGGCGAGGCTGTTCCTCACGGTATCAATAAAGCCGTAAATGTGGTTACAGATAATATTCGTGGTTTTGGAAAGATTTTCAGAGGCGAGGTTTCTCCGTCAAAAGCAGTAAGCGGACCTGTCGGAATGGCTAGTTTTTATGGCGCAACTTGGAATTGGGAGCGTTTTTGGAATATTACGGGTATGCTTTCTATGGTGCTTGCTTTTATGAATTTGTTGCCAATACCTGCACTAGATGGCGGACATGTGGTTTTCTTGATTTATGAAATGATTGTAGGAAAAGCTCCATCAGACAAGTTTATGATGGTGATGCAAAACATTGGAACGGTACTTTTACTAGGACTTATGGCGTTTGCCTTATTTAATGATTTCTTTAAGATGCTATAAAAGCTCCTAACTCCAAAGGGGAACAATGCAAAATACATTTTTAGAAGTAATAAAAAGAGAATACAAAATATATTTTGTATTCTCTTTTTTATTACTATTTTTTAGTGCCTTTTTTAGATATTCCCCCTTTGGGGGTTAGGGAGCTAATCTTTCAACGAATATAATAAAATCTCTTGTCTAAATTGTTTGAGTTCTTGTTGCATTTCTGATATTTCTGTTTCCAGAAAATCTAGCATCAAAACACGTATAGCAATAGTATTGATGTCATATTTGCCGCCTTTTCCAAAATAAAGAGCGGTTTCTTGTTTGTGTTTTTCTCCGTCTGATTGGTCTAAAAACTCTAATTCTATCCATTTTTTCACTATTTTATCTCTAACCACATCTTTTTTGTCTGTTTTTTCTAGCTCACGTGTAAGAAAATGCCAAACCATAGGCGCAAACGTACTTGGTTGCTTAGGATTAAGCCAAATATCTGCCAAATAATTGCGCTGATGCATAAATTCTGCCTGATAGTTTACATTGAGTGTCATAAAAGCATACACTGCACTCACCACCGCACCTCCAGAAACGCTCATCTCTATATATTCTTGGTCTGCTTCTTTGAGCGTAAGCGTACTCCCAAGCACTGTTGTCACTGCGCCCGCCAAAATAGAAATAATAGTACGTCTTTTGACCTTCTTACTAATCTCGTTATTGATAAAATTTTGCATTGCAAGTGCCCTATCTTGCTCACATTCTATCTCGGCAAGCGTACTAAAAATTTCAATACCTGCAAGAGATATTCTTTCATCAACATTCTGACGAACAGAAAAAAAAGCTATGTTCTCATCTGTAGTGCGACTTTTGCCTTTCTTTTCTAAGATAATAAAATCATTCAAAATACTCAACACACCAATATCTGCCGCCACACTTAGCACTCTGGGCGTAAAACGTGCCGCCAAATCTTTGCTAATAATAGTGTCATTTTTGATTTTTTCTTGAATAAGTTTGTCATAACTGATAGTTTCCTTAGAAATATTGTTGCAATAATTGTCATCTAAAAAAGTTTTTTTGATATATTTTTGTTTGATACAAGAAGTAGAAAACAAAATTAAAACAAGAAAAAAGAAGGCTTTGGCAAGAATTTTCATTTGATTTTATAAAGATTGGTTTTATTTTTTACAAGATTAGTAAGATTAGCGTATATTTGCAAATATATCAACAAAAATATTCAAAACGAACAAAAAATAAACAATAATGAACGACAAGCACCCACAAATAAAACATATTTTCTTTGATTTAGACCACACACTTTGGGATTTTGACAAAAATTCTGAACTTGCTTTTGCACAAACATTTCAGCAACAAAACATCAATATCAATATAAAAACATTTATAGATATTTATATTCCTATTAACCACGCCTGCTGGAAACTTTATGAAAATAACCAAATGTCTGCGGAAGAATTGCGTCTTACACGTCTAAAACAGACTTTTCATAAACTTAATTATTTGATTTCTGATGATGATATTGAAAAAATTGCAGAAGAATACCTTAGTATTCTGCCAGAATTTAATCATTTGTTTGAGCATACAATAGATGTTTTAGAGTATTTATCTCAAAAATATACCCTGCACCTTATCACAAACGGCTTTACAGACGTGCAACACAAGAAAATAAATAATGCTAAACTAACACACTTCTTTAAAACCTTTACCAATGCAGAGATTGCAGGAGAAAAGAAGCCGCATAAACAAATCTTTCAGCACGCTCTAAACCTTGCACAGGCGCATAAAGCAGAAAGCATTATGATTGGCGACTCTATGCACGCAGACGTGCAGGGTGCGCTGGATTTTGGTATCAAAGCACTCTTTTTTAATCACAATGACAAAGAGAAAGCACATAATTATCAACAAATTACGCATCTCAAAGAACTAAAAACGCTGTTTTAGTGATAGACAAGGGGGCATGCCCCATAGCCGTCAGGCTAATAATTTTCAGTTTTTGTATTAAAGTCCCTTTCCCAGCAGGGGAAAGGGATTTAGGGATAGGGGTTTAATCTTAATTAT
>JAYVGJ010000513.1:0-3570 GCA_043772375.1 Raineyaceae bacterium | reverse complement strand
ATTTGTTTACCATAAAAGTTGGCTACAAAATATGCTGATAGCAGCCTCTATGAACGGTTTTAGACAACACCACAAAAAACATTAGTATCAGAAAAATTTATAAAAACCCAAAAAGTTAGTTTCCAAATCTAGAAGATTTGAAAACTAATTTTTTCATTTGTCGTAATTGATAATTCGTAATTCGTAATTGAATTTTGCTATTTTGCAAAACTCACCGCTCTCATTTCTCTGATAACTGTAACTTTTATTTGTCCTGGATACTGCATTTCAGTTTCTATTTTTTGCGCAATTTCAAATGAAAGCATACTTGCACGTTCGTCTGTAATGTGTTCAGCATCAACAATAACACGAAGTTCTCTACCTGCTTGAATAGCATAACATTTCAAAACACCACTAAAACCTGTTGCCAGACTTTCTAATTCTTTTAGCCTTTTGATGTAAGATTCTACCATTTCTCTGCGTGCGCCTGGACGTGAGCCAGAAACGGCATCACAAACCTGAATAATAGGCGACAAAATAGAAGTCATTTCTATCTCGTCGTGGTGCGCACCAATAGCATTACAAACCTCTGGGTGTTCCTTGTATTTGAGGGCAAGTTCCATACCCAAAATAGCGTGAGGCAGTTCTGGTTGGTCTGGTACCACTTTTCCAATGTCGTGCAAAAGTCCTGCACGCTTAGCTAATTTCACGTTTAAGCCCAATTCTGCTGCCAAAATAGCGCACAAATTAGCTACTTCTCGTGAGTGTTGCAGGAGATTTTGACCATAAGAAGACCTAAAACGCATACGTCCTACGAGCTTAATAAGTTCTGGGTGCAAGCCGTGAATACCCAAATCAATAGCTGTTCTCTCTCCTATTTCAATAATTTCATCTTCTATTTGTTTTTGCGTTTTAGCTACAATCTCCTCAATACGAGCAGGGTGAATACGTCCATCTTGTACCAAACGGTGCAGAGAAAGTCTAGCAATTTCACGCCTAACGGGGTCAAACCCCGAGATAATAATAGCTTCTGGCGTATCATCAACAATGATTTCCACACCTGTCGCCTGTTCCAACGCCCTAATATTTCGCCCTTCACGACCAATAATTTTGCCTTTCACCTCGTCAGATTCAATATTAAAAATAGAAACACTATTCTCAATGGCGTGTTCTGTGGCGGTACGTTGCAGGGTTTCAATAACGAGTTTTTTGGCACGCTTGGTGACGGTGCTTTTTGCCTCTTCCATCATATCTTTGATGTAATTGGCGGCACGAGTTTGGGCTTCTGCTTTGAGATTTTCAACAAGTTCATTTTTGGCTTCTTCCGCAGAAAGTCCCGCAACTTTCTCCAAAGCCTCCAAATGTTGAGAATGTGCTTTCTCTAAATCCTGCTGTTTTTTGATAAAAATATCTTTTTGCGCTTGCGTTTGCTCCTCTGCTTGCGTGAGTTCTGTTTCACGTTTTTTGATTTGCTCTTGGCTTTTATTCAGTAAAATTTCTTTTTGTTTTACTTTATTTTCATTTGTAATGATAAGATTTTTCTTCTTATTTGCTTCATTTTCAAACTCAATTTTCTCTTGGTCAAGTTTAGTTTTGAGTTGCAAAAAATTTTCTTTTGCAGAAAGTTCTTTTTCTTTCCTGATGCTTTCAGATTTTAATTCTGCTTCTTTTCTAAGGATTTCCGCTTTTGCGGTGGCATCTCTGAGGATATTGTCGCCTCGTGATTTTAGCTCTTCTTCTCTGCTAGAAAATATTTTGAGAAGTAAAAAACGCCCAATGGCAATTCCTGCTACAAGCGAGAAAATTGCGGTAATAATAATATAAATTTCTGTTCCCATTTTTTTATTTTGGTGATTTGTGTTGGATATATGAGATATTTTGCACACGCCAAGAAATGGACAAAGTTTAGTGAATTGTGAATTTTTAATTGTGAACAAATACAAAATATTGACAATTAAATTAGTTACAAACAATAACTTTTTAGAGAATATAAAATACTTAAACTTAAATAATTGTATCTATTGTATGATTGATATTAGTGATTTTAGCAAGGAAAACCTTTTTTAGCTCTTCCATTTCTGTTTCTACTGCTAATTTGCTCATCATCAAATCAATGGCAAGCATAGCAAGTAAATCCTGTTTATCTTGAATATTGAATTCATTTTTATAGTCTTTGATTTTTTCGTTAATAGCTTTTGCCACAATGCGTAATTTTTCCTCTTCCTGCATCTCTACCTGCATAGGGTACTCCCTATCAGCAATTTTAAGGTTTATGGAAAGGACTTGATTATACATTTTAGTTGTGAATTGTGAATTATGAGTTGTGAGTGAAATACAATTCATAACTTTAATGAAGGCTAATTTTACTATAATAATTTAGTTTTGATTTTATAATTTTGTTGGTATTGTCATTGTTTTTTAGAGATAAACACTTTAAACCAATCTTTTGTATTTAACTCACAATTCATAACTCACAACTCACAACTACTTACTATTTGCTCAAAAACGTGATACACTTTTCTGTTTCGTTGATATATTCATCTAATTTATCTCTTAACTCTGCTGCTTCTTTGGCATCTGGTGCTATTTTTGCTACTATTTTACTGATTTTGTACTGATTTTGAAAATTATTTATTTGCGCATTTTGTTTTTTGACAAATCCTTTTAACTCTGTATTCTCTTCCCTGACCATACCAAGTTCTACCTGTGAAAGGGCATATTTTTCTGAAAGCAACTGCACTTTTTGCTCCAAAACCTCCAACAAACTATAAATATTGCCATTTTCCATATTTTTGTTTCAATTACGAATTAAAAATTACGAATTACGTTTTTTGTATATTGACTTTGTACCTCAAACTTCGTATTTCGTACCTCAAAACTACCTCATTGTATGAAATACATTTTGTACGTCATCATCATCATTAAATTTGTCAATAAGTTTCTCCACTTCTGCCATTTGTTCTGGCGAGAGTTCCTTTGTGTCGTGTGGCAAACGCTCAAATTCTGCTGATTTTATCTCACATTTTTTGTCTTCTAGTGCCTTCTGGATTTTTCCAAAATCTTGAAAAGCACCATAAATCATTATTTCATCTTCATCAGCAAAAACTTCATCAGCCCCAAAATCTATCAAATCTAGTTCTAGTTCTTCTGCATCAAAAGAGGCTTTAGCTATTTTAAAGACACATTTTCTTTCAAAAATAAAATCCAACGAGCCCGTTGTCCCAAGCGTGCCACCTCCACGCATAAAGTAACTACGTACATTCGCAACAGTACGAGTAGGATTATCCGTGGCGGTTTCTATCAAAATAGCTATTCCGTGAGGTCCATAACCCTCATAAACCACTTCTTTATAATCTTCTTGCTCTTTTGAAGTAGCTTTTTTGATAGCTCTTTCTACATTTTCTTTTGGCATATTGGCGGCTTTGGCGTTGTTGATAAGCGCACGCAAACGAGAATTTGTATCAGGATTGCCTCCGCCACTTTTGACTGCCATTACTATATCTTTGCCTATGCGAGTGAAAATTTTAGCCATTTGCCCCCAACGCTTAAATTTACGCTCTTTACGAAACTCAAATGCTCTTCCCATTATAT
>JAYVGJ010000512.1:0-7702 GCA_043772375.1 Raineyaceae bacterium | reverse complement strand
AAGGGGTTAAAATAGGTTTTAAGTATTATTTTAAAATCTTTATTGCAAAATAAGCACCAAATTGTTTTTACTGACAGAAGAGGACATTTTGTCATTTTTTACAAAATCAAAAAAGCCTTCCCAAAATTTGGAAAGGCTTTTTTTATATTTTTGATTTTATGTTGTAATTCTCATAATTTTTTTGCTACTTGTAGAAATTTTCAAATGATAATATTTTCAAGATGTAACTAAACTAAAAATTTAATGGTAAATCCTACAGACCCATTCAAAATACTTGCAGCTCACGAAAGATGGAAACCTACACAAAATACAACAGATTTATTTGGTGGAGATTCTCTAAAAATATTACCACCTTTGGTAGAAAAAATCAGAGAAAAAGTTGATTTGTGGCGTGACGACAACTACAATGAAGCTTCCAAAACTTCTAAGGCTTTACTAAATTTTTGGTTTCATCAAAAACATCTTATTGAACAAATACCTTTTCAGTTTTTCTTTGCACAACGTGAAGCAATAGAAACAATTATCTATTTGTATGAAGTGGCACAAGCAAAAGACAAACACGACTTAATGCGGTTTGATTCTTCTGGCGCATTGTCCGCTAATATGTTTGATGAAGTTTGGACAAGGTACGTTATCAAAATGGCTACTGGTGCAGGAAAAACCAAAGTAATGGGACTTGTGATTGTCTGGGCATATTTTCACAAACTTTATGAAAACGATAGTACACTTTCTAATAATTTCTTGGTCATTACGCCCAATATTATTGTTTTAGACCGTTTGCGCAAGGATTTTGATGGGCTGAAAATGTTTATTGAAGAGCCTTTTATTCCTGATAATGGTTTTGAAAACCAAGATTGGAAAAATGATTTTCAGCCAACGTTACACATACAAGATGAGCTAAAACCTATCACAGAAACAGGTAATATCTTTCTTAGCAATATTCATAGAGTGTTTTTTAGTGAAGAACCTACACAAAGTAATGAAAGTAAATTTTTGGGTGCAAAAGCAAAAGTCAATGCCGACACCTCAAAAGGTTTGGATTTAGGGAAACTTTTGAGAAGTACGAAAATTAACCATTTAATTGTGCTTAATGATGAAGCACACCACATTCACGACAAAGATTTAGCGTGGTTTCAGGCTATTGAAAGCATCAACGCAAAACTTACATTAAGAAACAAAAACGGCTATGGTATTAGCCTACAAGCGGATTTTTCTGCTACGCCAAAACACAATAACAGTGGTATTTTTGTGCAAACAATTTGTGATTATCCACTTGTGGAGGCAATTAAGCAAAATGTTGTTAAATCTCCTGTTTTGCCTGATAAAGCATCAAGAGAAAAATTGAAAATGAAAGATAGCAACGCATTTGCAGAAAAATATGAGGATTTTATGCGTTTGGGATACATTGAATGGGAAAAACAATATAATATTTTCAAAAACCAAAAAACTCCCTTACTTTTTGTGATGACTATGAGTACAAAAGAGGCAGACGAAGCAGCGGTTTTTTTAGAAACAGAATATACGCTAATGAAAGATGCTGTACTTACCATTCATACAAAACCAAATGGAGAATTTAAAGAAACAGAAATAGAAGAATTAAGAAAATTGGCAGACACTATTGACAAAAGCACCAAATACAAAGCCGTTGTGTCTGTGCTTATGTTGCGTGAGGGTTGGGACGTAAGAAACGTAACCACCATTGTAGGTTTGCGACCTTTCAAAGCAGAATCAAAAATATTACCAGAACAAACAATAGGCAGAGGTTTGCGCAAAATGTTCCCTGAAAATGGCTTCCAAAAGGAAAAACTTGTCGTTATAGGAACGCCTCCGTTTTTGGAATTTGTAGAAAGCCTTGCAGCTGAAGGCGTAAGTTTTGAGTACCAGCCAATGGGCGGAGGTGAAAAACCTAGTAATGCTATGCTTATTGAAGTGGATAGAGACAACAAAAAGAAAAATCTTGATGCTTTGGATATTCTTTTGCCTGTGATGAGTCCTAAAATTTATAGAGAATACAAAAATCTAGCTTTGATAGATGTAAGCCAATTCAAAAATGAAAAAATACCACTCCAAAAACTGAAAAAACAAAAAAACACGGATATTACTTTTACAGATATTGATGGCGTTTTTTCTCATAAAACGACTCTAAATAATGTATTGTTGCCGTATAGGAATGTTTTAGGCTTTTTTACGGAGGTTATTCTCAAAAATTGCCGTTTGGTGAGCGGTTTTGATATCTTGTACCCAAAAGTAGAAGAATTTGTCAGAGAACAACTTTTTGATAAACACGTTATCTTAGACGACCCACAAACAATACAAAATCTTGCGCAGGCACACACAAAAGAAATTATTAAAACTACTTTCAAACAAGCTATTGACGAGCTGACCATCTCTGAAAATGGCAAAACAAACATCAAAAGTTACATTTCTCTCAAAGACACCAAACATAAATTTGTCGTTGAACAGCCTTCTTTGATACCCAAAAAATCTGTTTTTAATAGAATTGTGGCTGATAATCTTTTTGAACTGGAATTTGCTAGTTTTCTGGAAAACCGCTTTGCTGATGTGGTGGCTTTTGCCAAAAATTCTATGGGAGAAGGGGGCGTAAATTTCAAAATTGAATATCAAGCAGAAGACGGAAATATTAGAGAATATTTCCCTGACTTTTTTATCAAAAATAATCAAAATCATATCTTTATCCTAGAAACCAAAGGAAGAGAAGATTTGGACGACATTAGGAAAATAAAACGCCTCGTAGCGTGGTGCAAAGATGCGAATGAACAACAAAATGACTACCTTTACACGCCTATATACGTCAAACAAGAAAAATGGGACGAAGTCAAAAATGACCTTAAAACATTTAATGACGTTGGCAAAATATTTAAAATATAATGACGAACCAACAATATATAACACTCATTAACGACCTAGTAAAGCTTCCCAGTGAAGGGGAGTGGATTGAATTTAAGTTGAATTTTCATTCTGCGGAAGAGATTGGAGAGCGTATTTCTGCATTAGCCAATGGTGCATCTATTCGTAATCAGCCTTTAGCGTATCTAATATTTGGTATTGAAGATAAAACACATATAATCAAAGGAACAACCTTTAAAGCAAAATTGCACAAAAAAGGAAATGAAGATTTGGAGCATTGGCTAACTATGCACTTAAGCCCTCGTATTGATTTTATTATACACGAATTTGATTATGATGAAAACAGACACATTTCTTTTTATGAAATTCCTGCTGCAAAAAATCAACCTGTTGAATTTATCCACCAAGCATACATTCGTGTTGGGAGTATCACAAGGAAACTTAATGAATTTCCTGAAAAGCAGGCTAAAATTTGGAAAAAAGATACCTTGCCGTTTGAAAAAGAAATAGCAAAAGACAATCTATTGCCTAGTGATATTATCAAATATTTGAGTGCAGAGACATATTTTGATTTGATAAAATTGCCTTATCCATCTACCCAACAAGGCGTAATAGATAAATTGGTAGAAGAATGTTTAGTATTTAAAACTACACAAGGATATACCATCACTAAACTAGCTGCTTTATTATTTGCAAAAAATTTGAAAGAATTTGAAAGCGTAGAAAGAAAAGCCGTTAGGATTATTGTCTATAAAGGCATAAATAAGGTAGAAACAGAAAGAGAACAAATACAAAATACAGGATATGCATTAGGATTTGTAGCTATGATAGATTGGGTAAACAGCCAACTACCTGCAAATGAAGAAATAGGAAAGGCTATGAGGGAAAATACTACTATGTATCCCCAGATTGCTATTAGAGAATTAGTTGCTAATGCGCTAATACACCAAGACCTTTCTGAAAAAGGATTTCCAATGATTGAAATATTTACTGATAGAATTGAAATCTCCAATGCTGGTACACCACTAGTAGCAACTGATAGATTTATTGATGCTTACATCTCCAGAAATGAAAAATTAGCAGATTTGATGAGAAGAATGGGCTTTTGTGAGGAAAAAGGAAGCGGAATGGATAAAGTTATTTTCTATAATGAACTTTACCAACTGCCTCCTATCAATGTTATGGTTGATGAAAAAAGAACAAGAATAACTATCTATAGCTATAAAAAACTAAATGATTTGGATAAAAAAGAGAAAATAAGAGCCTGCTACCAACACACTTGTCTCAAATATGTATCTAACCAAAAAATGACCAATCAAAGCCTAAGAGATAGATTTAAAATTGACGACAAAAACTATTCCATTGCATCAAGGATAATTAGAGATGCTTTAGAGGAAAATGCTATTAAAGAAGATGACCCTGAAAATAAATCAAGGAAATATGCGAGTTATGTACCTTTTTGGGCATAAAATCTTATGTGATGCTCATGTGATAATCCCCCTTTTAAAATAGACAAAATACCTTAATTCATCTCATTTTGCCATAATCTTATGTGATGCTTATGTGATAGCCTATGATAATGATAAAATAAAAAACACTCAAACAATATGACAGAACAAGAAAAAAATAATATCATTGACCTCATCAAAGCAGGGCAAAAATTACCCAAAGAATTTATTTATAAACTCTTTGATGATGAAGAAGATGTCTTTCTCTTCTGGAACGGCAGAAAAGAAACCACCACCAACGTAGCTCTACCTTTTCATAGTATTGAACATATTGACGAACCTCGCAAAGAAAAAAATAAGCCACAAGCAACAATGTTTGAAACGGATTCTAGAGGACGACAAATAAAAGGCTGGACAAACAAACTCATCTGGGGAGATAATAAACTTATTCTCTCCTCTCTCGCTAACGGACCTATCAGAGCGCAAATAGAAGAACAAGGGGGTATAAAACTTATTTATATAGACCCACCCTTTGCCGTAGGAGCAGATTTTGGCTTTAATATTGAAATAGCAGGAGAAACCGCAGAAAAAAAACAAAGCGTAATAGAAGAAATAGCTTACAGAGATACTTGGGGAAAAGGAATAAGTAGCTACCTCTCTATGATGTACGAAAGGCTGAAACTTATGCACAACCTACTCGCTAATGACGGAAGTATTTATGTGCATATTGATTGGAAAGTTAGTGCTTATATGCGTTTGTTGTTAGATGATATTTTTGGAAGGGATTATTTCAAGAATGAAATTATTTGGCACTATGAAAAATGGACAGCAAATAGTAATTCTTTTCAAAAAAATCACGACACAATATTATATTATTCAAAATCAAAAAGTGATATTTTTAATCAACAAAAAGAAATAACTGATAATCTGAAAGAAAAATATGAAAAAGGTTATTTATTAGGTGGTGGTGGTGGAAGTGAGGGCTTGATAGTTTATGACGAAACTAATCCAAAAGCACAAAAACTTATTGCTTCAGGAAAATACAAAGTTATCTATTCTAAACCAGAAGGTAAACCTATTTCAGATATATTTAGAATACCATTTATTAACCCTGTTGCAAACGAGCGTTTAGACTATCCCACACAAAAGCCAGAGGCATTATTAGAGCGTATCATTAAGGCAAGCAGCAATGAAGGGGATTTGGTAGCGGATTTTTTCTGTGGTAGTGGCACAACGGCATCAGTAGCAGAGAAATTGGGTAGAAAATGGATAACAACGGATTTGGGGCGGTTTGCTATTCATACCACTCGCAAAAGAATGATAGGCGTACAGCGAGAGATGCAAGCCAACAACAAAGATTTTAGGGCGTTTGAGTTGCTGAATATGGGCAAATATGAGCGTCAGTTTTTTATGCAAGGTACTGAAAGTGAGTACATTAGTTTGATATTGGAAGCGTACAAATGCAAAAGTATAGAAAGTGGAGGTTTTCTGCACGGACAAAAAGTAGGGCGTTTCGTACACGTAGGTCCGCTTTCTGTGCCTGTAACGCAGAGTTTGCTGTTAGATATTTTTGAGGAGTGCCAGCAGAAAGGCTACACACAAGTAGATGTGTTGGGTTTTGAGTTTGAAATGGGTCTTACGCCACAATTCATTCAAGAATTGAGAGAAAAAGGGCTGAATGTAGCATTAAAATACATTCCAAAAGATGTTTTTGATAAGCGTGCAGTAGAGAAAGGGCAAGCTAAATTTTTTGATGTGGCATATTTGAACACGAAAGAAAAAGTAAATATCAAAGAAAAAAGCGTTATTGTAACGCTCACGGACTTTGTAACGCACTACACGCAAGACGACATCAGGGATTTGGAGGAGAATATGCGCACAGGTAGCAAGATAGTCATTGAGGGCGGTCAGATTTTGAAGATAGAAAAAAGTGGTTTGGGCATTATTACGAAGACTATTTTGACTAAAAATTGGCACGACTGGATAGATTATTGGTCTATAGACTTTGATTATGAATCAAAGAAAGAAATTATAAAAGATGACACCACAAAAGGTGATGGCTGGACAGGAAATTACATTTTTGAGAATGAGTGGCAAAGTTTCCGCACCAAAAAGAATGCTACTTTGGAGTTTAGTAGCGTTGAACACGTATATAAGAAAGCAGGCAAATACAAGATAATGGTAAAAGTGGTTGATATTTTGGGTATTGACACCAGCAAAATTATTGATGTGGTTATTTAGTAATAAAAAAGCCTTTCCAAAACTGAGAAAGGCTTTTTTGTTGCTATTTTGTTATCACTTACAAATCCCCCACAAGCTCTATATCATCATTTCTATTGACTTCTAAGATAGTTTTACCTTCGTTATTAATGTGAAAAATGCGTGCAAAACGTGCGCCCCAAACCAAATCTTTTGTTAGATAAGAGTACGTAGTGGGTACAGTTTGCTTAAAAGTGTCGTCATAGCCTTTAATGAATACAAAAAGCTCCATTTTGGTAGCTTTTATCTCTTCTTCTGTTTTTCCAAAAAATGGGCTATTTTCATCTATTGGGTGTACTATTGTCCAAGGAAGTGGAAAAAAAAGTATGCTATTTCTTTCCAACGCAAGACTATAATAATTTCTATGAAATGTGCCATCTTCTTTTACCTCATTAATAGATAAAATAAGGTCAGCAAAAATTTCTGTCATAGCACTTTTGCGCTCATTCACAATGCGTAACTGCAACGAGGTAATGCCTTTATATGGTGCAATAATGATGTTTTTGCTGAATGCAATGCGTGTGGTAGGTCGTGAAAAACGCCCATACAAAAGCCCTGTGATGAGTGCAAACCACAGCAGCCCAGTAAAAGCCTCCAACGCAGCAATTAGATGCGCCAAAAATCCGTGAGGAGCAAGCACACCGTAACCAACAGTGGTAAAAGTCTGGGTACTAAAGAAATAAGCGTGCCAAAAAGTATCAAAAAAATTATCTTTGGTATTACCAACAATGGCTTCTTCTCCAATAAAACAATAAATAATAGCATAAATAAGATTGATAAACAAAAAAGAAATGGTTGCAAGTGCCAAAAAAGCTGCCCACGACATTTTGGTTAGGTGCATATAAATATCTTTGCTACTGAATTTTGCGCCCAAAATCACGACATTATAGCCACCTAAGGCATTTATCATATTTTCTTGGTTGCGCTGAATGATTTTTTCCCCAAAACCAGGGTCTTGTGTTGTTTCTATTGCCATTTTGAAATGAATTTTATTTAATAGTTAATGATTGTTGGACAATTTATTTTAAGTTAGTAATGTCTTGTAAATAAAGTTCTAATTTAACCGCAAAGGCGCAAAGTTTAAATACACGCAAAGAACGCAAGGTGGTAGTACGTTTTTTGTATTT
>JAYVGJ010000511.1:0-6264 GCA_043772375.1 Raineyaceae bacterium | reverse complement strand
AAATACAAAAAACGTACTACCACCTTGCGTTCTTTGCGTGTATTTAAACTTTGCGCCTTTGCGGTTAAATTAGGACTTTATTTACAATGTCTTACTTAGCTGATAAATTATTTTCTATATAAAATGTACTCCAAACCATATTTGTGGCAAAGAAAAATCTTATTATTAGTATTTTTGAGATATTGATAAAAAGTACGAGGAACATCATTGCCTGCAATTATTTGGAATGCAAGTTCTACATTTGCGTTTTCATCACTTTGCAAGAGTGTCTTAAGATTTTCTAGCATTTGTAGTGTTTCTGGCGTATTTTCTAAAAGATAGCTTTTCATTTTGAAAGTTGATGGTGAAATGTAATTTATTATTTTAACATTTTTTTTGAAAAAAAGTTAAAAAAGATTTGGAAGTTCAAAATAAAGTAGTACCTTTGCATCATCAATAAACGTAAAAGCTATAGAGAAATGGCAGAGCGGTTTAATGCGGCAGTCTTGAAAACTGTTGACTGTCACAGGTCCGGGGGTTCAAATCCCTCTTTCTCTACTAAAAAACTCTTTGTAAATTATTACAAAGAGTTTTTTGTTTTCAAAGAAATTAACGAATAAATAACAACAACACTTTGTATTCATTCCTAATTTACAATTCCTAATTCCTAATTAATAATGGCTGAAACACTTATTTTGCCCACTTCTGCCACACGTGCAGAAACCTATCAAATAATCATACCTCAAATAAAAGCAATTTTGTCTGCAGAAACAGACCTTATTGCTAATCTTGCTAATGTTACTGCTGTCATTAAAGAAGCGTTAGGCTTTTTTTGGGTGGGTTTTTATGTCGTCAAAGATAATCAGTTGGTACTTGCGCCATTTCAGGGAACGCTTGCTTGTACACGCATACCGTTTCATAAGGGCGTTTGTGGAGCGTGTTATACGCAAGAAAAGACAATCATTGTGCCTGATGTAGAAAAATTTGAAGGACATATTGCCTGTAGTTCTGCTTCTAAATCAGAAATTGTTGTGCCATTATTTGCTGGCGGAAAAGTAGTAGCTGTTTTTGATATTGATAGCGACAAATTGGAGGATTTTTCTGAAATAGATAAAATTGCTTTGGAACAAATTACGCAAATGTTAGAGAAATTTTTTATCACCACATAAGGAATTGTGAATTTTAAATTATGAATTATGAATGAATACAAAATGTTCATAATCAAGTCATTATAAAAAATAAAAACACTTCCTAAATATTTAGAAAGTGTTTTTTATTTTCAGAACTGCAATAGCTTGTATTTCTCGTAATTGATAATTCGTAATTGAAAACTACACGTACATATCCACATAACCTTGTAAGCCCTTTTGCGCACCTGCACCAGTTGCAACAAAATGCCATTCATTTTCTTCTAAACGCAAACGCCCAAATTCCATATCTGTATCACGAGAATTATTTTGGTCAAGGCTATAGCGTACTATTTCTCTATTACTTTCCACATCAACAATGCGTACATACGCCTCGCTCAAAAGCCCAAAATGATGATTTCTTTCTTGTGCTTCGTGTATGCTTACGACCACAATTAACTCCTTGATATTGTGGTTAATAGCAGGCAAGTTAGCAAGGATTATCTCATCATCATTGTCGCCTAAACCTGTACGGTTGTCGCCTGTATGTTGCAAACCTCCATCAGGTGATTTCAAATTATTGTAAAAGATAAAGTATTCATCAGCAGGTACTTTTCCTGCTGCATTGACCATAAAAATAGAGGCATCTAAGTCAATGGTATTGTTAGAAACCACGTTCCAACCAAGTCCAATAAATATTTTTTTGAGTGCAGGTTCTTTTTTTGTAAGGTTAAGCCTGCCCCCTTTTGAAAGCGTGATGGACATTTTTAATTATGAATTTTTAATTATGAATTTTTAATTGTGAATGAATACAAAAATACTTGAAAAAAACAACAATAAACTATATTTGACTACACAAATTGTATTTTTCGTAATTCGTAATTGATAATTCGTAATTGAAAAATTACACGTACATATCCACATAACCTTGTAAGCCCTTTTGCGCACCTGCACCAGTTGCAACAAAATGCCATTCATTTTCTTCTAAGCGCAAACGCCCAAATTCTATATCTGTATCACGAGAACTATTTTGGTCAAGGTTGTAGCGCACTATTTCTCTGTTATTTTCTACATCAACAATACGAATATAAGCCTCTTTCAAAAGCCCAAAATGATGATTTCTTTCGCTAGCTTCGTGTATGCTTACGACCACAATCAACTCTTTTATATTGGTACTGACCGTTGCCAAATTAGCCAAAACCATCTCGTCATCAGCATCACCCACGCCTGTACGGTTGTCGCCTGTGTGTTGTACGCTATTGTCGGGGGATTTTAGGTTGTTATAAAATATGAAATATTCATCAGTCGGCACTTTCCCAGCTGCTGTAACCATAAAAACAGACGCATCTAAATCAACAGAATTATTGCTGACCATATCCCATCCTAACCCAATAAGAATTTTTTTGAGTGCAGGTTCTTTTTTTGTAAGGTTGAGTTTACCACCTTTTGAAAGCGTAATTGACATATTTTTTTTGTTTGTTGTTGTTGTTTTAAATTTCGTAAAACTTAGTCTTTAAAAAAATCTTCAATATTCTTCTTTGGATTTTCTGTTTTTTCCTTATTTTCTCCAAAAAAATCTTTTAAAGCATCTTTTGAGTTGTTTTCTGTTTGATTTTCTTTCTTATTATCCTTAAAAAAATCTTCCATTTCAGTTTTTATTTTGTCTGCTTTGGAATTTTTGACATCATTTGCAAAAAAATCTTCTAAATTATTTGGTATAATTTCTTTGCTAATTTCCTTTGTATTTTTATTTGCAAAAAAATCTTCTAATTTTTCTGTTTTTTTCTCTATTTCGTTGTTTTTTACCTCAAAAAAACTATCAATATTTTTCTTTTCTGATAGAACTTCTTTACTAACTTCTTTGGCAAAAAAATCTTCTAATTTTTCTGTCTTTTTCTCTATTTCGTTGTTTTTTACCTCAAAAAAACTATCAATATTTTTCTTTTCTGATAGAATTTCTTTACTAACTTCTTTACTTACCTCTTTTGCAAAAAAATCTTCTAATTTTTCTGTTTTGTTTGGAACGACATCATTTTTAGCATCAAAAAAGCCATCAAGTTGTACTTTTTTGTTTTTTTCTTGCTTATGAATAAATTGTTTTTCTTCTTTTTCAATATCATTCCCCAAGATTAGCTGAATTTTTTTATTAAAATTCTTTTCTGCTAATTCTTTTTGGCGTTTTTCCTCTTGCAAAATATCTTCATTAAGCGCATTAAGGTCAGTTTTGGAGGAAATATTTAGTTGTGCAAATTCTTCTTCAAACTCATCTTTTTCCACATAACCTTCTATTTCCAACTTCATTATTTCCTCATCAAAGGCGTTGGTAGAATTATTGAGGTCTTCCAAACGCTGCGCCATTTCTTTTTGTGTGTTGGCATTGGCAAGTTGTGCGCCCAAAATAGCTTTTTTGGAGCGTATTTCTTCTGATTGCATTTGCATTTTATTGAGCTGCAACTCCAATTTACGCACATTAGCAGACATTTGTTTGTACAAATCTTCATATTGCACCACAAAATTATCATTATTAGCTTTATCTGCAAGAAGACCTTTAGCAATAGTTTCTTTTTTTTCTTTCATTGCTTGCGCCGCATCTTTGTACAATCTATCAGATTTTTGTTGATAGGCAGCAAGTTTTTCTCCAATTTCATTTTGAGAAGTCATAGCTGTTTGAAGCGCATTAGCACTTTTCATCACGGACTGTTCCATTTCTCTAATCACCAAATCTAGGCTTTCCTCTGGTGAAAGCACCTTTTCAGGCGTATTAGAGGATTTTCCAAACAAATTTTGTAACCAACCCATAAAAATTATACATTAAAGTTTTGAAAAGTTATAATGATAAAACATAATTTTGGTAAGATAGGTTTATTTTTTTTATTTGGTGTTATTTTTCTTTTTTTTACTTTAAAAATAATAAGCAAAAAAGGGTAGTTTTCAATTAGAAAACTACCAAGTTTATTTCATAGAATATGCTATATTTTACTTCATTATCCACGACCAAAAATTCGCAATTAGTAGTTGCTAGCAAACGCTGCTAATTATACTTTTGTTTCTTTTTTATCTGTATCATTTTTCAAGTACGTTGGGCAAGTATATTTTTTTGCGCAAGACGACAAAAGACCCACCAATGCAAGAACAGCAACAATTTTGAGAGATTTCATAAGACTGATTTTAGAAATGATTTTGATTAAATAACACTTTTCAAATGATTTATTAATACTTTGCGCAACTATTATGCCATATTATATCTAGCATAGTGCACAATAATTTACGCTAAGGTAAATGTTTTGTTACAAAAAAACAAGATTTTTTTTTATTTCTTAAAAAAATACAGAAAAATTTTGTTTTTTTGAGTTTAAAACTTACTTTTGAGGATAATTATAGTTGAAAAATACTTTTAAAAAAACAAGCAAAACCTTAAAACTTCAAATAATAATCTTATTTCCTAACCCCTAAAATTACCTTCAAATGGCTACAGTAACGAGAGAACAAGTAGAAGAAATGATTAACCAATATGTCCGCTCTGTTGGTTTGAGTGTAGAACGTACCTACAATGCAGAGCGTAGAATCTGGGATTGGCAGGTTGGCTCTGCTAAAATTGAAGTTTTTGTACAACCAATTCCTATGAAAGATGGCACAGAAAGGCACTTTTTGCGTGTATTTTCACCACTAATGCTTGTACCAAAACACGACGAGTTGCGTTTTTATAGACATCTTTTGGAGCTAAACGACTCAAAACTTGGCGTAAAACTTACTGTTTTGCCTGGTTCTGAAACTGTTTATGCTACTTACGAAAGAGATATCAATGGTATTGATTATGAAGAAGTTAAGACAACTATTGCTGATTTGGAATGGTGGGCAGACACGCTAGACGACCAACTAAAACAACAATTTGCCGTAAGTGATAGATAAGTAATTATGAATTATGAATTGTGAATTGTGAATGAATACAAAATGTTTATAATCAAATGATTATGTATAATTTTGTTAAACCAAAACAGTTACAAACTAATTATAATAACCTACTTAACAAAAAAGCCTTTCTGATGTTCAGAAAGGCTTTTTGTATTCATAATTCACACTAGCAACTGCTAGTTAAAAATTCACAATTATTTTAAATTTCCTTCAAAAGTTCAATGAAAATATGTGTAAGCATTTTTTCTGCATCATTTGCTGCTTTTATGATGTCTTCTAGTGTGGTTGCCTGCAAATTATCTGGGTTGCATTCGTCTGTAAGCACAGAAACCGCCACACAAGGCAACTGACAATGATTTGCCACAATCACCTCTGGTACAGTAGACATTCCTACCGCATCAGCACCAATGCGTTGCAAATAACGGTATTCTGCACGAGTTTCCAAATTAGGTCCTTGCAAGGCGGCATACACGCCTACGTGCAAAGGAAAGCCATTTTCTAGCGCAATATTGATAATTTTGTCGTTAATTTCAGCATTGTAAGGTGCGCTCATATCAGGAAAACGGTCGCCAAATTCTACTAAATTTTTGCCTCTAAGCGGGTTTTCTGGCATCAAATCAATATGGTCACTTAGGAGCATTAGCTCACCTTTGCGCATAGTGGGGTTGAGTGCGCCAGAGGCATTAGAAATAAGCAGTTTTTGTATGCCCAAAAGTTTAATCACACGCACAGGAAGCGTGATTTGTGCCATAGAATAGCCTTCATAATAGTGAAAACGCCCTTGCATAGCAAGGACATTTTTCCCTGAAAGTGTCCCATAAATAAGTTTGCCTGCGTGAGTTTCTACGGTAGAAACAGGAAAATGTGGAATTTCTTTATACGGAATTTCCGCTAAAATAGTAATTTGATTGACCAAATTGCCAAGCCCTGTACCCAAAATAATGCCAATTTCAGGAGAGTTAAGTTCCTTTTGCTTGAATATTTGCTGCAAAAAATCTGTACTTTCTTTAATTTGTTCAAAAGAAAAAGTTATCATAAGTAATTGTGAATTTTTAATTGTGAATTGTGAATGAATACAAAGTTTTGATAATCAAATGATTGTATTCAGTTTTGTCAAATCATAACATAAACTAATTACAGAAAAAACTACTTAGGAATAAGTTGTTAATAATATCCTAGTTTCAGCATTCTAATAGCTATTTTTAACCGCAAAGGCGCAAAGGAAAGGCGCAAAGTACGCAAAGAA
>JAYVGJ010000510.1:0-20927 GCA_043772375.1 Raineyaceae bacterium | reverse complement strand
AAATACAAAAAACTTAGTTTCAACCTTGCGTTCTTTGCGTGTATTTAAACTTTGCGCCTTTGCGGTAAATTAGAACTTTATTTACAACGCATTACTAACCAATTATGGGCGAGGATATAGCCGCTCCAATTTGAGCAGAATGATAGAATTTTATAAATTTTATCCTGAGGTTAGCATTTGTGCGACAGTGTCGCACAAATTTTGACGACACTGTCGTCAAAATTGTTGTGGTCGCATATCTACAAAAATACATTTGACAAAATTGTAATTCGTAAAACTTCAATAAATAGAACAAAAAAATGCAAGAATTACCAGAAATAAAAAAACTTATTGGTCAAACAATAAAATCCTTGTATGTTGTTATTCATAATCCTAATTATCAAGAGCCTACGAATGTGGCAGATATTGCTTTTGGTTTTATTTTACATCAAAAACCAAATCAATTCTTTGTACTTACAACAAGTTTAGAGGATATTTGGACACCATTATTAAAAACTGTGCCTTTCCCTGAATTGATACATAATTGGGGTGAGTTTGATGCTATAATGTCTAGAGGTAAAGATGATGACGAAGAAGATTATTTGATAGATTATGAATATTTTGATGTTTCTGACGTGAAAGAATTTAGTGATATTGTAAATTCGGAAATACTGGAAATTTTTAAAATTGGTATTATAGATACGGAAGAGCCCTTTGGAGTAAGAATTATTTTTAAAAACGACCATATAATGTCATTTCCAAGTAGTGATGGTAATATGATTGAAACAAAAACATTTAATGTAAATAACAATCTTAGACATTTTGAGTATTTAGGAGAAATTATAACAGAAAAAATGATTGACAACACCCCTGGCTTTTTTCAACGTTTATTCAGTTAAGAAAACCACAAAAAAATCAAAAACCAAAATTATTAACTAACCATTTTTATAATGCAAATGCACAAGAAAGCCGTTTTTTGGAGTTTTTTAATCATTTTTACAACAAGTTTTCAGAAAAGTATGCGTGAGCAAACACTTGCGTTAGTGCCTACAAGTTTGCATAACCTGCACACGCCCACACATTATGTGATGCGTGAGCAATGGGTAGATAGCGTTTTTAAGAAAATGTCCTTAGATGAGCGTTTGGGGCAACTTTTTATGATTGCGGCGTACTCTAATAAAGATGAAAAACATCAGCGACATATTGATAGCCTAGTCAAATTTCAGAAAATTGGTGGACTGATTTTTATGCAAGGAGGTCCTGAAAGGCAAATAAATCTTATCAACCGTTATCAAAAACTTGCCAAAACGCCCCTACTTATGTCTATTGATGGAGAATGGGGTTTGGGTATGCGCCTAGATAGTACGCTTTCTTATCCTTATCAGATGACTTTGGGCGCAATACAAGACAACGAACTTATAGAAGAAATGGGTGTACAAATTGCCCAGCAATGCCAACGTGTGGGTATTCACGTTAATTTTGCGCCTGTGGTTGATGTCAATAGCAACCCAGAAAACCCTGTGATTGGTTTCCGTTCTTTTGGTGAAAATAAATATAGAGTTGCAGAAAAAGGCATTGCTTATATGCGTGGTATGCAAAAAGGCGGCATTTTAGCTAATGCAAAACATTTTCCTGGTCACGGAGATACAGAAACAGATTCTCATCTTGCACTTCCCATTATCAACCACGACACTGCTAGGCTCAATAAAATAGAATTATACCCTTTTAAACGCCTCATTGATGCAGGAGTGCGTAGTATTATGGTGGCGCATATTCAAATCCCTGCTTACGACAAACGCCCAAATACGCCCACAACACTCTCCAAAGCCGTTGTAACAGACCTTTTGAAAGATAAAATGAAATTTGATGGGCTGATTTTCACTGATGCCCTCAATATGAAAGGTATTGCAGATTTTTATAAGCCTGGTGAAATGGATTTATTAGCTTTACAGGCTGGAAATGATGTTTTATTATTTTCTGGAGATGTGCCAACAGCTATCAAAATCATCAAAAAAGCCATTAGAAGAAAAAAAATCAAATTAAAAGATATTGAAGAACGCACAAAAAAGATTTTGCGTGCCAAATATGACGTTGGACTGAATAAATTTCAACCAATTAGTAAAAAAAATCTACAAAAAGACCTTTTTCAGAAGAAATACAAGGTTTTAATTGATGAGATTTACCAAAAAAGTCTTACGCTTGTGGGTACTCGTGACAGTCTTTTGCCATTTAAAAACATTGATTTGCAAAATTTCGCCTCTGTAAGTGTGGGTGGAGAGGGTAAAGTTTTCCAAGATATGCTTTCTAATTATACTGATTTTCAGCATTTTAATGCTATGGAAGGGCAATATCAAACGGTTTTGCCAATACTTTCAGAGAAAAAAATGGTCATTGTGGCACTTTTGGGGCTTTCTCGCAAGAAAGGAAAAGATAATTATGGATTAAAACAAGAACAAATTGATTTTATAAAACAACTTTCCAGCAAAACTAAGGTGGTTTTGTGCGTTTTTGGAAGTCCTTACATTCTGGGAATGTTTCCAGAAATTGACCACGTAATTTGTGCTTATCAAGACAATGAAACTACACAAAGAATGCTTCCACAGGCTATTTTTGGGGCTATTCCCTTTGAAGGAAAGTTGCCTATTTCTGTTGGAAAATACAAGGAAGGCACAGGCATAGAACAGCTAAATATTGGGCGTTTGCAGTATGGTTTGCCCGAAAGTGTGGGTATGAGTAGCGACACTTTGGCGCAACTAGATACACTTATCAATAAAGCTATCAAAGATGGCGTTTTCCCTGGTTGTCAGGTAGTTGTGGCTAGACGTGGAACGGTTTTTGTAAATAAAAATTATGGTTTTCAGTCTTACGACAACCAAATTCCTATCAATAATGAAACTGTCTATGATTTGGCTTCTATCACAAAAGTTGCTTCTACACTACAAGCAATAATGTTTTTGTGGGAAAATGGCAAATTAGATTTAAACCAAAAACTCTCTTTTTATTTTCCAGAACTTGAAAAAAGTAATAAAAAAGATATTTTGATTAAAGATTTATTGCTTCATCAGGCTGGTTTGAAGGCTTTTATGCCTTATTGGGAACAAACAATGGAAAATCAGAAAAAATATGATAGGTTTTATAGAGAAGTTTATTCTGCTGAATATCCTAATCAAGTGGCGCAAAATCTGTACTCACGTGCTGGAATACGTGATACACTAGATAATTGGAACAAAAAAAGCAAACTTTCCGACAAAGGACGAGATGGCTACAAGTACAAATACAGTGATTTGAGTTTTTATTATCTAAGAAATGTTGCTGAAAAATTGCTGAAACAACCAATAGAGGACTTTACAAGGCAAAATATTTATTTGCCTTTGGGCGCAAATACACTAATGTTTAACCCGCTCAAAAAAATCCCTATTAACCGTATTGCACCCACAGAAAGCGACAAATATTTTAGAAAACAACTCATAAGAGGGTTTGTACACGACCAAGGCGCAGCCCTACAAGGAGGCGTAGGCGGACACGCAGGGCTTTTTGGAACTGCCAACGACCTTGCCAAATTTGGACAAATGCACCTGCAAAATGGTTATTATGGTGGTACGCAATTTTTTAAGGAAAATACTGTGAAAACCTTTTCCTCTGCACCAGATAGCAGTAACAGACGTGGCTTAGGCTGGGACAAACCGCCTGTGGGAGAGCTTTACGCCTACATTTCGGGCTATGCCTCACCTGAGTCTTACGGACACTCGGGCTTTACGGGGACTGTGGTGTGGATAGACCCTGCCTACGACCTTGTTTTTGTGTTTTTGTCAAATAGAATAAATCCATCAGCCAGCAACGAAAAAATGACAAAACAGCATTTTAGGCGCAAATTGCAGGAAATAGTGTATAAAGCAATGGCTAGGGTGCAGTAAATGAACAAATTCTACTTCAAGAAGTAGAATTTGTTCATTTATTTGGAGTGTACCCAAAATGGAAGATTTGGCGTTAGTGTAACTATTGACATTTCGGTTATTTTTTCTACAGTCAAGTCATCTGTATCATCAAAATTACCATTTAATACTCCCTCTTCCATCATTGGCACAATATACTGAAATACAGTGCCAGTTTTTTGTAAATTTTGAATGTAATGATAAACTCCGACAAATTGCCCTTCATACATTCCATCAAAAATTCCGTCGTGTATCATAAAATGCGGAACTGGTAGGTTGTTTTTAATGGCGTTAAGCATAATAGCAATGTCGTAAACCAATGTACGCCCTTTATTCCAACCTTTGGATTCTTCTTTCTCAAAATTGATAAGTATATTTACTTTATGAACACCAAAGTTAGAAGCTATTGAAAACCCTGAGCTATTACTTTCTGGGTATATCTTGTTATATACTTCTGAAAATATTTTTTCAAATCTATCTATTTGGATTTTTGCCTTTTCTATAAAAGTCTGCATTTCTAAACCTAGTGTATTATCACGTTGTTTGTCAAGTTGTTTTTGTGTTTCTAAATCCTTATAAGTGTTGGTTTTACTCTCCAAATCCGAAATTTCTTTTTCTTTCTCTGATAAAAAGAAAAAAGCCTCTGTGAGGTCGTTAAAAGCCTCTTTTGATTTCAAAATTAGGAAAAGTTTTTGTCTTTGCTCGTCTAATTCCTGTATTTGTTTTGTTTTGCTTTTAATATTGCTTTCCAATTCTTTTATTTCTTCTTTCAAAAAGTCTTCTCTTGATGCTGCAATTTGCTTTCTAAACTGCACAGCTTCTTCCAAAGATTTAGTGATTGTGTCCTTTAAATTTGCATTAAGTTCTCCATAAAGTTTCCCAATATTTCTGATAGCATTATCAGAAATAGTATCTTTTAATTCGTAGCTTTCTTTATAAGAACTTACTTTTCTCTCATCAAAATAATTATGCTCTTGTAATACTTTTATTTCTAATGTTAATTTGTTAAGTGTATTTTCAACTTCTTTATGGTGGTCTGCGAGTTTAAATGCTTCAATAGCCGTTTTTATTTTTTGTAATTCATTTCTATTTTTACTAAGTACAGCATCACTATTTTTAATGTTTATGTTGTAAGTATTCTCTACCAAATGTTTTACAACTTTGATACCTTTATCACTCTCTAAAATCTTCTTTTGCAACTCAAAATTTTCCGAAAGGAGTGTACTATCTATTCCTAGTAAAAAAAAATGATATTGGTTTACTTCACTAATATTATTATTGCTAGTTAAGAATTTTATAGGGTCTGCAAATTCTTCTTTTTCCTTCATTCTGTCGTGAATTTTTAAAAAAAAAGACATTAAACTCCTATACCATTTTTCGTGTTTTGTGTCATCAAAAATAATTTCAAATAAAAGTCTTTTTGCATCTTTTAAATCAAATTCTCTTTCCTTACCTCTTTTACCAAATACCACTCTATTGGCATTATCAACGCTTCTTTTAGCTATATACTCAATATTATTTATTTCAAATTCCAATACAATTTTATGGTTTTCAAGATAGTTTTTTTCTTTATGCAAACGCTGTTTTCTGCTGCTAAAATCAGCCAATAAACAAAAATCAATTAAATCACATACTGTAGATTTCCCCAAACCATTTAATGATTCGTTGATAACACCATCTTTTTTTGCAAAAATAAAATTAAATCCTTCTTTAAAGACAATAGTGTGAGGATGCGCAGGTTTCCCTGAACGAAATAGCCCTGACGGTTCACTATATAATTTTTTAAGAAACATTTTTTTTGATTTTTATGAAAAATTCGTCTAATTCAATGATGTCTGCCACCCACAAAAAAGTGAGTGTGTTATAATATTGGTTGAGTGATAAATCTGTATATAAACGGTATTTTAGTTCTTGGAATAGGTTTTCTATGTTATAATCTTTCTTTTGTAGCACTTCTATAATTTTACTTCCTAAAACTATAACACTTTTTTGTAGATTTTCGTGTTTGGTTGGTATAAACATAAAATATTAAAATAAAGAAATTTGAGGGTTTATTAGGAATTCATCATCTGTATCTCCAAAATAACAAAGCTCAAAAAAATACAATATAAGTGCCTGTCCATTAGCAACATAACCAATATTTTTCTTTTTATTATCTGGTATATAACCTAAAGCCATATCAAAAATAATCTTTATATCCTCAATTCTTGCATTACTCTCTTTTGTTTCTCTTCTAGTGCAAAAATCTTCTGTTATTTCATATATTAATTCTTTGATGCTTATTTCATCTTCTAGTGTTTTTGCTTCAATAAATTTTTTAACAACTTGTGCTTTATCCCAAACTTTCATAACTAGCTTATTTACATCTTGTTGTTGTTCTTTGGGAAAATTTAAAATGATTTTATTCTTGAGAGTTATCCCTCCTGATTCTATAATTTCTTCTATTGTAGCAAGTTTTTCTGGCTTGTTGTCTTGTACGTAATCAAAAATCTCGCCTATTATGCCTAAATCCTCATCATCATTTTCTATTCGTCCATAATCACTTGCAATAAATTTAGTTAGTTTTTCATTTGTATCTTTTGCGAGTATTGAATCTTCTATTTTGAAAATGGTGTTATAAATATCATATTTTTTCATTAAATCTATTAACGTATTGCCATTTCTCAAAGCAATAAAATCATCTGTCTTGTTATGTTCTTTTGTTACTTTACTTTTCCATTTTGACCACCAACTATGCTGTTCCTTCGTTAATTCTCTTGGTATGCAAAGTTCCCAACTTTCTAATTCATAAATAGTAGCTTCAATAGCAGTTTTAAATGAATCTGTTATTTGCTTTTTTTGTGCATCACCAAATTCTTCCAAAAAAAATTTGCATTGAATTACTATAATTGGATTTACTCCCATTTCTCCAACGAAAATATCAACACCGCCATCACCTTGACTGACTTTGACTGGTTTAACATTTTTTGAAGTATGTATTTCTCTAAAAATAGATTCACAAGCATTTTCAAATTGTTCTCTTGCGCCAGCAATATTGCCATATAAACTTTTAAAGTCTGTCCAATCTCTATTCATGTTTTAACTATTCAAATTTATGTTTAAAGTTACTAATCTTACACAAAAATATGTAAATTATAACAAATTACAATAAAATTCTACTATTTATAGTTATTTTAAACTGTTAAACAATCAGGAATATTATTTTACTACTCAAAAATATTACGGACTAGCACTGTATTTTGCGGAAAAATAAATGAAAACCCAAGCAAAATTTCGTATATTTACAATAGATATCAACCAAAAAAATATTTTGATTATGACTATTTTAGAGAAAAGACAAGCATTTATCAAAAAAATACAAGAAATCCCTGATGATTTGCTTGATAAAGCCATTGATTTTGTAGAAAATATTTCTACAAAAAAAGACCTTGACAAGGCTGATTTTGAGAAATATTTAAAGGAAACAACACCCAAATATAAAAAAGTTTGGGAGGCACTTGCGTAAATGGAATACCAATTTTACACTTTCTGTGGTATCTGGTGAACTTTCATTGGAGCAAGTGCAAAATTGGTTTAAGGAAAATATTACCAGTAAAACAGCATTTTAGGCGCAAATTGCAGGAAATAGTGTATAGAGCAATGGCTAGGGTGCAGTAAAGAAATATTTTTTGATAAAATAATTCACTTAAAAGTGAACTGAAAATTATATAATTCCGTTAAGATGGGTACATTTGCACTAGAGATTTTTAATAATGAAGGAAATGCTTGTACGTTTTATACAGTACGGTGGGAAAATGCGGAACTTAGTGAAACGGATAAGTTTTTTGTCAAATTCAGAAATGATGTTATTCATAAAAATTCTTTACAAGAGCTTGCTAAATTTTTAGATATTCAAATTGGAGAGAAAAAAGGAGCATTAAAAGAGTATTTTAGGTTTGAAAATGCGGCATATGCATTGCCGCCTGCAGGAGCATATTTGATTGAAGAAATTTCAATTAGTTATAGCCATTTTCCGTTGCGACTGTATTGTCTACGTATTTCTGATAGTTTGGTGATTTTATTTAATGGTGCTGAGAAAACAAGCAATACTGCACAAAGCGGCAAAACAAGTATGGTTTTTGAGGAGGCTAATCAATTTGCAAAAAAGATTTTAGCAGCTATTTATCAGAAAGATATTTTTATAGATGCTAACCAACGTATATTCACAGATTATAACGGAAATGAAGAAATATATCTTTAAAACGCTTAAAACAACAATCTAATGAAAAGCAAAATATTTCAGGAAATACTAGATGAAACGCCAAAAGAAGTAGATATTTTTGTGCAAAAATACGCTGATTTGGTGCTAAGAATAAACCAACTTTTGGACGAAAAAGGCTACACACAGAAAAAACTTGCAGAAAATCTAGAAAAACGCCCTTCTGAAATTCATAAATGGTTGAACGGAGAACATAATTTTACTTTGCGCTCTATTGCCAAACTAGAAGCAGAACTTGGAGAAACTTTATTAGAAGTACCAGAAAGAAAATTTGTTTATTGATGGATAAATCTTCAAGGTTTAATTTGGCTAAAATTCTGAATATCAATAAATTAAACCTTGAAAGTTTTAGATTATCAAATAAAAATTATTACTTAATCATTTCATTTTCTTTATTTTAGCTTTTTTAGGAATACTAAATATCTCATCTTTTAGCGGTTTAAAGTCTATTTTGTAGGCTTCATAAATAATCCTGTAGCTTTTGTGCAACACTATGATTTGCAAAGGGACAGCTTTCATTTTACCATAAATATAATTCATATTATTAAAACGGTGCTTTGCAAGTAACGCAGGATTTACTTTATAGCCACTTGCAAAAAAGTACATTCTACCACGTTTTTCACCTGTTTTGATGAATTTTGTATTGACTGTGAGCAACTGACAAGGTTTTCCTAAAAGTTTTACCTTTGTATCTGTTTTGATGGGTGTTTCTTGCAAAATATCTTCTATTTCATCTGCGGCATTTGTCCAGTAAAGCGTATCATTTTTGAAAAATTTATCATAAAGTTTATTTTCTTTGTGGTTGTAGGTCTGGCTTTCTATGGTTGATTGCTCAAAATCCCATTTATAATTGCCTTTTTTGAAAGAAAACTGTGCTTTATCTCCATAAAATTGCATTAAATCATATTCTTTGACTTTTTCGTCTAGTGCTTCAATAGAAATTCTATAATGCACAACTCCCTCAAAATCAGCTTGCGCATATACGAAGCCCAAGCCCCCAAGCCCCCAAAGTGGGAACAATACAAGATAAAATGATTTTTTGAGGATATTTTTTAACATTTTCTTTGAGTTTATTTTGATGTTTTTGAGTATTTTGGTATGATTGTTTTAGCATTTCAAAAATCACGCCATTTTGTGCATTATTTGTTATTTTTCACAAAAATACAAAAACTCGCCTATAAAAGACGAGTTTTTAAATATTTTATGTATTAACTCAAAATTCACAACTCATAACTCACAACTATTTAGTCTCTATAAAAATTCAGAATAAAGGTCAAATCATCATCAGCATTAGTTATTTTGCGCAAACCATCAAAAGCCGCATCATTTCCTTTCATAAAAATAGCCGTTTTTGATTTCCAATTATCTTGGACAATTTGCCAAAGTGCTTTGTCTTCATACATTTTGAGATATGCGTCCAAAAGTTGCTTTTTCAGGTCTTCAGAAAGGCTTTTTTGCACCGCAATAGGTCCGTGAGGAATATATGGAGAAGTCCAAATGATGCGTATGTCTTCTGCTTTTATTTTGCCTTCTTTTATCTGTCCTTGTAATGTTTGCAACGAGCAACCGCCAATAAAATCAACATTTTTAGCCACAGATTCAATTACTTTGATATGGCTTTTGGAAAACGTGATTTCTTTGAAAAATGACTCTGTTTGTATTTTTAGAGATTTGAGGTACAAACGTGGCACCAAATGCCCAGAAGTGGACATTGCATCTACAAAAGCTACGTGAAGATTGTCTTTTTGAGCCAACAAATCTTCTTTTGTTTTTATGGAAGATTTTGCATTAACAATCAGGCAACTATTATACATTTCTAACTCGCCTGTTTCTTTGCCACGCATAGCCAAAACGGCTATTTTGTCATCATTAGAGGCAAGCACATAACCAAAAGGATTAAAATCCGCTACGTGAATTTCGCCACTTTCTAGCTTATCCATCAACTCAAAAATAGTTTCAGGATAATACACACGCACTTTTCTACCAAGTTTTTTGGTGAGATATTCTTGCAAAGGCTTGTCTATATTGGTAGAAGTAGCTGCTACTTTCGTATGACCAATAGCCACCACAAGTTCCGTTGGATTTTCTTGTTCCTTGCTAGCTTTTGTGAATGCTTGCGCACAGAGATTTTGGCAAGTAATCAAACCAAAAAATGCTATAGAAAGCATCACTAAGGTTATTTTCTTATTCATTTTCATAGTTATATTATTTTGTATTTATATGGTTTACTGCCACAAAAGTACAAACAAATAAACTGAAACCTGCATTTGTGCTGTTATCTTATTGTGAATTCTTTGTGAATCTTTTTGATTATATTTCTATGTTTTCTATGCGCCTGCATGGTTAAAAAAGACTTAACACAAAGATAATATCTACATAATCAAAATATCAGGAATTTTATATGTACTTTCGTGCAGGATTTTGGACTGATTTATAAAAAATACATCACAATTTTATGAAAAGAAACACCGTTCCACGTATTTTAGTGGTTGATGACGACGCAGATATTGCGGAAATGCTACAATATAATCTCCAAAAAGAAGGCTATCAAACACAAATAGCACAAAACGGAAAGCAAGCCGTAGAAATGGCAACAGAATTTTTGCCAAATCTTATCTTAATGGACATTATGATGCCTATTTTAGATGGAGTGGAAGCTAGCCGACAAATCAAGGAACTTCCTGCACTTGCCAATACTTTTATTATTTTCCTGACGGCACGCATTGAAGAATATTCTGAAATAGCCGCTTTTGAGGCTGGTGGCAATGATTATATCAACAAACCAATCAAACCACGAGCCTTGATGAGCCGTATTGCAGCAGTGCTAAAACGTGAAACAAATAAAGGAAAAACGGAAGATAAAATCACTATTGCAGACCTTATTATTGACCGCAAAAGCTATACCGTAACACAAAAAGACACCACGCTTATCTTGCCAAGAAAAGAATTTGAATTATTGCATTTTTTGGCGCAAAATCCTGATAGAGTTTTTAGACGTGAAGAGCTTTTGCGTAATATTTGGGGGGAAAACGTCTATGTTTTGGCTCGTACCGTTGATGTTCACGTAAGGAAAATTAGAGAAAAAATAGGCGAGGGCTATATCCAAACAATAAAAGGCGTAGGCTATAAGTTTGCATTGCAAGAATAGCTTTTGAGATATGAAGTGTGAGGTATGAAGTGTGAAGTAAATACAAAGTACAATGAATTTCACCTCATACTTTAAAAATATTCATAAGTTGTGATACTTTGCGTGGTTGTATCTCTAGTGTATAAAAGTTTGTAGATTTTAATAGAACAAGTGCGTACTTCTTTGCACCTGCCTTGCGTGTCGTAGTCAAATGTTTTTTCTATTGAAATAAAATCTTCAATATTAGCATTTTGAGGCATTATTTTACTTACTTTGAGTTTATAAAGTTGCTTTTTTTCGTTATAAATATAGTGTTTTTGTTGGGTACTTAGTGTATCAAGTTTTTCATAAATAAAGCGTTTTTTACTCATATTGGTAGTATCTTTTGCATTGAATTTTATTTTTTTGCTGATATTCCCATCTTCATTATATTCAAAAAAAGTGCTTATACGTGCTTCAATGGCATTGTTTTCGTATAAAAGTTGGCGTTTTTCTTTTAGAATATTGCTGTTAGTTTCTTTGTATATAAATAAATTTTCAATTATTTTTTCAGTAGGGTTGTATTCGTCAAAATATGTCTGCTGAATAACATTCTGTTTTGTATCTTCAATAATTTCTATGCAAATTCTATCTTCACCGTTTATTTTTCTTTTGATTTCTATTTTATCTTTCTGGTAGTTATAAACGTAGTTTTTTTGCACGTTTGTATCATTTCTTTGCGAGATATAAATATTTTTTAGGGTATTTTCTTTGTTATAATCATAAAAAAGTTGGTCGTTTTCGCTTAAAAGTTCATTTTTAAGACTATAGTTTTTTTTGCTTGTATCCGTAAAAAACAAGGTCATTTTTCCTTCTTGCAACACATAAAATTTGCTTACTATTTGTTCTTTTTTGGCTATTTCTTGAGAAGGAACAACAAGCGCAACCTCTTGATTATCACAACCAAAAAGCATCAAAATAAATAAAAAAAGAAGAAAGAAACTAGATTTTATTGTACTCTTATTCCAAATCATTTTTATCAATGTATTATCTGATTTAATGAATTGTATTGAATTATTTGTGTACTTATCCTTGTTTTGCTATTTAAAGTGTACAATTCAATAGCTTCTTTTGCCATAGCAATAGCCTCATCAATATTCTCGCCATACGTTATGCAACCTTGCAAAGCAGGCACAATCACCGTAAAACCTGTGTCTTCTTTATGCAAATGTATTTTATAAGTGTACATTCTCTGATAATTTAATGTTATATATTTACGAAATTACAAAATAAATGTCAAAATTCAAAATTATTTCTAATCAATAAAGAACTATCTCCATAACTCAAAAAACGGTAGTCATTGTTTAGCGCACTTTGATAAATATCAAACCAATCTTTGCCGACAAAAGCCGCCACAAGCAGAATCAGCGTAGTATTTGGCATATGAAAGTTGGTAACAAGCGCATCACACACACGAAATACGTAAGAAGGAAAAATGAAAATCTCCGTTTCTCCAATAATTTCAGTTTTTTGAAGTGCGTTCATATAATCTAAAATTGCCTCAAAAGACTGTTTTCTGCTTGGTAAGGCATTTTCTCCTACTTTTTCTATGGTTTGGTAAGGATAGAGTTTTTCTATAAAAAACAATTCATTTTCAGCATTTTGATGAGCATTTTGACTCAAAAAAAGTTTTACACCAAACCAATACAAACTCTCCAAAGTACGCATAGAAGTAGTACCAACTACCGCTATAACTTTCTGATTTTCAGTTGCTTGCAAAAGATTTTCAACATTTTTTTTGGCAATCACAATTTGCTCTTGGTGCATAGTATGCTCCAAAATATTACTTACTTTTATAGGCTGAAAAGTACCCGCGCTTACGTGTAAGGTTACAAATTCTTTTGCAATATTTTTACTCGCTAATTTCTCAAAGACCTCTTCCGTAAAATGAAGACCAGCCGTAGGCGCAGCCACAGCACCTTTTTTGTCAGAGTAAACAGTTTGGTAACGGTTGTCGTCAGTTTTATCTGCTTTCCTTTTGATGTAAGGTGGTAGTGGCATTTGTCCCAAATACGCCAAGATAGTTACAAAATTGACATTTTCATCATCAGGATTTTCATTTTCCCAAGAAAGTGCTACTAATGAGTTCTCCACATCAATTAGACGTGCTTTTAAGGTGATTTTTTGAGCAGGTTTGTTATTTTCTTCTTGATTTTCAATAATAATTTCCTGAAATAAATCTTCTTTCCAGCGTTTTTTGTTGCCAATCATACAAAACCACGTACAAGATTTCGTTTCCTGCATCACAAGGCTCATCACAGTACTTGGTAGCTTTGGAGAAAGCAAAAAAACTTCAATTATTGCGCCAACACTACCATTATTAACGCCATTTTTAGCATCTTTTGAGGCTTTCTGGAAAAATAAACGTGCAGGAATTACTTTTGTATTATTGAAAACAAGCAACGAGTTTTTTGGCAAAAAATCTGCTAAATCATAAAATTTTTGATGCGAAATATTGCCGTTTTTATAATACAAAAGTTTGGCATTATCTCGTTTTTCTAACGGAATTTGTGCTATTCTGTCGTCTGGGAGCAGATATGAATAATCTTCTAGTCTAATTATTTCAGGGTTGAGCATTTTTGATAATATCATTTTGATAATATAGTGTATTTTATATTAAATCCCCCTTTGGGGGTTTGGGGGCTGTTTTTTAAAAAATATTTTGTTTTTCCAGCGTAATTTCTCCTGTTATGATATTGATTACAACAATGTTAGGCGTGGGTTTATTGTTATAAAACAGCACCAAATCACCATTACGAGAGGTTTTGTTAAGTTCCCAGTTATTTGCATTGGCATTTTCATTATTGAACACCAAATTTTTTTCAGGTATTTTTTCCCAAAGAATTTTTCCTGTTTGCGCCTCTATGCACGTATATAGGTGTTGGTACTCTCCAATGGCATTTTTATGCGCAATAATGGCGTAGTCTTTGTCGCCATAAACGAGATTTCCTTCCAAAAAAGTTTTTGTTGTGGTAGGAAATTTTTGAAATTCATTGTTGTTTTTGCCTTCATTTGCTTGTATCAGATTTTCAGCGGTAGGCAAAATATTTTTAGTAGCTTTAATATCAATTAAAAATGGATTTTCAAGCGTTTTAGCCATAAAATACGTTTTTTTCACGGTTTCTTTGTCTTTCGTGTACCACAAATATTGTTCAACATAACCGTTTTTATTTTTAAGATTGCCTTCAGAATCACTTTCTAATTCCTTTCTTTCTGTCGCAGAGTAAAGTTTTTGATTAACGAAAAGATAATAAAATTGGTCTCCTTTTCTAGTAATGATTTCAACGCCTTTTCCTTGAAAAGGCTTAACTTTTCCTATTTCTGCCCCTAATTCAGGAAATTTTCTGCCCAAAAGTTCTGTATTCAGCCAAGCGCCCCCTGTTTTCATATCTCGTATCTCAAAACTTTCAAAATTTGCACCGCCCAAGGCATAGATAACATTGTTATACTCAAAAATATTATTGGTGTGGGACATTAGGTATCTTTCTTGAGAGGGCATATTTTTACCAATATTTATGCGTTCCAGATAAGTATCTATTTTTTGATAATGAATTTTCCAAACAAGTATGCCATCTTCATTTAGCGTTGCGCCAGCAAAATCTTGCATAGTTTTGAGGGGCAATTCAGTATTTTTAATCATTTCTGTACGTATTTTTTCTTTATCATTAGTATTTGATACTTTATTGATATAGAACACAATAGCTCCTAGAACAAGAAACGAACCTACACAACCAAAACCAAAAGTAGTAGTTCCAACTGAATTATTAGCTTCTTTTTTGTCGTTTTCTCTCACATTTTTCTCAAAATATTTTTCAGAATTGATGCGTAGATTTTCTTCTTGAAGATGTTTGTCATACGTAGTTTGAGCGTGTTCTTCCACTAGATTTTTTGTAGTATTTTCACTACTTATATTAAAATCATCATCATTAATTAAACTCAAAAAACTCTTTGCAGCATAAGATTGTGGGTGTTTTGGGTTAAGGTTGATGCAAATATTGGCGTGGTCTTTGGCGGTATTTTTATACGAGTTGATAGTTGTTTCTTTATACAAAAAATAATATGCCTGCGACAATCCAAAATGTGCTTCTATATCTTTTGCATCAGCATTGATAGCATTAGAAAACGCATTGATGGCACTATCAAATTCATTTTTTGCCAAAAAATCATAACCATTTTTAATATTATCCATAAAAAGGAAGTGGGAAGTAAGAGGTACGAAGTACGAATATAAAACATTGATTACTAAGTTATTGCAAAAATCAATATTTTATCTCATTCATAAACACAAAATTACAAAGAAAGTAGGATTAAAAAATAGTTTGAGAGAGTTTTTTTTTATTTTTTGAAGAATATTACTAAATTTGCACAACTTTTGTAAAGCAACATCTGTAATAGAGATTGTTGTACACAATCAATTTAAAATTTCTAAAAAATCATAATAAAAAATCATAATGAAAAACATATCACTTTTATTTGTTTTGATGCTTTTTAGCATTGTTTCTTTTGCGCAGGGCGGGCTTGGCGCAGCGACTATTGAGTTTGATGAAGGAAAATTTGCAGATGCAAAAATACACATTGACGAGGCAAGCAAACACCCAAAAGCCTCCCTCAAATCTAAAACTTGGTTTTATAGAGGGCAAATTTATGCTGCTATTGCTGCATCAGACAAGCCTGACATCAACAAATTAGATTTTAATGCCGCTAATGTGGCGTATGATGCCTACAAAAAAGCTATGGAATTAGAGCCAGAGAAAAAAGGTTTTTACAAAGATGCAGAAGAAGGAATGAAAAATATGTATGGTGCTTTTTTCAATCAAGCTGCTATTTCTTTTGATAAAAAAGATTACAAAAGTGCTATGAAAAGCTTTGAAACAGCACAAAAATTAAAGCCAAACGACACAACTGCTTACGTTTATGCTGCTATTGCGGCTGGGCAAGTAGATGATTTTGAGGGTTATACACGCAATATTGAGCCTATCTTTTCTATGCCAAGTGCAAAGCCTTCTTCCAAAATTGCGCATTATCCCAACGTAATTACACATTATCTTGGAAAAAAAGACTATGCAAAAGCCCTGAAAATTACTGAAATGGCAAGCAAGGATTTTCCAAAAAATGTTAAATTTGTCACTTTTGAGGCATATATCAACCAAGAAATGGATAATATGCCACGCGCTTTGGAGCTTTATAACAAAATCTCTAATATTGACCCCAACTCAACTGATGGTGCAAGAGGTTTAGGAGCATATTATTATTCAATGGCACAAAAAGATGCTGACAAAGAAGACAAAGAAAGAGATGCCAAGACACTTACGCCAGCAAAATCAACTGAGTATGACAAAAAAATAAGAGCCTCACTCATGCTTGCTATACCTCACCTTGAAAAAATAGCAAAAGGAAGTCCTAAAGATTTGGAAATTTTACAAACGCTAGTACAATGCTATCAAAGCACAGATAATAAAGCTAAACTAGCAGAAACGAACAAAAAAATTGAAGCATTGAAATAATTATTTCAAAATCTTAGAAATTCAATAATCCCACTCAAAAAGACTTTTATAGTAGTTTTTGAGTGGGATTATTTTTAATTGCTAGGCTATAAGTCCTTTTTCCATACCAATTTGGATATTTTCAAGCATTGTTTTTGTCATCTTTGGAAGGTCAAAATTAGGTTTCCAGCCCCAATCTTGTGTGGCGGCACTATCATCAATGCTTCCAGGCCACGAATCTGCAATAGCTTGCCTAAAATCAGGCTTATAGCTAATTTCAAATTCAGGAATATGTTTTTGGATAGATGCTGCAATTTCTTTTGGACTAAAACTCATTCCACTAAGATTATAACTACTCCTAATCTTCACTTTATCTGCGTCTGCGTGCATCAAATCCATTGTTGCTTTTACGGCATCGTCCATATACATCATTGGCAAGTAAGTATTTTCAGACAAAAAACATTCATATTTTTGCGCAAAAAGAGCCTTATGATATATATCAACGGCATAATCAGTTGTTCCACCACCAGGCATAGACTTATAGCCAATAAGACCAGGATAACGCAAACTGCGCACATCTACACCCCAACGCTTGTGGTAATAGTTGCACCAACCCTCGCCTGCCTGCTTACTCACACCATAAACAGTTGTAGGCTCCATAGAAGTAAATTGTGGCGTATTTTCTTGCGGTGTCGTAGGTCCAAAAACTGCAATAGAACTGGGCCAGTAGATTTTATGCATTTTTTTTTCAATGGCTAAATCTAACACATTGATAAGTCCTTGCATATTCAATGACCAAGCGTGTTTTGGGTGCTTTTCACCTGTAGCAGAAAGCATTGCTGCAAGCTGATAAACTTGCGTAATCTCGTATTTATCAATGATTTCGCCTAATTTTTTGGCGTTCATTACGTCCAGTTTTTCAAAAATACCAAGTTCTTGCAAACGGTTTTTTTCAGGCTTACGCACATCAGACGTAATCACGTTAGAACGCCCATAAATGCCTTTCAAAGCATTCACAAGCTCCACACCCAGCTGACCAGCAGCACCCAAAACTAATATTTTTTCAGTTTTCATATAGATATTTTTTTTTAAATTCTCTTTTGACTTTCAAAGATAAATAAAAATTGTATTTTTATTAGATTTTTTTAGATAATTCTTAGAAATAAACAAAATAATCACAATTCTTTACTTCTAGATAACTAAATAATTCAAAGAAAAATCAGAAAAATGAGTATATTTGTGTTAAATAATTACAGAAATTACCGCAAATCTAAAAAAATTACCACAAAAAAATATGGCAAGTATTCAGAGCTATGTAGTAAGAGCGGCAATGTGGGCAAATAGCCTTTATAATCCTTCTAAAAGTCGCCCAATTGATATAAAAACTGCTCGTATTGATTTTGATAAAATTGGTTTACGCCTTGCGCCGTTGCCTCATACACGCATTACACGTACCAATGCAAATGGTGTTCTGTGTGAATGGACGACACCAAACAATCATTATGACACACCAACAAAAAATATTAAAGAAATTGTGTTTTTTGTTCACGGTGGTGGGTATGTAATGGGCAGTTTTGATACCTATCGTGGCTTAGTAAGCCGTATTGCACACCAAACACGTATGCACGTGGTTAGTTTTGAATACGGACTTGCACCAGAAAGACCTTTTCCACATGGTCTCAATGATGCTTTGAATGTTTATGAATGGCTTTTGGCAAACTATCAAGACGCTAAAATTTATATGGTAGGAGATTCTGCAGGTGGCGGTTTGGGGCTTGCACTCTTACAGTATTTGAAAGAAGAAAAGATAAAAATGCCTCAAAAATGTATTTGGATAGCTCCTTGGGCAGATTTGGAACTCAAAAACCCTTCTATTGCAGACAATAAACAAGTAGATTATGTACTTGCAAAAACTAGAATGGAGCTTGCTGCCAAAGGTTATGCCAATGGTTTGCCTCTTAATCATTTGTTTATTTCGCCCATAAATGCTGATTTTGAGCAGTTTCCGCCTACGCTTATACAAGTAGGAACAAATGATATTTTACTTGATGACTCTAAAATATTAGCAGAAAAGATGAAACAAGCGAACGTGCAAGTAATACTCAAAATCTGGGAAAATGTACCACACGTTTGGCATATGGTAGGGGATTTTTTGCCAGAATCTACAAAAGCAATTAGACAAATGGCAAATTTTTTGAGAAAATAAAAAATTTGCCCTAACACAATATAAGTAATTGTGAATTTGAATTTGTAATTGTGAATAAATACAAAATGTTTATAATCAGTAAATAAATTATAGTCTAACCTTAAAAATTAAGGTCAGATTATAATTTATTTTTCATTTTTAGCTAGTTTTTCCATATATTTTTTTATTTTTGGGAATAGTTTTAAATTCCAAAAAATTATTTCCAAAAAATCAACAAAAAATCAACAAAAATAAATTTATAATTATTATATTAAATGCCAAACAGCAAAGAAAAATATACAGTTTTAGCAGCCAAAAACGCAGAAGCATTGCTTGGTGGCGGACAAGATAGAATAGATGCACAACATAAAAAAGGCAAACTCTCAGCTCGTGAGCGCATAGATTTTTTGCTTGATGAAGGCTCGTTTGAAGAAATAGGAAAGTTTGTGATGCACCGCACTCGTGATTTTGGTATGGATAAACAGCATTTTTTGGGTGATGGCGTAATCACAGGCTACGGCACTATCAATGGAAGACTTATTTACGTTTTTTCACAAGACTTTACGGTATTTGGTGGTTCATTATCAGAGGCTTACGCAGAGAAAATCTGTAAAATAATGGATTTGGCAATGAAAAATGGCGCACCAATTATTGGTTTAAACGACTCTGGGGGCGCACGCATACAAGAAGGCGTAGTTTCTTTGGCTGGTTATGCGGATATTTTCTACAAAAATACGCAAGCATCTGGTGTCATACCACAAATTTCGGCTATTATGGGTCCTTGCGCTGGTGGAGCCGTTTATTCTCCCGCCATAACGGATTTTATTATGATGGTTGAAAATACCTCTTATATGTTCGTAACAGGTCCTAGCGTAGTCAAAACGGTGACTCACGAAGACGTTACGGCAGAGGAATTGGGTGGCGCAAGTACGCATAGCACCAAATCAGGGGTTACTCATTTTTCTTGTGCCAACGAAATAGAATGCATCAATAATCTTAAAAAATTGCTTTCTTATCTTCCTCAAAATTGCGAAGATAACGCCCCAATGGAAGATTATGAAGAAAAAGTTACAAATGCAGGGGAAAGTTTGCCTAGTTTGGATAGTATCATTCCAGAAAACCCTAATCAGCCTTATGATATGCGTGAGGTGATAGAAACGGTGGTAGATAAAGAGAGCTTTTTTGAAGTACATAAAAATTTTGCTGAAAACATTGTCGTTGGTTTTGCACGTTTAGCGGGTCGTAGTATTGGTATTGTGGGCAATCAGCCTGCGGTTTTGGCAGGCGTTTTAGACATCAATTCTAGCACGAAAGCAGCCCGTTTTGTGCGTTTTTGTGATAGTTTTAATATTCCTTTGCTTGTTTTGGAAGATGTACCAGGCTTTTTGCCAGGCACAGATCAAGAATGGCACGGAATTATTACAAATGGTGCAAAACTTTTGTATGCGTTTTGTGAAGCAACTGTGCCACGTATTACGGTCATTACACGCAAGGCTTATGGCGGTGCGTATGATGTGATGAATTCCAAACATATTGGCGCAGATATGAATTACGCTTGGCCTACCGCAGAAATTGCCGTTATGGGCGCAAAAGGTGCAGCAGAAATTATTTTTAAAGCAGAGATTTCCAGCGCAGAAAATCCAACAGAAAAACTCAACGAAAAAGTAGCAGAATACGAACAAAAATTTGCAAACCCCTATCGTGCCGCTTACAGGGGCTATATTGATGAGGTAATTATGCCTAGTGAAACTCGTCAGAAACTTATTAGAGCCTTTAAAATGCTTGAAAATAAAGTAGTGGTTGCACCACGCAAAAAACACGGAAATATCCCATTATAGTTGTGAGTTTTCAGTTGTGAGTTGTGTAGGGTGCGACCCTTGTGGTCGCCCAAACAAGTGAAAGCAATACGACAAAAAAACTGCAC
>JAYVGJ010000509.1:0-9862 GCA_043772375.1 Raineyaceae bacterium | reverse complement strand
TGTTGCTTTCGCTTGTTTGGGCGACCACAAGGGTCGCACCCTACATTTAAATACATTTTCCTATAAATGCTTGATAATCAAATAATAAAAACTCTAATGAAAATAAGTAAAATCCTGCTTTGGTTAGTGCCTATTGTGTTGATAGGAATTGTATTAGCAAATGTATTCTTCAATAAAGCTAAACCACAAGGAGAACGGCTTTTTGAGAATAATTGCGCTAATTGTCACATGGAGGCAGGCAAAGGCTTGCAAGAACTAATACCAACTGTTAGAAATGCTGATTTTGTCGTGAATAACCCTGAAAAACTTGCTTGTATCATCAGAAATGGCATAAAAGGAGAAATAATGGTCAATGGCAAAAAATACAATCAACCAATGACCGCTGCGCCACATCTCACAGAAATAGAAATTACTAATATTGTGAATTATTTGCTGGAAATTCAAGAGAAAAAACAACAAAAACGTAATTTATTAGACATACAAAAGGATTTGAGGAACTGTGAATTGTAAATTTTAGATTTTGAATTGTGAATGAATACCTGCACTAAACGAATTATACCAATCTAATTAAAATGAACGTAACTAAAAATAGTTTTTTAATGCTTTTTATGGTGCTTTTTTTGTCAAATTGTGGCGCACCAGAAAAACCAATAACGCCTCCAAAAGCTATTCCAAGCAATTATATCCTTATTTTTATTGATAAAACGCTTAGTTTTAGTGATAAAAATCAGTATGTAATAGACAAATATAACAAAGCACTCCTAAAAATCATTCAGGAAAATATTAAGCAAAAAAATGACAAAATAGAAGTGTATTTTGTTCACGACAATACGGCAGGGGCGAAAGTTTTTTCTTCTCAAATCAAAGCAGAATTACCAGATTCTAGTGGGCTAAATCCAACTGATTTGGTTGCATTGCGCAATGATTATCAACTACTTATCAAAAAACAAAAAAACAAAATTATCAAACAAAGTACAGATGCTTTGCTTACAGATAATTCCAATGAAAGCGGAAAATATACAGACCTTTTGGCAACTATCAATATTATTGATAAAAAAAATGGCAAAAAGAAGGAAAATACTACTTTTAAAGTTTTTTATTTGAGTGATATGGTAGAAAGTATGCCCAACATGGACAAACGAGATTTCCATAAACGCCCACCCTATTCTGCAAAGGAGGCAGCAGAATGGGCAGTTTTAGATGCAAAAAAATTTACTGATATTGATATTGAAAATGTAGAAATCACTTATGTTTTACCCTATTCTCCTATGACTTCTGGCTATCAAAATAACCCTAATGTAGTTGCTTATTGGCAAAAACTCTTTGAAATTTTTGGCGTGGACGAGATAAACGAACTAGAAAACTAAGAAAAAGGTACGAATATGAAATTATTATTACGGTATTGGTAACAAAAAAATCAAACTTCGTACCTTGTATTTTGTACCTCTATTTATTGCAAAATTTCTCCTTTTGAGTTGGTGCGTATTAGGCACATCATATCATTATTATCAAAACGAGTAGTACCCAAAACAACATATCCACCATCACCTAATTGTTTGACAACCACACCAAAATCATTTTTTTCTCCTCCAAATGTTTGCCTCCATTGCTCCACTCCTTCACTATTAGTTTTAATAAGAATAATGTCTGCATTATCTTTGTTATCTACTTGCGTATATCCAGTAATGATAAAACCTCCATCTTTGGTAACCGCCACAGACTTACCTTCATCATCTAAAGTCCCTCCAAATGCTTTTTGCCAAATAGGTTTGTCATTTCCTGCACCACTTGCTACAAATGCCTTCAACAAATAAATATCTTTTCCACCTTTTGAGATAGTAGCACTATTGGTAGTACCTAAGACAACATAATTATTAAAACCTAAATCTTTTACATCTTGTCCTGTTTCATCTGTAGCTGCATTTTCTATCACATAATCAGTAATAGCTGTGTTGGTTGTTTTATCTAATAATGCAATACGAATATCATCATCACTACGTTTTTGCGTTGTGCCACACCAGATATAATCTCCATTAAGTGCCTCTTGCACTATTCCTATATCATTTTTTGCTTCTAAAAACCCATAGACTTTGTCTGTTCCCACAATTAAATTACCTGTTGCATCTGTCTTAAAAACATAAGCTTTAGATTTTGTTACTAAATCCACTTTGCCAATAAAAAGCATATTCCCATTAGCAGAAACACTAACATTATAGCCTAAATCATTATCATAATAGGCGGGAATAGAACCTACTGCAGGATGCACAGGTGTTCCATAGATTTTATCCCACATTTTTACACCATTAGCATCTACTTTGAGTAAATAAAAATCTTTATCTTTTACATTTGGTGTAAGTGGATTATTAACGACTGTTGTATCCCCCAAAATAATGTAACCACCATCAGGGGTAACTTTTACATCTCTGGCAGTGCCTGAAACAAACTTTTGCGCCCAAATCTTATTTCCGTTGATGTCTGTTTTCACAAGATATGTTTGCGGATTAGGAATATCATTGCCCAAAGCATCTTTATTGATGTCGGTAGTTGTCCCTACACAAATAAAGCCACCATCAGGGGTGATGTCTAGTGCGTATGCTTGTTGGTCTTGCGCATTGCCAAAAAGTTTAATAAAACGCCCAGAAGTATCTGGCGTAACTTTTGGTTTTGTTGTGCAAGCCGTTATTAAAACCAGAAGAAAGAGTGCAACAGAAAGTAATTTTTGTAGTGTTTTTGCATTCTTAATGCTATTTTTAGTAAAATTTTGTGGCATTTTTTTAGATGATTAGTGCTAATTATTTTTCAAATATCTTATATTTTTTTGGTATTTCAAAATATTTGCTAGAATTTACTAGCTTTTGTTTTAGAGATTTTAGAAAATACTTATATTTGCGCAAAATACAAAAAAGGTATTTTTTCTTTTTTCAACATCAAAAAATGCCGACTATAACACGTTTTAGCTTGATTTTCAGTATGTTTTTCAGCCTGATTTTTCTTTTTATTCCTGCAAAAAGTAACGCACAAGAAGGAGATGTCTTACATGATGGTTTACTTTGGACGACTGCTAACCTAAGCATCAATAAAGAAACATTACAAGAAGGACAAACTCCCAAAAAATCACCTTTTACGCTTGATTTGGGCATACAAAACCGTATGTACCGCAATTTTTCTAAATTTCAAACACTTTTAGGAACAGTACATATCAATTATAGAAAGCCTGAAAGCAAATTTGGTTTTGCGGTTGGTTTCATTGGAGGATCTTTTGAGCCACTTGGCATTTTGCAAATTGCGCAAGCTCGTATCAATTATTTTAATACTATTGGCAAAACAAAACTGGCAATTACTTGGCTTACACGCCTTACTTATGATTACGTTTGGAATACACCAATGAAACAAGGAGATACACAAAACCCTATAAATCATAGAGTTAGATTACTTTCACAATTTATTATCCCTATTAATGAAAAAATAGGTGTTTTTGTTTCTTTTGAGCCTTTTATTATTCGTAGAAATGTGTGGTTTAGTGAAACTAGAGGGCAATTAGGTATAAGATTTTCATTCAAAAATGCCAGTTTAGATGTACTTTATTTCAACCGTTGGTTAAAACCTCTTACAAACACTGCTCCCACACGCTTTGAACACGCCTTACAACTTACTTATTCTCAACGCATTACTTGGAAAAGTCAATTACGAATTACGAATTAACAATTACGAAAAAGTCAATTTTTCATTAAATTGTATTCATATTTTTCAATGCAAAAAATCCTAGTCTGTTTTTTCAAAGATTTCTAAAGATAATTTTTCACCATCAAAAATGGCAAAAGTGGAATAATTAAGCCATTCTCCAAGATTTATGTAACGTGAAGTTTCCAAAACAGGCAAATCTAAGGGCAAATGCCTATGACCAAAAACATAAAAATCATAATGCTTAGTGGCTTCAATTTCTTTGCAATATTGCCACAGCCATTCATCTTCTCCTAAAAATTGTTTGTCGTTATTAGAAGTTTTATTGTCATTTTGAGAACGGCTTTTCCTTGACCACAAGCTCGCAATACCAATACCAATATCTGGGTGAACTATTTTGAAAATAAATTGGAAAAATTTGTTAGAAAATATTTTTTTTAGGAATTTGTAGGTATAATCTCCTGCACCCAAACCATCTCCGTGACCTATAAGAATATTAGTAACCACCCCCAGCCCTAGCAAGATGCTAGCCTTAGGAAGGAGGGGAGCGTTTAATTCCCCTCCTTTCAAGGAGGGGTTAGGGGTGGTTTTGACGTGGTTTTGTTGAAAATTTATCTGTAAATCTTGTGGATTTCTGTAGATTTTTACGCCAAGTTCTGTTTCAAAATAATCAAACATCCACATGTCGTGGTTGCCCGTAAAAAAAATAATTTCTATCCCTGCATCAGTTAATTCAGCTATTTTTCCCTGAAAACGGACAAAACCTTTGGGAATTGCGGTTTTATATTCAAACCAAAAATCAAAAATATCACCTACCAAAAAAATAACTTGTGCCTCATTTCTAATACTTTCCAACCATCTGATTACTTTATCCTCACGCTCACTACTACGAGTACGCACACCATTAGGATTGCCCTCGTGGGTACGCTTGTAGGTGGGCGTACCAAAGTGAAAATCAGAGGCAAAAAAGATTTTTTTATTGGGTTGTAAGTTGATAGTGAGCATATTGTTAGCTTTTTATCTAAATCAGAATTTACAAGATTTGAGGATAAATACAAAGATAATAGTAGATATATTTCAATTATTTTTTGTTTTTTCAGTTTGTACTATCCTGCAAATTCTATAATCCTATAAATCCTAATTTAAACAAAAAGTAGGTAAATTTCTTATTCTTCATCAGCAAGTACGTGTTCAAAAATCTTCATTGTATGCGTTTCAAGCATATAAGTATCACCCATACTAAGCACGTGAACAACCAAATGCTCTATAGAAATAGGGCTTCCTAGTGCCACCTGCGTAATATTGGTATCTCTTATTTTGCGCCCATCAACCAAAATTACCAAACCAGAGCCAATAGCTTCCATTACGTTATTTTCTTTGATAATCAGTCCAGTATCTTCTCCAAGACCAATTCCTAATGTGCGTGGATTGCTTGCTACTGCTTGAAAAAGCCTGCCAATACGTCCACGTTGCACAAAATGTGTATCAATCACGACATCATCAATAAAACCTAAACCACTAGTAACTTTTACTTCACCCTTGCGCAAAGCCTCACTACTACTCCCCTGATAAATCATTTGGTCTGATGCAGCAGCAGCCCCTGCAGATGTGCCTGCTATCACGAATTGCTCATTTTCATACTTTTCTAAAAGTAAAGTATGAAAATCCGTACCACCCAAAATAGACGTAAGGCGCAGCTGGTCGCCGCCAGTAAACATCACAATATCCGCTTTGCGCAGTCTTTCTACAATTTGGACGCTGTTTGCTTGCTCTCTTTTCTCTATTTCCATTGTACTGACATTTGTTGCGCCAAGATAGGCAAAAGCCTTAGAATATTCTGCCCCTACTGTTTTAGGGACTTTTGAGGCGGTTGTGATGATTTCTATTTGAGAATCATTACCATTTTTAGACTCTTTAAGAATTCTTTTGAGGATTCCTCGTTCAAAAAAGTTAAGGTTTTGGGAAACGTCAGGCGCAAAATCTTTTTCTGTAAAACTCCCTTTATCTACTGCACCGCCAATAATTACTAATATTCCTTTTGGTTTCATTTGAAGATAGCTATATAAATAATAATGCTTATTATTATTATGATTAACATTTAAATTGATTAAAAAGCGTTGCAAGTTATGAAATTTAAAGAGATAAAAATCTATTTTAAGTGATTTTATTTGTATCAACAACAAAAATGAACTATTTTTGTTGAAGTTATAAGTAATTGTGAATGAATCCAAAATGTTGATTATAAATTTATCTATGAAAAAAATACTACCTCTTTTTTTTCTACTAAAACTATGTTTATTGCTTTTAAATCCTTATTTGCAGGCGCAAACACCTCAAATAGATAGCCTTAAAAATCTTCTCAAAACAACAAAAGAAGATACCAATCTTGTTAATATCAAAAATAAAATTGCTTATCATTTTTTTTATATTGACCCAAAAAATACTCAAAAATATGCTGATGAAGCCTATATTTTAGCTGAAAAACTATCATTTCTAAAAGGAATGACAGAGGCAGAATGTTGGCGTGGTGTGGCGTTGGAACTTACAGGAAACCTCAAAGAAGCACTTATTAAGTACAAAGAAGTTATTTTGATGGCGCAAAAGCATAATTTTCCGCTTTTTGAGATGAGAGGTTATACCTTTGCAGGTTTGTGTTATACGGGTATGGGCGACTATGAAAAAGCTGTTGAAAACCACCTTAAAAGCCTTTTTATAGCAGAAACTATCAAAAATGATGCTGGTTTGGGGAATGCTTACAACAATCTGTCTGGGGTTTATTTTGCTGATGAAAAATTAGAAAAATGCTTGGAATATGCTTTAAAAGCAGAAAAATTATACAAAAAAATTAATAATAAGGCTAACTGGGTGAATACGCTCAATAATTTGGGTATGCTTTATCTCCATATCAAAGACACCACAAACGCTATCAAATACTTTGAAGAAACACGCATAAATGCTGAAAAAATAGGTAATCAACGGATTTTCGCACAAAGTTCTATGCAACTTGGAAAAATTTGGTTAGAAAAAAAAGATTTTGAAAAAGCTACTTTATTTCTGAAAAATGCTGAAAAAATCCAAATTGAAATCAATGATAATTATAACCTGACCTCTGTTTCTTTGCTTCTTGCAGAACTGAATTTTAGGCAAAAAGATTTTATTACAGCGCAAAAATACCTTAATCTGGCGGATTCTCTTATCCAAAAAACACAGGCTTTTGAGCTTTTGAAGGACTTTTATTATACGCAAGCACTATTTTATGAAGGGAAAAAAGATTACGAAAAAGCACTTTTTTTGACTAAAAAATACTACTTTTTCAAAGATAGCATACAAAGCAAAGAACGTACAGAAAAAATTGTAAAATTAGAGGCAAAGTACAATGATGAGAAAAAAGATGCACAAATAAAATTTCAACAAGCAGAAATAAAGCAGAAAACTTATACTAATTATGCTTTAATGGTGCTTTCTGTCCTAATTTTTATTATTTTATTTTTGATTTATAGAAATAATCTTCAAAATAAAAAAATATTTATCAATGAGAGAAATCTCAAACAAGAAGAAAATAACCGTTTGCAAGTGGAAAATGAACTAAAACAAGAAGAAAACAAACGTCTTGGCACAGAAAACGACCTAAAACAGCTAGAAGCCCAAAAACTTCAAGAAGGTTTGCAAATGCAACAACAACTAAACCAAATTCAACAAGAAAAATACCAGTTAGATTTGGACTACAAAAACCAAGAACTTGCCAGCGCAACCCTGCATATCATACAAAAAAACGAGGTTTTAGGAGAACTAAAAACAACATTAGAAAAGGAAAAACCCAATTTAGAAACCTCAAAAATTATCAAACAAATTGATAGTTCTATCAAAATTGATGATGATTGGGATAAGTTCAAAATGCACTTTGAACTTGTGCATACAGGCTTTTTTGAGCGTTTGATACATAATTATCCAAAACTTTCAAACAACGACTTGCGTATGTGTGCTTATATGCGTATGAACCTCAATAACAAAGATATTGCGCAGATTTTGCACATTTCCCCTGATAGTTTTGATAAAAATAGACAACGCCTACGCAAAAAATTAGAACTTGAAGCAGGCGCAAATTTAGTAAGATTTATGATAGAAGTGTAGTTTTAGTGTTGAGTGAGTAGTGTTAAGTGGATAAAAAATGAAATTTCTAACAAAAAACTATAATTTTTGTGTATGTTTGTAGCATAAAACAGAAAAAAATCTAAAATACTGAAATATGTCAGATAAAACAACTGAAACCAAGCCAGATTTTACGCTTGATGCCATTGTAGAAATACCAAAAGGTAGCAGGAATAAATATGAATTTGATTATGAAAAGAAAATGATGCGTTATGACCGTATGATTTTCTCTTCTATGCACTATCCAACGGATTATGGCTTTTTCCCTGAAACGCTTGCACGTGACGGAGATGCCCTAGATGCGCTTGTACTCGTTACAGAGCCAACTTTTCCTGGTTGCATTATTGAGGTACGCCCTATTGGACTTTTCAAAATGCACGACGACAAAGGACCTGATGAGAAAATTCTTTGTGTGCCTGTCAGCGACCCTATTTGGAATCATATTTATGATTTATCAGAGGTTTCTCCCCATTTAAAGCTAGAAATTGAGCATTTTTTCCAAGTTTATAAAGATTTGGAGAAGAAAAAAGTTGATGTGGAAGGTTGGGACGATAGCGCAGCCGCTTATCAAGCCATCAAAGATGCTCAACAACTTTATATGGAAAGCAAATGGAAATCAAAAAAATAACTTTAATTGTGAATGAATACATTTTTAAAACATTGATTACCAATACTTTGTGTTTATTTATAATTGAAATTTATAATTTATTGTACAATGATTTTACCAAAAAACCTACCAAAAATAACGGTACAAAAAATAGAAACCCTTGCAGGGCATCAGGATTGCATTTATTCTTTGGAAAAACTCCCAGAAAAGCATTTGTTTTTGTCTTCTGGAGGTGACGGGAAAATAGCACTTTGGAATTTAAAAAACCCAGAATTAGGGCGTTTGGTGGCACAAATCCCTAGTTCTGTATATGCTATGCGCTACTTCCCACAGGAAAATGCGCTGATAGTTGGGCAAAATTTTGAAGGTTTGCAAATGATTTATTTTGATGAAAATTCACAAGAAAATTCAGAAGCAAATCCAGAAGCAAATTCAGAAGAAAATCCAAGCAATTATATTCCAAATAAGGAAAAAAACAAATCTCTCAAAACTACCAAAAGCCAGATTTTTGATATACAAATAGTTGATAATCAAGAGAATAATCAAAAAAAATATTCCGCTTTTGTGGCGCAAGGTGACGGCGTTCTGACTATTGTAGATTTAACTACTTTTGCAGTAAAAAAACATATCCAAATATCTATCAATAGCCTAAGAAAAATTGCTGTAAGTCCTCTAAATAATGAGTTTGCAGTAGCTAGTAGCGACAATTTTATACGGATTTTTGATTTGCAAACCCTACAACTCAAACAAGAAATAGAGGCGCACATTAGTTCTGTTTTTTCTTTGCGTTATTTCTCTAATAATCAAGATAATAATAGTAATTTATTGATTTCTGGAAGCCGTGATGCACATCTTAAAATTTGGGAGAAAACAACAGATAATTCTCAACAAAATAGCTCTTACACGCTCAAAACGGATATTATTGCGCATCTTTTTGCTATCAATGACATTGATTTTTCACCTTGTGGCAACTATTTTGCTACTTGCAGTATGGATAAATCTATCAAAATATGGGATTCTAAGACTTTCAGCCTACTAAAAGTGATAGATAAAGCACGCAACGCAAGCCACGCCACAAGTGTAAATAAAATTTTATGGTCTGATTATGAGGATTATATAATTTCTGCAAGTGATGACAAATTTATTTCTGTTTGGGGGATAAATGCTGAATAACTTGATAACGACATTGGTAATTGGTTTTTTAATGCATTATTACCACGTTCCGTAAGTGCGACTTACGGCTATGAATATTAAATTCTTTCAGGATTTTAATATAAATGAAGGAATTTGCAATTATAATTTATCAATGTCGTTATATAAAATCTGTTAAGTAATGCGTTGTAAATAAAGTTCTAATTTACCGCAAAGGCGCAAAGTTTAAATACACGCAAAGAACGCAAGGTTGAAACTAAGTTTTTTGTATTT
>JAYVGJ010000508.1:0-4197 GCA_043772375.1 Raineyaceae bacterium | reverse complement strand
ATCATTAGGCAAAACGCCACGCTCCAGCCCTGCTGCTACCAACCACTGCAAAGATTTTTTCATTTCCAAAGCGCAAACATCAGCAATAGCAGAAATAAGCACTTTTGCACCTTTATAGAACACACGAATATCACCTGCAATAAGTTTTCCAAAATAGGTATCAAGCGCAGGGTGATTATAAGCACCAGTTCCCATTCTATAGTCCTCCATACCGTTTGCAGTAAGTTCTAAGGGCGTTCTAATCACAAAACGCATATCTTTTCTTTTAGCGCAATAATCTGCAAGTCCTGCATCTACTTCAGGCATTGGAGCATCAAAATTGTAGATAACTTTGCTATCCACAATTTCATTGAAAGCGTGCCAGCCTGTGCCACCATTAGCAAGCCCATTGTAACTTTCTGGCAAAATAGGTAAAGTTTGTTCACCACCTCCAAGCACTAAATAACCACCTGTACTTTGAAAAGTAACTGTTGCTAGTGGGTCAACTGGAGACCCGAAAGGCACAGTAAAAATTCCGCTAAACATTACAAGTGTTTTCTCACGGTACTTATTCAAAAACTGCTGGTTAATATCCAAAATATCAGCTCTTGTTACATTTCTTTTTACGCCTTTGAGTATTTGGTCTTCCATTCCTGATTGTCTTACCAAAATATCACAAACAAGCTGAGTTCCACCTGATATGGTAACCTCCACATCATTATAGCCTATTCCTGGATGAAGGGAAAGTGCACGTATGGTAGCGGGATTGAGTAAAACACTTGCCTGCCCACCGTCATAACTCTCTTTGTCTTCCAAGTCATAATAATTAGAAGCACGAGAAACATACAATTTTGCACCATTATTAAGCGCACGCTCACAATACAGCGGAAACATACTGTCAGGGTGATAACCACCAAATATTTGCACAAAATCTTCCCATTTTTGTATTAAAATAGGTTTGGCAAGTGGTCCTTTCATTGTAACACCCTGCACGCAGGCAACGCCTTTGAGCGTTTTAAGTGGTAGCTTTGAAAAATCTACAATATCTACAATAGTTTGCGGTGATTGTCCCATTTTTATATAAATTTTTTAATGAATATGCTATTTAATGCCTGTTAAGTCTTCTATTTGTGTTGTTAGATTTACCTCTAAAAGTGGTTTAACAGTGCCTAAGTCTTTTGGCTCTTCTAAGAATACGTTAGAAACTGTATAAGAAAATATACGCTCAATGCCGTACTTATTCCCTTCTGAAACGTCTTGATAATTACCACCAAAACACCAAAAACCGTTTTTTGTACTTGTGCCATCTTCTGAAATACCTAAAATATAGGCTTTTCGTGGCAGGCTCGCCCTAATTATCTTTTCTGCTAGTCGCCTATTTTTCGTATTCTCAGCAATTAAACGCAAAGAAAAGTTTAAATTTTCCGTTTGTGAGGGTATTCCCCACACTTTGTAATCTTGTGGTGTTACACCAATTATTTTCTCGTAGGTTACACGTCCTACTCCTCCTACCTCACCACTACCTCCAGAATCAAAATCAATTAAAATACAATTTTTTGGTTTTTCACCTCTTGCCTGATAATCTCCAATGCCTATAATTTCAATAGCAACTGCGTTAGGTGTGCTTGTGAGTGAATTTATTGCTTGTTGTAGTTGCTGAGGCGTTTGTATAATGGTTTCATCAACCCAAAAGCCCAAATTCACCGCCACCACACGCACACGCTCAAAAATGCCTCTCTCTATATTTTCAGGGCTTAAATACATTATATAAACTTTTTTAATTCTTCCAAAAAAATATCCTCAATAAAACGGCTTTTATTAAGCCATTCTTTCATTTCGTCGTTTGTGGGTTGCCAAAGTTTGCGAGCAGGAATATTCCTAGTTATTGACCCGTATTCGTGGACTGCTGCAATAATTTCTAATGATTGTCCGTCAGTATTTTTTGCGCCACTCCTAATACCCACAAATCCAATGTCGTTGTTTACAACAGTTTTAATAGCATTTTTAAGGTCGCCACGTGCCACAAGCATCTGACTTGCCAAACCTTTTCTTTCTTTTTGACTTTTATAAGCGACTGATAACGCTTGCCAAGATAAATCTTGATTGTTTAGATGCATTATCAGTCGCTTTTGTGCTTCTTCTGTAATCTTATTTAGGGCGTTTTTTCCAGCATTTTGAAAAACCTTGTTAAGGTTGCTAACAAGGTTTTGTACTTTTTGCCAGTCGCCAAATCTTCTTATCATAATTACAGAAATTTTAACCACCCCTAACCCCTCCTTAGGAAGTAGTGGGATTTTATTAGGTTTTGTAGTAGATTTTCAGAGCTGTAAAGGTATCTACTAACTGCCCTACAGGCTCTACATCAACAATAGTATATTTTTTCCCTTGATAGGTGAACGTATCCGTACTCGGATTTCCACGAAAATTGCCCTGTTCAGTAATGAGTCCTGCTTTTTTTGCATAGTCGTAATTAAGGAGTAAATAACCCTCATTATCAGCTCTTGCACCCTGCAAAGTAATATTTTGGGCTGAGGTGCTTCTTTTCTCAACGACCAGAACCAAAAGATTATAATCAGTAATTACAACTTTTTGCTCTTCTTTGAAGCGGTCTGGAGCTTTTTCGTGAAAGTGATAGACAACAGGCATTTGTGCCAGCAAGTCAAAAGGTACTTTCAGCGCATCACGCAGGCGGTCTACTGGGAGTTTTGGAGTTTCCATAGGGATTAGCGTTTTGCTAGGGGTTGAGAATACTGGAGTTGCAAAAAGCATCATCAACAGTAAGAAATAAAACAACTTTTTCATTGTGAAAAAAATAAAAGGTGAAAAAAATCAATTAAAAACTCTAAAAGGAGTAGGAAAGTTAGTAGTGATAACTTCACAAATACTCAAGGCAATACCCAAAGTATAAGCCTTGGTGCAGGCACTTTTTCTAAGTTTCTCTAAAACGGCTGATTTGCTGGTGGTGGAGGATAAATTAGTGTCATATTCAACCTCCACCACATCAGCTTTTACCTTCTTAATAATGCTATCAGTCGTATTAGAAGCGTTTTTTGTCATTTGCGACTCAATGTATTGATATGCCGTAAGGTCTGCAATAAGCAGGCGTTCAAGGTTGCTATAGTCCAAAAAGTCCATGTATAGCTTTCCTAATGCTTTTTCAAGCTCCACACACACCTCTTGCGCCATACCAAGTATTTCGTTATTCTGTGTTTCCACAAAAGTAACCCGCCTTTGCACCAATTCTATTATACCTCCTAGCATATCTTTAATACAGTTTTAATACAGTTTATACGACCTCGTCCTTCAATTTCCCTTCTCTTAGCATACCAAGCCTGATACTTGTCAGTTCTTTGTGTTTTCCATCTGGAAATAATAAATCTTGCGTTTCTAGTATTAAATCACAAATAAGTGCACCAGGCATTAGGGTTTTTGTATCTTCTCTTTTTAGGGGAAGCTTAAGCAAGTTATTTTGTGTAGCATCAACTTCTAATGTATTTGTACCAGAAGAGGCATTGAGCGCAAACTGAATTTTAGGCAAATTATTACCAGTACGGATAATGGCAATAATATTAGTGCAAGTGGATAAATCCACAGGCTGATTATCCACAATAATAGGAACTTGTATTAGTTCGTCTTCTCCTTGTGCAATATTGTATAGCGGTTGTTGTACGAGTGGCATTTTTTATTTACGTTTAGAGGGTTTTACTTCTTCTATTGTAGTTTCTGGTTCAGAAACTACTACTTTTTCAAGATTTTCATCTCGCATTGCACGCACTACACCAGTTTTGAGGGCAGTTCTTACCTTTTCCGTTTTTGGGAAACTCAAAACCTCACGAAATTTGAGCGTTTGTCCGCTATCTGAAAAGGTGGCAGAAGGGTCTTTGAGTTGCAAATTGACGTTTTCCATTATTTCCCTCCTTTTTTAGCACTTGCGTTGGCAACGGCTTTGGCTTCAGTTTCAAATTCTGCTGCTTCTTCTTTGGTTTGTTTGAAAAGCGCACCATCAGCTATTTTTCTGCTGATATTATCAGTTTCTTGCACTTCTTGCCACTCACCACCAATAATAACACCTTGCTCTGTGTCGCAGTAGCTATTACCGTTTTTTGTTCTTACAAATATTTTTTCCATTGTAATAATTATTATAATTTTTTGAGTTTATACTGCTTAAAATGCTATTCTAAGCAGTATTTTTATTTTTACTTATCAATAAAAAATGAT
>JAYVGJ010000507.1:0-1857 GCA_043772375.1 Raineyaceae bacterium | reverse complement strand
TAATACAATAAATAAAATATTAATCATTTTTTAAAATCAGAAATTAACATTACTGGGGGTTAGGGGTGGTTAAAAATAGAATTATTCATAAACTCTATTAAAGTCCCTTTCCCAAAAGGGGAAAGGGATTTAGGGATAGGGGTAAATAACATAAACTAATTGCAGAAACCTACTTAAAAGCAAAAGAGGTACATTTATGCTACCTCTTTTGCTTTTATTGCGTTTTCGTACCTCGTACTTCAAACCTCGTACCTTCTCCTACACCCAGCCATTCTCCAAACATTTGTTCACGAGTTGCACCACACTATTGCATTGCGCTTTTTTCAGAATGCTTTTTCTGTGATTAGTAACAGTATTGAGGGAGATAAATAATTTTTCTGCTATTTGTTTAGAAGAAAAACCTATTGCCAACAAATTCACAACTTCCTGCTCACGCTTACTAAATGGTGTTTGTGTAAGTACAATGGCAGGCACATTTTCAGGGCTATCTTCGTCCATCAAGACATCAATATTAAAATAAGAAGGGTCGCCATCTATGCCTATACAAGTTACTTTATAGTTGTTTTTTTGCGTAATGTGATTGATATTCGTATGAATATTTATACTCAACATAATTTTGTTATCTTCATCAGTGCCAAGTGCAAGTGATTGATGCTGAAAGAGTTGGTACGTGCCATCAGCAGTCAGAAAACGAAAACAATAACTTGTTTTGTACTTCGTAATCTTGTCTGGCGCAACGGTATGATACAAAAAATCAAACACAACCTTCTCCGCATTTATCACAAAATCCATATCTTTTGGGTGAATACGGTTCAGAATGTCGTTGAGCGTGGCGGTTGTTGGGTCTAATCCAAGCACATTTAAAATATTAGGATTCATTTGAATGATTTGCCTTGTGCCAAAATCCACCACATAATAATAAAATGGACCAGGACAAAACAAAGATGCCGTAATGCTATCAAAATGCCCGTGTGCCAATTCATTATTTTTAGAATTAGTAAATGATGGCAAATTGTCCCATAATTCATTCATTTGTTGGGATGCTTTTTCTTTTTTCATTAAATTTTTTATGATTTATAGTTGTAGCAATTACTTTTTTTCAAAATTACCCCTTCTTTTTGGTATTACCAATACCTAAAAATAGCCCCTAAATCCCCTAGCATAGCGTAAGGGAACTTTAAAGACAAATACAAAGTTATTTTTGATGATATGGCAATATTATCAATTTTTTTGATATTTCCTATACCTAAAAAGGATTAATTTTTATTTTATTTTTTTTACATTAAAATAAAAATTACTACATTACAAACGCATTACAAACGCATTACAAAACATATACAAATTATGATTAAAATTAGAGTTTTTATAATTTGATTATCAAGTATTTAGCAATAAATAATCACCAAAGACCTTACTTTGTATTATTTTCGTTTGTCGTTCCCCACGTTCCACGTGGGGTTATGTTTGTTAAACCCTACCAACTGCTAGTTTCAGGGTTTCTAATACAGTTTTCTTTGTAGAAACAACCACAACGTGGTTGAACTATCATAACCCCACGTGAAACGTGGGGAAACGCACAAGCATTTTTTAGAAATTAGCATTACTGAGCAAGTAACCCCACCTCAATCCCACTGGCAACTGCTAGCACTGCTGGGAGGACTTTAAAGGCACTTTTGAAAGATTTAATTACTTTCGCAGGAGGTCTATTGTTTTGTGTTTCTTTGCGTTCTTTGCAGTTAAAAACCTTATTTTAATTCGTGGTAGTGCTATACTTGTAATGATTTTATTTGGAGATTATAGGCACAAATAAAATATTTAATTGCTCCTATATGATTGACTAATGACTTTGAAAAGCTC
>JAYVGJ010000506.1:0-3116 GCA_043772375.1 Raineyaceae bacterium | reverse complement strand
CAATACAGTCAAAAAACATGGAAGAAATGTGTTCCAAGAATTACTAAAGGTAAACACAAATCAACCAATTGTTTGGAAGACTACCTAAACAGTTACGAATAAGTTATGTTATAACCACCCCTAACCCCTCCTTGAAAAGGAGGGGAACAAAACTCCCCTCCTTCCTAAGGAGGGGCTGGGGGTGGTTTTTAGTGATTATTTATTGCTAAATACTTGATAATCAAACTATAAAAACTCTAATATATTAGGTGCTTAGGTTATAAACGTAAATATACACAAATATTACTTATGATTGTGACGCAAATAAGCTAAAAGCACTTTTTTAATAAATCATTTTTTCTATTTGTTCATTTTTCTTCTGAAACATTGTACATTCTAGGCATTTGTGGTGAATATGTTTGTCAGATTGTCGCAGTTGGGCATATTTTTGTCCATACCAGATTTTAGTAAAACTTTCTTCTAAAATATTGCCTACTTTTGGTGCATTTGGCAGCATACAACACACGCTCACATTGCCTAAATGGTCAATTAAAGTGTGTGTTTCCAACGCAAAACAATGGTGATTGGCATAATAATCTTGTGAATAAAAACCATCAATGCTTTTATTTACTTCATTTTGAGCCGTTCCATACACAAAAATCTCCTTTTCTGTGCGTACAAGCCCATATTTTAGGGCTTTTTCGTAAGCAAAAGGCGCAATTTCATTATTATAAATATTTATTTGTTGATTAGTAAGTCGTTGTAATTCAGGCGTATGTGCATTGAGCGGAATAAGGCGTACATAATCTGCGCCCAAATCATTTGCCAAATCAGGGAAATCCTTGACAGTCTTGAAGTTAAGCGGACTTACGACCATATTTATACGCATACTACCTTCACGCATATAAGCACGCAAAAGCCTAAAACCACGAGTAGTACGCTTAAAACTGCCTTTTATCCCTCTTATTTCGTCGTGAATATCCGCTTGCGGACTATCAATAGAAATATTTATTTTCCTAAGACCCGACAACGCTAATCTCTCCGCTTTTTTTTCGTTGCTGATAAGTGTGCCATTGCTGGTCATTGTGGGGCGAATACCTTGTTTTTTGATGTGAGAAAGCAGTCTGGGAAGTTCTGGGTACATCATTGGTTCTCCACCTGTGAGGTGAATGCGTTTACAACCCAATAGACTAAGTTCTGTGACGAGGTTTTCTAATACTTTTATATCTAAAGTGGTACTATTGCTACGCCAATGGTTGCACATCTGGCACTTCAAATTGCAATCCCAAACGAGTTTTATTTTGACAAAAAGAGGCTTATAAGGCAGATGAAGCCTTATATTCTGTTTGAAATTGTCAATATTTTGTGCTATTTCGTCTAGGAGCATTTTTAGTTTATTTTGTGATGTTACGCAGGTGCATTTTGTAGAGACGTTGCTTGCAACGTCTGAACGCCAGAAAGTACATTTAATTTATTTTGTTAGTTGCTCGTCATTTAGACGTTGCAAGCAACGTCTCTACAAAAAAATGCCCCAAATAAAATTAGTAGCTATTACCACCATACCAATTAATTCATTATCAATATTTTGTATTCATTCATAACTCATAACTCATAACTCATAATTCATAACTCTTCATTTCTTCCATTGTTTTCAGTGGATTTTCTGCACCAAAAATAGCACTTCCTGCCACAAGCACGTCTGCGCCAGCCTCCAATAAAAGTGGGATATTTTCCAAATGAACCCCACCATCTACCTGTATTAGGGCTTTTGAATGATATTCAGTAATCAAATTTTTTAGTTTTTTGATTTTTGGATAAGTATTTTGGATAAATTTTTGTCCACCAAAACCAGGATTAACAGACATCACACAAACCATATCAATATCCGTTATCACCTCTTCTAGCAGACTTATGGGCGTATGTGGGTTGAGTGCAATGCCCACACGAATACCAAAAGCCTTTATTTGCTGAATAATGCGGTGCAAATGTGTACACGCCTCCACATGAACAGTAAGCATATAGGGCGCAAGCGTGGCAAATTCTGCTAAATATCTTTCTGGTTTTTCTATCATTAAATGAATGTCAAGCGGTTTTTTGCAGACTTTGTTGATAGGTTTGCAAAGCATCATTCCAAAAGAAATATTAGGCACAAAAACCCCGTCCATAATATCAATATGCAGCCAATCAGCCTTACTTTCGTTTATCATTTGCACATCTTTTTCTAAATGAGCAAAGTTTGCCGCCAAAATAGAAGGCGCAAGTAAAAAGTCTTTTTTCATAGGGTTTTTTTAGGTGTTGTTAGTTAGATAAGTTAATTTGTATTCAGTCCCAGCAGGACGGCATATTTATAGAAAATAAATCACGCAAAAAATGTATTTAGTCCCAGCGGGACGGCATATTTATAGGATACGTAATAACATTGTCAACTAGTGATTTTTTACGCAGATATTTGCAAATAAATGGCGGTAAAACAGTTTCGTTGTTATAAAACTAGCCCTTGCTAGTGCCGCCCCGCTGGGGCTAAATACAAAATGCAATTATCTTCCTATAAATATTTCGCCCCGCTGGGGCTAAGTACAAAATATCAATGTCGCTATCTAAGTTATGTTATTTACAAGGTTAAAAAGGATTTTTCTCTGTTTTGGATAAATATAAAAGCTCAACATCAAGCACTTGAAGTTCTTTGCACCGTCAGCTAAAGCAGACGGCAAAGATAAAAGAGTGAACACAAATATCTTTTTTCTGTGTTTTTATTCCCTTTGCCGTCTGCTTTAGCTGACGGTGCAGGGATATGTAAGTGCTTGATTTTGAGATACCAGTCAAATTATACACACTTACTCACGTTCAGTTATATTTTCTATTTTTTGAATATGAATAAACTCTTCACTTTTAGGCAACTGATGCAGTTCTATTATATCTCCAACGGCTATTTCTTCATAAAATTCTTCCATACCTTGTATTGCTTGATTAAGTTTAAATTTTCTTTTGTGATGAAAAAATAAATAATAACTATTCTTCAATATGGGTGACATTTTCACTTTATTTAGACTTTGGACATAATCTTACAATGCCCTTTACTTTTTGTATGGGGCATTCTTATTTTAGATTTTATTTTTTATTTTTATCACTCTTTTTTT
>JAYVGJ010000505.1:0-1558 GCA_043772375.1 Raineyaceae bacterium | reverse complement strand
AGGACAAGTTGTATTTTGTAGGGTGCGACCCTTGTGGTCGCCCTGTTTGAATAGGTTTGAAATCTGACTTTATGCTTTATTATGCGTGCTTTTTGTCGTATTGCTTTCGCTTGTTAGGGCGACCACAAGGGTCGCACCCTACATTTCTATGAACTTGTCCTACACCCCGTGGATACGCAGTGCGTATCTACAAACCTAAACAGTTACGAATATTTTATATCAAAAGCCCCAATAAAAGCATCAAAAAGGCAATAGAAGGCAAAACAAGCAAAATAATTGCTTGAAAAAATGAAGGAGATTTGAATTTGTTGTTTTCTTTTAAGACTATTTTTGCCACTGAACTATCTTTCAAAATATTTCTTTTAGGGTTGTTGGCATCATAAAAAAGCATTTCTTGTGCCTCGTCTGTGATTTTTTCTGGTTCGTGAGATTTGAAAGAAAATGTATGTTTTTTGCCTTTTTTGTCTTCAAATTCATAAAATATCCTGATTACTTGGCGGTTATTTACTCTTACATTGGTAGTTTCTGTACGTAGAACTTTTGCATAACCAATTTCTCCATTTTTCAGTAACCAGATAGCTTTTAAGTTGGTTTTTAGTCCAAAAAACAAAATAAACAGAATAGAAATAGGAAAAAGCACAATGAGTGCCACATAAATAGGAAATGTTTTTTGTCGCATACCCATTATACGTGAATTACGAGGATTTTTAGCCAAATATTCTACTATTACCTCATTGGTTTTTGATTTGTCTGTGCTAAAAGATGTATTATTATAAATTTTGTCATTTACCAAAAAAGTATAATCAAAAGCAAAAACATACCTTTTATTTATCCTAGAATTGGTTTGCGTGATATTTGTGATGTTTCCTTTAGTATTTACGCTACTGGCAAGCGTAAAATCACTAAAATCAGCATCTCTTGCAAAAACAAGTACAAATATCATTAAAAAAGCAAAAACACCATACAAAACTTGTATGATAGAACCCCCAAACAGGATTTTGAGGCGCAAAGGCAGAGAAATTTCTCGCTTATTTCCAAAAATATTATCATTCATAAAAGTTAGAAGTTATAAATTATGGCAAAATACCAAGTACAGGATTATAAAAAAATGACCATTAAAACCATCAGAACGCCAATAAACGGTAAAATAAGTAATGGCAAAACTTGAGCAAAACGAGGAGATTTGAATTGATTATTTTCTACCAATGTTATTTCTGTTGCCAAACTATTTTTCAAAACATTTCTTTTGGGGTTATTTGCATCATAAAAAAGCATTTCTTTTGCTCCTTTTATTATGAATTGTGGGTTATTAGATTTTACAAAAACACTATATATTTTACCCTTCATATCTTCAAATTCATAAGATATTTTAATAATATCCGTTTCATTATATTGCTTGCTGGTATTTTCTGTATCAATTATTTTTGCATAAGTAATTTGACCAGATTTTAATAATGGAATTTGCTACCGTACACAGTTTTTGAGTTTGTGGTAAAAAACTAAATATTCTATGAAACAGCGCAATAATATAGTAACTTTGTGTTCTCAAACTCACTTA
>JAYVGJ010000504.1:0-1999 GCA_043772375.1 Raineyaceae bacterium | reverse complement strand
TCTGTACTTTTGTTTTTATCTAAAAATCTTCTTGTACCAGGAGATAACCAATAAGCAACATCTTTCCAAGAACCACCTTTAAATACTCTTGCATTATCATCAACAAGTGACATTACTGCACCTTGTGTTGAGGCAACATTGTAGGGCTCTTTACTATCATTATAAACTGATTTGTCTGGGTCAGACTTCAGTTTTGTACTATCTAGTTGTTGTCTTCTTACAGGGTTCAAATCACTCATATCTTCGTGAGAAAGAGGTCTGTAAACATCTTCTACCCATTCGTTTACGTTTCCAGCCATATTATACAAATTAAAACCATTTGTAGGGTAATTATAAACGTATTCCGTAATAAGTGCGCCATCATTTTGCTTACCTGCAATACCTGCGTAATCACCACGTCCACGCTTAAAATTAGCTAAAAACATACCCATTTGTTTACCATAAGGATTTCTTAGAGCGTGTCCGTCCCAAGGATATACACGACCGTTAGACTGATTTTCATCATCATATTGCGTTTCAATCATACCTTTTGCTGCATATTCCCATTCTGCTTCTGTTGGAAGGCGGTAGTTTGGAAGTACCACACCACTTTCTAGTGGCGCATCTTTCAAGTCTTTGTATTCGTTAAGTTTGCCGTCTTTATCTTTTTTCTTAGCTTCTGCAAAAAGATAATCATTAGCGGCTTTTGTACGCCATTTGCAGAAAGCCTGCGCTTGTATCCAAGAAACGCCCACTACTGGGAACATACGAAAACCAGGGTAACGCAAATAATTAATTACATAAGAGTCGTTAAAAGCGGTTTCATTTGCCCAAACAGTTGTGTCAGGGAGTAACTGTTTGAATTTCAAACTATCAGGAATAGCTGCGGCGTTTGTTGGTTTAGAGTAATAGTTCAAAAACTCTAACCAATCAATGTTTTTGACCTCCGTTCTGTCCATATAGAAAGATTGTACACTTACAGTACGCTCACGGTTGTCACGTGTATAAACAATATCTTCTTCACCAGAACCCATAATAAAGCGTCCACCTTCAATAAAAACAAGGTTAGGACCATCAGGTTGCCCCAAATATTCTCTTACTGCAAAACTCGTCACGCCAGACGTATCTCCCAAGTTGTAGGGAATACCTGTTGCTTGGCTAAACATTCCCTTTTGATGCGCATTTGTACTAGATTGCGTTTGCATTTGGAATGAAGAAGAGTCTCGTGATTTTTTCTTACAAGCTCCTAGTAGGCTAATTCCTATGGTAAGTAGGAGTGCGTATTTGATTATGCGCATACTTTTATTCATAATACGGTTGTGTTTAACAATGACACTTTTCTTTTGATACTGTCTTTTGATACTTACTTTTAACACTTAAATCTGCTGTTTTTTTATTCAGTTACTAAATTTTTAATTAGTAGGTACAATTTTAAGGAAAAAAACTTGAAAAAAAAAATTTTTTTTAAAAAAACTTTTTTAGAGTATTAAAATTATTTCCATTCTAGTATAAAAATCGTGCCAGAAAGTCTAAAAAACGGTTTTATTAAGTTTTTACGTAAGTAAATAAATTTAACAATTCAAAACAGATTTTAAAACTTTATTTCAGAATGCTGGTTTAAAAAGCAACATCTCAACAAAACACAAAACAATGGACAAATACGCAGAAATAGACAAAAGTGCTTTTCCAGTCGTGCTGGTTACTTTTACGGGTAATAACGCACAAGACGACAATTTTCCTTTTTACCTTGAGGAAGTTAGGCAAAGTTACGACCATAAAAACTACCTAGCCATCATTTTTGACGCTACCAATGCGGTTTTTCCAGGAATGTCTTACCAAAAAATGCAGGCGCAATGGCTCAAAGATAATGAGCAAATGATGAAAGATTTTTGCAAAGGTACAGCTTACATTATCCCAAATGTTATTATTAGAAATGTGTTGAAAGCTATTTTTGTTTTTCAGAAACAACCTGTTCCTTATTTGGTGTGCAATGACCAGCAAGAAGCAGAAGCGTGGATAA
>JAYVGJ010000503.1:0-3156 GCA_043772375.1 Raineyaceae bacterium | reverse complement strand
AATGTCTTTTGCCTGATATTCGTGTATGTTCATATATGATAATTAGATAAAATGATGCAGCAATTTAATAGAAATATTTAGATAAATTTAGAATAATTTGCTTTATTTTGATTTATTTTTGTAAATATGCCACTTTTCTATAAATATACCGCCCCGTTGGGCTAATACAAAATGTACATTCCATATTCATTCACAATTTCAAATTCACCTTTCTTTACGCTTCTATGAGTTCTGGCTCAATGCGCAGATTTTCAATAATGAATTTTTGGCGTTCTGGGGTATTTTTGCCCATAAAATACTCCAATATTTTTGGGATATTTGTGTGTTCTTTTAAAATAATTGGTTCTAAACGGATATTTTCACCAATAAAATTGGAAAATTCGTCAGGAGAAATCTCCCCAAGTCCTTTAAAACGTGTTATTTCTGGGTTTGTACCTAGTTGTTTGATAGCTCGTTGCCTCTCTTGGTCTGTGTAGCAATAAACCGTTTTTTGTTTGTTTCTCACCCTAAAAAGTGGTGTATCAAGCACATACAAATGCCCATTACGTGCCAAATCAGGGAAAAATTGCAAGAAAAACGTCATCAAAAGCAGTCTAATGTGCATTCCATCAACATCTGCATCTGTAGCAATCACAATTTTATTGTAGCGCAAACCCTCCATTCCATCTTCAATATTAAGGGCGTGTTGCAACAGATTAAATTCTTCATTTTCATAAACTACTTTTTTGGTCATATCAAAGCAGTTGAGTGGCTTTCCACGCAACGAAAAAACGGCTTGTGTCTGCACATCACGTGCTTTTGTGATAGAACCACTCGCAGAATCTCCTTCAGTAATAAACAAAGTTGTATCAAAGTGGCGTTCATTTTTGACATCTTCCAAATGCACACGACAATCACGCAGTTTTTTGTTGTGCAAATTAGCTTTTTTAGCTCTGTCGTTGGCAAGTTTTTTGATGCCCGCAATGTCTTTTCTTTCTCTTTCAGACTGCAAAATACGTTTCAAAAGGGCATCAGCCGTAGTTGGATTTTTGTGCAAAAAATCATCAAGATTTTTCTTCACAAAATCATTGATAAAAGAGCGTACAGTAACCATTGCAGGTGCACCTGCAATATTTGCACTGTCTGGAGTCATTCCAATAGAGCCTAATTTTGTCTTGGTTTGCGACTCAAAAACAGGCTCTTGCACCCTCAAACTAATTGCCCCAATAATGGAAGCCCTAATATCTGACGCTTCAAAATCTTTCTTAAAAAACTCTCTAACAGTCTTCACAAGTGCCTCACGAGTGGCTGCAAGGTGAGTTCCGCCTTGTGTGGTATATTGCCCATTGACAAATGAATAATATTCTTCACCATATTGATTACCGTGAGAAATAGCAAGTTCAATATCTTCTGCTTTTAGATGAACAATTGGATAACGCAAACTTTCTACATCAGTTTTACGCTCCAAAAGGTCAAAAAGACCATTTTTAGAAAAATATTCTTGCTTATTGAACATTATTTTTAGTCCAGCATTCAAAAAAGCATAATTCCAGATTTGGTCTTCTAAAAATTGCGGAATAAAATTATAGTTCTTAAAAATGGTATTATCAGGCTCAAAAGTAACAATAGTGCCATTTTTGGCAGATGTTTTTTCAACTGGATAATCATTGATAAGTTTTCCTTGTTCAAATTCAGCAATTTTAGTTTCTCCATCTCTGATAGATTGTACCTTAAAATAGCTAGAAAGGGCATTTACGGCTTTCGTACCTACACCATTTAGTCCCACAGATTTCTGAAAAACACTAGAATCATACTTTCCGCCTGTATTTATCTTAGAAACGCAATCAATGACCTTTCCTAGTGGAATACCACGCCCATAATCACGCACCGTAACACGCTGATTAGTAACGGTTATTTCAATTTGTTTGTCGTGTCCCATCACGTATTCATCTATGCAATTGTCCATTATCTCCTTCACAAGCACATAAATACCGTCATCTTGCGCAGAGCCATCACCTAGCTTGCCTATGTACATACCAGGGCGCAGGCGTATATGCTCACGAGGTTCTAGTGATTTTATACTATCTTCATTATAATTATTGGGTTCTTGTGCCATTTGAGGTGTTTTTTTTAATATTTTTTTAGAGATTTCTAATATTATTTTTGCAAAGCTAATGTTTTTGTCCGTAAGATTTTTGAGGAGAAAGAAGAAATATTTTGAGTATTGATAAAAAAGCCTTCAATATCAAGATTAAAGGCTTCTTTTAGTAGAATTATAACATTAAGCAATTTCTTTTATGCGTTTTTTAGAATTTTTGATAATGCTATCCTTCACATTTTGTTTATGTGTTTTGATATATTCCGACACTAACAAATCATTTTCATTGGTTTGATTAGATGTACCAACAAGCAATTCTACTTCAATTTCTTTGATGATAAATTTCATAAATATTTATTTTTTAGGTTTAAAATATTGTTCTACTAAGTTATGAGCAGCTTTTGTATCTAATATCATTCGTCCACGTGCAATAAGTATTGCGCCTAATTTTTCTTGATAATGTTTGATAATAGCTGTTTTAGGCTCAAAAGAAACATAACCATCATAATCTTTTTCAAAAGAAATTTTGCAGGCAAATGCAAACAAATTGCCTCCAACACCATAGTAAAGCCCTTCTTTTCCAATATTAAAAGGGGCATTTTCTACCAAAGAAACAAAAATATGATCATTTTTATCTTGTATTGCTATTAGTCCTTGTATTATTTCTTCATTTTCTGTGATACACATTTTAAAAATAAGAGATTTTGAAGACTCTTTTACCCAGTCAAATTTCCAGCCTTTCAATTTGTTTAGTGCTACCTTAGAGATAGGAAAAAATACTGTTTCAAAAACATCTCCACTAATCCTATTAATGATAGAATTAGTTAGTTTATCTATTTTTAGGCTTACTTTTTGCATTTATAAATTTACGGTTTTTGGTTGATATTTCCTAAATAAATACTTTGTTTTTTACTCTTTCTCTAATATTTCTATCCAATTATTAAATTTAGGGCATTTTTGTCTAATGTTTTGAAACTAACGGTTCTACTAAGATTTATACGGACAAGTTTTTAAGTCCCAGCGGGACGGCATATTTATAGAAAAACAAAACACGAAAAATGTATTCAGCCCAGCGGAAC
>JAYVGJ010000502.1:0-10766 GCA_043772375.1 Raineyaceae bacterium | reverse complement strand
GAGTTACAGGAAGGTGCAATGCTTCAATATTGGGAGGGTAATGATGCTACTGCAATAGTAAAAGAAAGTACAACATTAAGTGGTCATTCCATCATTTTCAAGTCTTATAACTATGATAGTAAAGGCAAAATAAACGGACTCAACTACTATGATTATAGCGGAACAAATGGGAAATTTGATAAAGAAGATTGTGGAAAGGTATTCTTTGGTGCAAACTTGAAAGATTCAAACTAATGATATATGAAATTACTATTATATTGTCTAATCATATTAGCTACAACTGCACAAGGGCAAATATCTCTTAAAAATATCATGTTTGATAAAAGTTTGCTTTCTAGAGATACCATACCAAAAGCTCGTATTTATGCAGTATTTGATGTGAATCTTAATACTCAACGAAGGGAAGTTTACTTTGATAAAATAGATTTCGCATTAAATATACAAGTAGTTAAAAATAAAGATAATGAGTATAAGGGCGAAATTATAGAGATTAAGTATAAACTTAGTTACGCAGATAGTGCTTATTTTTCACTAAAAACAGAGTTTGAAAAAAGATATAAAGTGAGCATATCTGATGGAAATTTTCATTTATTCCTAAAACCTGGCAAATTTATTTTGCTAGATTCACAAACGAAGACTATTACCTTAATAAAATTTAATCTTTGCCTGTTGCCTAAAAAGACTTTGCAAATAAAGGCATTTTTGAAAAAAGATAAACATTTTACAAAAAAAATTATGGTTAATTGTAGTTATCATAATATTGAAGAATTATAATTCCTTCCTATGGTGTCAGGAGTTTTCTTCTTACACCATAGAAACAATAAATTTAATTTCACTGTATTTTAAGGAAAATGTGCGCAGTTGCGTATATCAATTATAACTTTATAAAACCTACACGAAAATGACCCCACAAGAAAAAGAGCATTTCAAAAATAAAATTGAAAACCCTATTTTGTTTGAATTAATTGACCTGTTTAGTAATGAGTTAAAATTATACGCAGGAGCTAACTATGAAAATTGTCGTCAATTTGAATTTAGTAACGCTGATGACAATCATATATTAATCAATTTATCAAATTGGGAGAATAATTATAAAGAAAATTTATTTATGAGTGCAATGAAAGGAATTAATTATTTTACGTTTGTTATGAATAATAAAACTGTTTTTCCTATTGGAGCATTTAATAGTGTAATGAAAGCAATAGATGGGAATGACGACATCTATATTAACAAAAAAGCAATTAAATGGTTTCCTCAAGAACTCAAATCATTAATAACTCAACAAGGGATAGAATTTGAAGATTTAAAAAAATTAGAAAAAAGAAATTACCAAAACTATTCAAATAATCACTATCATAATAGTAATAATTGGCTAGAGGATGTTGCTGGAACTAACGACCCTGAAACTATGAATGATGTTTATTGGAATTTAGACTAAATAATGTACTATTTTTATTGATTATGAAGACACAAGCAATAAAACCTTCCTTTAAAAAAACAGCAAAATATTAATTTCACAAAAATAAACTAATAAATAAGAATAATATGGGACTTTTTGACTTTTTTAAATCAAATAAAAAAAAACCTTCAATTGATTTGTCAGATTATAAATTTTTATCAGACGACCACTCAAGAATTGAAAATGGGAAACCAACGAATATTGACAATAAAGGTGCGTGGAGAGGTATTACAGTAAAAACTTCAGACAGTATTACTTTTTATGTTACAATGTATAATATGAATGGAAATCACCCAGTTTGGGGGGATAATATACAAATGGCAGAAAAAAGAATGAAAATGATTGAAGAAAATAATGATAAGATTATTCTTCGTGGTTTTGGAGCAGATTCAATGAGTGATTATGGAATAACTTTACATAAAAATCAAAATAATATTGAAGAGATTACACTTCATATGTTTGACAGAAATATTGAGATAGTTTATTTCAAAGCAAAAGAAAAAATAAAAGATGAAGTTGTACATAAATTTTTATCAGACGACCACTCAAGAATTGAAAATGGGAAACCAACGAATATTGAACTCATATCAAAAATGACAGATGACAACAAGAACGAAAACGCCTCAATTCCCATTGGTTCTAAAGATTTAGACCTCTTGAAGTGGTGGAGTGAGCTAGGTGATGTTCTGAAAATTGGATTTTATATAAATTTAAAATTCAAAACAGAATTAGATATAAAAAAAATAGGAAAAACTATCTCTAATGAGATGCCTAAATTATATAATTTCTTTAATGAAAAGCTTAAGTCATTAAAAACTGAAACAGATTCAATAAGAAAATTAGACAAAGAAACAATAAAAAGTATTCTAAATTTAAAGGAGCTATATTTGCAGAGTAATGAAATACCAGATATTAGTTTGCTTTCAAATTTAACTAATTTAACAAGCCTAAGTTTGCCTAACAATAACATACCAGATATTGGTTTACTTTCAAATTCAACAGATTTAGAATGGCTAAATTTGGATATAAACAAAATATCAGATATTAGTGCGCTTTTAAATTTAGCCAATTTAACAACGCTAAATTTGGGTAACAATAAAATATCAGATATTAGTGCACTTTTAAATTTAACTAATTTAACGGGGTTGAATTTGCAGCGTAATGAAATATCAGATATTAGTGCACTTTCAGATTTAACTAGTTTAACAGAGCTATACTTGGGCTATAATAAAATACCAGACATTAGTATACTTTCAAATTTAACTAATTTAACAATGCTAGATTTGGGGTCTAATTCCATATCAGATATTAGCGGACTTTCAAATTTAACTAATTTAACAGAGCTAATCTTGCTTGGCAATAAAATATCAGATATTAGTTCACTTTCAAATTTAACTAATTTAACAGAGCTATATTTGAATGGAAGTAACATATCGGATATTAGTTCACTTTCAAATTTAACTAATTTAACAATGTTAAATTTGAGGTATAATAAAATATCAAATATTAGTGCGCTTTCAAATCTAACTAATTTAACAACGCTGGATTTAGATGAAAATAAAATCTCAGATATTAGTTCACTTTCAAATTTAACAAATTTAAAAACGCTAAATTTGTGGAATAATAAAATATCAGATATTAGTGCATTTTCAAATTTAACAAATTTAAAAACGCTAAATTTGTTGGGAAATCACATACCATATGAGCAAATTGAGTATCTAAAAAACAAATTGCCAAATTGTGATATAAGCCACTATTAACATAATTTCAAAGTTTTTCTGTGGTGTCAGAAACTTCCTTATGACACCAAAAATGTGCTTTTAGATGCTTGATTGAGTAAAAATATTCTCTATCAACACCTAAAAGCGCATTTACAGTCTCCTGCCGTTGTTGGCGTTTTAGCGCAGCAACACCAATGAAGAATTAATATTCATACTTATCTAATAATTGTTTCACTTTTTAGTGTTTAACGAAACTCTTTCCAAGTAAATATTATTGGAAGAGCCTTTACAATTATGGAAAAAGCATTAATGAGATATATTTGAGGATAGACTTCAAAATACAAGCATACGGAAGAATCAATGATTACCCAAACGGTAAATGCGACAATAATAGCATTTCTTGACCATAGTTGTTTCTCTTTAAAAGGATAACGGGCAATAAATGCCAATAAAATATAACAACATGTAATTGTTCCACCTAAAGCACCATAAATAAAAGCACGAAAGCGGTCTGCCTCATAAGGAAATTGAGGGCTGTGCCAAAAAATTTCAGCAAGCATTTTATTATAAGGACGAAATAATAAATTATCTCCATAAAGACCAAAAACAATACCAAAACAAGCAAAAAGCAGACTACTATAGAAAAGCCACCTTTGCCAAAATAAAAAATGATTGTGTTTAAAATGATTTTCCAAGAGAGTGCAAAATAAAGTGTTATTGAGATTTCTACTTCCAGTATTTCTGGCTAACAAATTTAAGTAATTAACGCCCCGCCATTAGTATAGAGTTTTCCCAATAATTTACATCATTCCCACATTTTTAATTCTTTTTATAAAACTTCCTACGGAAAGTCTTGGTGCTTTTCTATTTCATTGAGTAAATCTATGCAAAATGCTTTATAGCAATTTTTACACAAATCATAAAAATCTCCTTCTAGGTCAATGATATGTTTTGTTATTCCCATACTGTTTATAGCTAACAACTCATCTGAATATTCTTCATAAAATTCAAAACAATCAATCATACTTATAAAATCTGCTGGGTCATATTCATACAACCCACACTCCTGCAATTGAAACAAATATAATTGCAAACTATTAGCATCTTTCGCACACGACTCTTCCATTATCATTTTTTTAAACCTCTCAAAAACTTGGAGTGGTCTAAAATTAGATAGGTTAAATAAGTCGTTTATTTCGTTTTGTGTCATTGTTGTTTAGTTTTTTTAGTTGAGAAATAATTTATTTTGTATTTATTGGGAGTTGTATAAAACAGTCCTAAAACCACCCCCAGCCCCTCCTTAGGAAGGAGGGGAGTTTATTCCCCTCCTTTTTAGGAGGGGTTAGGGGTGGTTCTTAATAAATTTTGCACAAGTCCTATTTTTATTAGGAGTAAGCAAACCGCCCTTAAAACTCCCATCTACCAGTTTGTTTATTAAAAAAAAGCCCTTCTACTGCAAAAGTTTCTTCTAAAATACCGCTTTGAGTTATCTCTAGCGGTGTTTTTATGTGGAGATTTTTGTGGTTGTCAATAAGCCAAACGACATCAGCCACCTGCAAAGCAAGGTCTAGCTCGTGGGTAGAAATAAGAAAAGTTTTGTTTGTCGTAATAGTTAAATTTCTTAACATTTTGAAAAGTTGCAAACGGCTAGGCAAATCCAAATGTGCGGTAGGCTCGTCTAGAAGCACAAAAGGCGTATCTTGTGCCAATGCACGTGCCAAGGAAACACGTTGTTTTTGTCCGTCAGAAAGTTGTGAGAGTGTTTGTGTAGCTATTTCTGTGGTTTTGGTGAGCGTGAGGGCATTTTTGATAATATTCTTATCATTTTCAGAGAGTTCAGAAAGCCACGTAGTATGCGGATAACGTCCTAAATCCACAAGTTCTTGTACAGTAATAGCTTGATTATCAATTTTTTCGGAAAGTACCACAGAAATTTTTAGGGCAAGTTCTATTTCAGAAAGATTTTTCAGAGAAATATCATTTATAAAAATATCTCCTTCTAAGGGTTTTTGAAGTCCTGCGAGTGTACGCATTAGGCTGCTTTTTCCTGCGCCATTTTGTCCTATCAAACAAACCAATATCCCACTTTTGAGAGAGATATTAAGGTTTTCCAAAAGGATTTTTGGTGTTTTTTTGGCGTAGCTTGCAGCTGGATAACCTATACAAAGAGATGACGTATGAAGCAAAATTAAAAATTCTGTAAAAATTTGTAAAAAGATTTTCTGTAATAAGAAAACAAATATAGGCAAGTTTTTGTATATTTGCAATAGTATAATTATGAATGAACACAAAATCTTTATAATCTAATAGAAAGCTATATAAAATGAAAAATATACTTTTAATAGTGTTTTTTCTCATTCCGTTTGGTATTTTTGCCCAAACAGACAGAGAAATACTGCTAGAACTTGTCAAACAACAAGCGGAAACCAACAAACAAATCACAGAACTTGCTAAACAACAAGCTATTACAGCTACCAAAGTAGATAGTATAGACAAACGCCTTGATGGGATAGACAAGCGTATAGATATGCAAAGTAATCTAACTTTGGGTATGATGGCTTTCCTTGCAGTGCTTATTGGTGTACTTATTTGGGATAGAAGAGCAGCAAATGCGCCACTAGAAAAGAAAACCGAAAAACTTAAAGAAGAAGTTGATATACTCAAACAACAAGAACTTAAACACCAAGAGAAAGAACTCAAAAATGAAGCTCTTTTGAAAAAAATACTTGAAAAATTTCCTGATTTAGCGGGATTAGCATAACAGTTAAAAGTGTCAAATAAAAATATAAATACAAATGACAACAGATATAATACCGTTTAAAGTGCCTACAATGGCACAATTAGCTGCAGAAGGAAAAGCACCAGAAGTATTGTTTTGGGTAGGTTGTGCGGGTTCTTTTGACGAAAGATACAAGCAAGTTACTATTGCATTTGCTAAAATACTCAATAAAGTTGGGGTTAATTTTGCGGTGCTTGGCACAGAAGAATCTTGCACAGGCGACCCCGCAAGGCGTGCAGGAAACGAGTTTACCTTCCAAATGCAGGCAATTTCTAACATAGAAACACTGAATGCTTACAACGTAAAAAAGATTGTAACAGCTTGTCCGCATTGTTTCAACACGCTCAAAAATGAATATCCAGAGCTTGGAGGCACGTATGAAGTGATACATCATTCTGTTTATTTGCAACAACTTATCAATGAAGGCAAAATAAAGCTAAAAGGTGGCGGAGAATTTAAGGGAAAACGCATCACTTACCACGACTCCTGTTATCTAGGGCGTGCCAATGATGTCTATGAAGCACCTCGTGAGGTACTTGCGGCACTTGATGCCCAACTTTTTGAGATGAAAGCAAGCAAAGCAAAAGGGCTTTGTTGTGGTGCTGGTGGCGCACAAATGTTTAAAGATGCTGAAAAAGGCACAAAAGAAGTGAATATTGAGCGTATTGAGCAAGCACTAGAAACAAAGCCAGATGTGGTGGCAGTTGCTTGTCCGTTTTGTATGGTAATGATGAGTGATGGCATCAAAAACAAGGAAAAAGAAAGCACCGTAAGGGTTTATGACTTGGCAGAGCTTATAGATAAATCAATGGAATAAAAAATATTGAAACAAAAAAACAGAAATTATATTTTAATTTCTGTTTTTTTGTTTTAGTTTTCTTGCAAAATAGTTTCAAAAAGTCCCATTATATCAGAGGTTTTTTCTTGTATAAGGTCATAAAGCGTAATTAGAGAATAATCATAAGGAAACTCATAACGAGCATTATTATTTTCATCAATAAGTTCTAGTCTAACTTTCCCAGACTTGCCATCAAACATGTTGGCATCAACATATTTATAGTCTGATTTATACTTAAAAATTCTAAATGTTCTATCTTTGAACACAGTTTTATAAGATAAATCTACTATTATTGGTGATAGACCAGTTGGAGAGCTAGTTATTTCCCAAATAACCTCATCTTTAGAAGTTCTTCTAATGAGTTCTAGTATGAATTTTATTTTTTGAAGTTCAGTTATCATAATGGTAAAGAATTTTCGTTATCTTTTTTAAGTTGCTCTAAATGAACAATAAAGCCTCGTAGTTCAGAACAGTAATTGTAGGCTATATCTTCAGTAAATTCTGTTGGTTTTACTATTTTTTGTGCTTTTGTTATTAGATTTTTACATTCTGGATTTTGAGGGAGTTTTTTCTGAATATTTTTAGCTATTTCTTCCGAAATTTTTATTTGCTCCATTATCTCTCGTTTTTTCTCTTCAAAATGAGTGATAAAACTTAGAATTTTAATTGCAATCTCATTTAAACTCGTAATGTAATCTGTACTTCTTGAATGAAATAGATATTTTTGATTAAATAACAGCATTCTTTTATCTAAAAAATATACTTTGAAGGCAGTAAAAATCATTACCGAAAATCCTACAATATCTAACAATAATCCTATGCCATCTAACCAATGATTATTATTTTTTAAGAATTGTTCCAACATATTTTTTGATTTACCTTTTACATACAAAAGCAAATATAAACAATATTTTTAGCATTTACTATTCTTTTAACAAACTTCTACTGGCTATCACCTCTCAAGATTCTAAATCTTTTCCTTGCATCAGCAACATAAAGGCTTCCAGAGTATTTTGTAAGCATTTCTTTGTAAAGTTCCATTGCTTTTGGTTTGTTATTTAGTTTTTCTTCATAGAGTTTTGCAGAATAGAAAAATGCATCATCACCCAAAACATCTGTCGGATATTCTGCCAAAATCTTCTGATACATTTCCAAAACTTTGTCATTTTTGCCTTCTTTGGTGAAAATTTTAGCTTTTTGCCAATAAATCTCATCTGTAAGCGAGTGTTTAGGAAAATCTTTGAGCATTTTATCCAAAGCAACTAACGCCTCTGTATTTTTATTCTGAAAAAGCAACTGGTCAATGCGGGCATACTCACGCATAGCACGAGAAAGCGTATCTTCATCTGTAAGCGTGTTGTTTTGGATAAGCAAACTCAAATCCATTGCATCATTAGCAATTTCACGAGTAGTGGCAGTTTTCAAAATGTCCAAATGTGCCTGCGCCAGCTCAAATTCACCTTTATAATAAGAAAGTTTTGCATTTTTGAGTTTTGCATCATACCCAATAGGCGCATCTTTTTGGAGTTTTTCCGCCTGTGAATAAAGCAGACTAGCGTCCCAAGGCTCACCTTTAAGAAGCGTTATATCACCTAATGCAATCTTACATTTAGCAACAAAACGAGGGTCAAATTTGCCAAATTCTATTGCCTCATTAAGCAAAACAGTTGCCGTATCTTTGCTATCCAAATAAAAACCGTAAAGCATAGCCACATTTTGCATAGCGTCAAGCGTGTTGGTATTTTTGCCCAAATCCGCAATCATTCCATCATAATCCTTAATAACTTCACGTACACGCTGTTTATCAATAGGAAAAGTTGTTTTTATAATTTCTTCTTTTGACAAAATAAGGTAGCGGCGAGCAGACGGATACGTATTTCCCTCTGGATATTCTTTAACCAAATATTCAAAAATTTTCTGGGCTGCAGCATAATCTTTGTTTTCATACGCAATAAATCCAACATCTAAAATGCCCTGACCACGCAATTTGAAGCGTTTATCAATGGCTTTAGCCTGTACAAAAGCCTGTTTGAAGTTTTTTTGTTGCACATACAACCACAAAAGCAAATCAATATAAACCCTTTGAGTAGGATTTTCTTGTACTTGTGCCAAAAGTGTACGTTCCAATTTCTCTAATTGTACTTCGTCTTTTAGCTCATCTTGTAGAGAATTTTGTACTAATGTGAGGTTTTGCTCATTTTCAATAGCCAAATTGATGTATTCTTTAATCATATCATCAGTTTTGTTCATTATTCCGTAAAGCTCCGCAAGTGCCTGTGAGTGCAAAGCAGGTTTTTTGGTATATTTTCTACTTTCTAGGTACATTTTTTCTGCCCATTCTAGCTTTTCAACCTTTATAAAAGCGTTTGCCGCCGCATTTGTGCCAGAAACAGACTGTTTGTAATACTTAATAATGAGGTTATATTGTTTTTCAGCAAGTTTTGTATTGCCTCTTTTCTCCAAAACAACGCCCAAATCAACATCATAAAGTGGCATTTCTGGGTTTTGTTTGATTTGCTTGCGTACAAATTTTTCTGCTTCATCAAGTTGATTTAAAGCATACAAACAATCCATAAAATTGTAATAAGTGCGTGGCTGTATATTTCCTGCAGCAATTATTTTCTGATAAGAATCTTTTGCTTTTACATAATCTTTGTTTCTAAAATATTCTTCCGCCAACTGCAAATCTTGCGCCTGCATATATATAGGTGCGAGCAGAAAGAAAATACTAAAAATTATTTTCTGGAAATTTTTATAGAAATTCTTTTGCAAATCATTCTGATTTTTTTTCTGAAATAGGATTTTTAAGAATTGCATTTTTTTTATATGGTTAAATTTTCTGTTTCTGAATTTTACTGAATATACGAAATTTTTTTTTAACGACCAAATTTTTCTTTTTGCTTTTTTTATTGTATTAGAAACTTTTTTTTTAAATTTTTAAATACACTCGTCGTTGTTATAGGCGGTCTTTTTGTGAATAACTTTTTGCTTTTTGAAATATCAAAAAGTTATCCACAAATCTGTGGATAACTCAATGAAACTTATACACACAACTAATTCATTCAAAATCAAAGAATTATACAAAAAAATATAGAGTTATCCACAAACCAAACCTAAAAATGTGTATAACTTGTTGATAACTTTTTGGTAGAATAGCCAACTTATGAAGATTTTGTCTGTGTATAAGTGCCTTTTTTTGGTGGATAACAGGTGGATAACTTGTGCATAAGTACGCTAGTTATGCACAAGTTAGCTTATTCAAATTCTATTTTTAGGCTAATCTAAAATAGTTATCCCCAAAAAACTTTAAAAATGTGGATAAAAAGGCACTTATCCACACAAAAAACTGACTTATCCACAGGCGTTTGTGGACAACTTTTTGCCCGCAACTATCGTGCTAAGAAAAGTTATCCACAGGTTATCCACAAATTTTATTGGCATTTGTGGATAAATAGTGGACTTATCCACAAATGTATGTGGATAACTTATTTTTGGGTGGATTTAAAGAAGAATAAGATAGATGGGGACTTTTTTGCACTATTCTAAGAAACATCAAAGTAACGCAGGTATAAAACCCTGCAACAATAGAATATTAGTAATAGAATATTTGTAACTGTTTAGGTTGTAAATAATGTATTTGTAGATACGTCACCGCAGTGCGTATCCACGTAGAGCAATGTATTTACGCCAAACTAGTTATTTAGATAACGACATTGATAAATTGTATTCTGAACTTCGTAGCCGCTTGATTTATCAAGTGGTGTTTTGGCACAAAACAAATTACTCACAAATTAACAATGTCGTTATCTAAATATTGCTTTTGTTTACTTTCGTGTTGTTCTACGTGGATAGGGTGTAGGACAAGTTGTATTTTGTAGGGTGCGACCCTTGTGGTCGCGCAGGTTACTGAGGCGCTCGACCGCAGTCTGCTGTGTGGGCTTGCTGCTCTCATCGACGAGGCCACCGTGG
>JAYVGJ010000501.1:0-2196 GCA_043772375.1 Raineyaceae bacterium | reverse complement strand
CTCCAATAAAGGCAAAGGAGCTAAAACCTGTGGTAGGGAACGAAATTGTAGATGTAGGATTTTGGCAAAAAACGGTAGAAAATTTGCGTGAATTACTTGCTACTGCAAATGCTGAAAAATCCAAACTGTGGGCGAGGTTGGACAAAGTAGAATACGAACGTGATATGTTACAAGCAAAGTAAACGGTAACTGATGTAAGCCTTGTACCATAAAAACAAAGGGAAAAATTATTTTTTTTTGCTATTTTGGTTACAAATTCAGTTACATTTTATAGGAGAGTACCTATACGGCTTATGAATAGTGTTTTTTGGGTAAGGTTCGAACCCCTCAACTCCCACAAAAACATAATTCATAAGCTAAAAGGCACTATTCTACTACAGAATGGTGCTTTTTTCGTTGTGGAAATTGGTAGCAAAATTAGTTACATAGTTTTCTGATTTAGTTACATAATTTTTTTATGAAAAGTTTGCTTTATGTTTTTTATTTCGTATGTTTGGAAATTAGTCTAGTGAGAGAAATATGAATATTCTCTTTATTTTGCGTAAGGGCGCAATAAATAAGGCGGGCACTGTAGCCCTAAATTGCAGAATAACGGTTGAGGGCGTAAGCACTCCCGGCTTTAGTACTGGCATACGAGTATTACCTAAACTTTGGGACTCTAAAAATCAGTGGATTATTGGAAAGAACGCTACGGTGGATAACGAAACCTTAAACGAAATCAAAAACCAATTAAAAGCAATACGGTTGGATTTTGAGGTGAAAAAGAAACCGTACACTTGCTTTACTATTGAAAAAGCGTACAATGGTGAGATACTAGAAAAAACGTTTGGTGATGCAATAGAGATGTTTAGGGAGCTGACTATGCTTATACCAAACCTAGGCACACGAAAGAAAAACCTTAGTATTATCCACAATATTGAAAGTTTTTCAGTGGCTGGTGGTAGTTCTAAGAAGTTGCTTGAGGAAGTCCGTTCTTCTGATATTGAAAAAATGCTACAAGAAATGCGAAAAAGTGGAAAGTTTGGGAATAATCATATCAAAATACACCTCACGTACGCAAACGCAATTTTAAATAACGCCGTAAAGGTAGGTTTGCTGGTAAAAAATCCTTGTGAGTTTGTTGTTATGAAAAAAGATAAAGTGAAAGATATTGTTTTCCTATCTCTTTCTGAAATAGCAACTATTGAAAGTCTTGTTTTGACTATTGACAGACTAGACAAGGTAAGAGATTTGTTTGTTTTTTGTTGTTATACGGGTCTTTCCTTTGCGGATTTGGAAAAACTTTCTGAAAAAAATATTTTTTTGGGAATTGATAACAGAAATTGGTTAGATTTGAGCCGTACAAAAACTGGTATAAGCGCAAAACTACCTATCCTCACAAAGGCGCAAGCTATTATTGATAAGTACGGTAGTATTGAAAATTTGCCACTCCTTACGAATCAGAAATACAACGGATACCTCAAAGAGATACAAGACTTGGCAGGGCTTGACAAGGTCCTTACAACTCACGTAGCACGCAAAACGTTCTGTTCTATGGCTACCAATGAATGGAATATAGATATTGATACGGTGGCTATTATGGCTGGTCACGCTGATAGTAGCACTACTAGGAAATACTACACCAAAATAAGTGAGAAAAAAGTGGCTTACGATATGAAAAATATAAGATAATATGTACCAATACAACGAAAACGAAAACAACAATAACGATATTTTTGGGAAAGCAATACTTGGGCTGGGCGTGGCTTTGGTAGCAGGTATTATTGTGGGACTGAAAAAGTTGTTTGATTATTTGTTTTATTAGTTTTTTTCGTATCTTTGTATTGCGTTGTAGGCAATAGGTTCACGTTATACGTGTGCTGTTAAGTGTCTAGGGCGAGAGAAAGCAAACAAGGATATTCCCCTTACCAGAGGTACGGTTTGTGAAAAACTAAGGCGCTGGCGGTTGGAGGTTGTTTGTGAAAAAACAGTAACAGTACCCGTTTTGCATACCATAAGAACTGCAAGCGGGTCATTTTTCTTTTAAATTGCTGGGAATACGTGAAATCTAGCTCCAAGCTAGCGAAAGACTCTTAGCGTATTCAGAGCATAGAATCCGCTTAGGCAAACCTAAGCGGATTTCGTTTGTTCCCCCCAAATTTACACAATTTATTTTTACCCACAAAACCCTGTTTACAATACGTAGGCAGGGTTTTG
>JAYVGJ010000500.1:0-4948 GCA_043772375.1 Raineyaceae bacterium | reverse complement strand
CAAAAATATAAAGACAAAGGCTTTCAGGTTTTGGGCGTTTCTTTGGATAACGACAAACAAAAATGGTTAGAAGCCATCACAAAAGATAATCTTACGTGGGCGCAGGTATCTGATTTAAAACATTTTGATTCTGCCGTAGTGCCATTGTATCAAGTAGAAGGAATTCCTACCAATTTTTTGATAGATAAAAATGGTGTTATTTTAGGTAAAAGTTTGCGTGGCGTAGAACTTGCACTGGCACTAGAAAAAGCGTTTTTGTAGTGAAATAGTGTGTAGTGAAATAGTGTGTAAGTGCATTGAGATAAAAAACTGTACTTAAAAAACCCTGAAAGGGTTTAACAATAATAGCCGTAAGTCGTACTTACGGAACGTGGTAATAATGTATTAAAAATAGGTATTTCTTGTGTTTCCACCTGACTTCAAGAAACATAGAAATTAATATTTAAAAGCGCATTTGTTGTCAGGTGGAAACACCTGACAACACACAAACAGTTTAGCAAAAACCAGCAAATTTCAATAACCAAAATTGTTCTATAAGTTATATTATGTTAAATACGTTTTTTCGTGGTTGGTTTGGTAGCTTTTCCAGCCTCTCCTTTTTTCTGTTTTGCTTTATTTTTCTTGTGAATGTTTTTGTAAATATTACAGAAATGTTGGCACAGGAAAAATTACAAACTTTTTATAGACCTGACAAAAATAACCCTTCAGAAATAAAAATTTTAAAAGAGGAATTTGAAGTGTCGGCTGGTGATAGCGCAAAAAATGGTATTTATAAGAGTTTTTATAAATCTGGAAAATTGGCTTTGGAAGGGAAATTTGTGGCTAATAATAAGGAAGGAAAATTCATAGAATACCACGACTCTCTCCCACGCAAAGTAAAAAGTTTTTGGAATTTTTCTAAGGATTTGAAAAATGGGAATATGATTATTCTAAGTTATAAAGGTGACACAGTTCAGAAAGGTTTTTATAAAAATGACACCTTAAATGGTACGTTTGTTCAGTATTATGAAGGCAATAAAATTCGCTCTAAGACAACTTTTAAAGCGGGTTTACTCAATGGAAAACTAGAAGAATTTTATAATAATGGTGTTTCAAGTAAAATAGCTTATTATATTGATAATCAGCTAGATAAAGATGTAATTATGTATTACGAAAGTGGCAAAATAAAGACTATTGAAACATTTAAAAACAATATGCAAATAGGAACAATTTATACCTATTATGATTTTAATGCTAATATTCCTGCCTCTCTTCTAGCCTTTCAAAAAACGCCCGACAAAGGCATTCCACACATGGAAATAGAAGCAGAAAATCATATCAAAAATGGTACTTTTCGTAGATATGCGGAAGATAGCAAATTATTGGAAGAATGTTATTATAAGAAAGATAAATTAGATGGAAGCTATAAAAGATTTCACGAGATAAAACCAATTATAAGTGTTTCTTCTAATGTAAATATGGGTACTAGCGCAGGTCTTTTAGCAGAAAAAACAACTTATAACAACGGCTTGCGTGTAGGAAATTACACAAGTTTTTATGAAGATGGAAAACCAAAAGAAAAAAGCAATTTTGCTAGTCAAGAGCTTGATAGAGAGGTTTTGACCTATTATCCCAATGGAAATAAAAAAGCAGAATCTTTTTTTGGTGGAGGAAAACCTATCAAAACTTGGCTTTATTACCACGAAAATGGCAATTTGAGTGCCTCTGTCCCCTATCAAAATAATTTGGTAGATGGCATCAGAAAAACGTATAACGACAAAAAAGAAATCTTAAAGGAAGAAACTTATGAGAATGGAAAGAAGCACAAACTCACCAAAACCTATCAAAATGGGCTTCTGCATACAGAAGAAAACTATGTTTTAGGGCGCAAAAATGGTGATTATACAGAATATAGCGTAAGTAAAGATACTGCAGGAAAAGTAATTGTCAAAGGATTTTATAAAAATGATTTGAAACACGCTACTTGGGAATTTTTTGACGAAAAAACAGGAGAAAGTATCAGAAAACAGAAAATGGGAAAATAATAAGGATAAAATTAAAATAAAACTATATATTTGCATCATAAAATCCACTAAAAATGTTGTTGCTGTAAAAGTTTCGTTGCAAAATAGTGTCTTGTTGTTTGGTGGGGACACCAAACAATGTTATAACCTTGCAAAATAGTGTCTTGTTGTTTGGTGAGGACACCAAACAATGTTATAACCCACGTTTGGTGTCCCCACCAAACGTTTCCCCCAAAAACTGCAACGAATAATTTACAGTAACAAAATGTTTATGCAATAATATTAACCTTAAAAATATAACTAAAGTACAAATTATGATAAATTTACATATAGATAGACAAGAAAAGTATGTGCTTTTGCAGTTGCAAGATGCTAGATTAGATGCTACAAATGCCCCTTCTCTCCGTCAGATTGCTACAAAAGAAAGTGAACCAGAAGAGGTTTGTAATATTATTTTAGATATTACTGCCGCCAAATATATTGATTCTTCTGGGCTTAGTGCTATTTTGGTGGTTAATAGACTTTGTAAAGATTTTTTAGGGAAAATGATACTTGTGGGCGCAAGTGAACACGTAATAAAGTTGATAAAAATTTCTCAATTGGATAAAGTATTAGATATGCTTCCTACTGTTGAAGAAGCTATTGATGATATTTTTATGTCTGAACTTCAAAAAGAAATGGGTGAAAGTGAACTTTAATTGTGAATGAATATAGCACGACTATAAAACCTCGTAAAAGAACTAAAATCTTTTTGCGAGGTTTTGTATTTTAATTACAATTATAAACAAAATTCAGTAAAATAAATAGTTGCTATAATTAACTATTTACTAAATATTTGTTACAAATAAATCAAAGTTTAAACAAAAAATAAAAATATATGTTTTCAATAACAATTTTGGGAGCTGCTGGCGCAATTCCTGCGTATGGTAGAACTTCAACATCTCAATTAGTTGAGATAGACAACGAATGTTTTTTAGTAGATTGTGCGGAAGGAACACAACATCAAATAGTAAAATTTAATTTGCAGGATAAAGTTAAAAATATCAACCATATTTTTATTTCGCATTTGCACGGCGACCATTATTACGGACTGATTGGACTACTATCTACAATGAATATGTTGGGGCGAGAAAATGATTTGTATCTCTACGCTCCCAGAGAATTAGCGGAAGTTATTCTTGCGCAGACAAAAGCCTCTTATATGAACTTTGCTTTTAAAATAATTTTTAAAGAAACTATTTCTGAAAATATAGTTTATAATAGCAACCAAAATAATAAACACTATGAAAGTGAATTGTTATTTGAAAATGAAAAGCTAACAGTAACAACTATTCCCTTAAATCACAGAATTCCCTGCACAGGATTTTTATTCAGAGAAAAAACTAAAAAATATCGTATCAATAAGGAAAAAACAAATGCACAAATAGCAAAAAAAACACCTTTGCCTATTGATGCCATAAAAACGCTTTTGCGAGGTTATAATGTTTTGGATAAAAATGGCATTATGTTGTATTCTGTGCAGGATTACACACTTCCGCCCAAAAAATCAGATAGTTATGCTTTTTGTTCTGATACTTGTTATGATGAGCGCATTGTAGAAATAATAAAAAATGTTGATTTACTTTATCACGAGTCCACATTTTTAGAAGAAGACGCAGAACGTGCCAAAGCGACTTTTCACTCTACCGCCAAACAAGCTGCAACTATTGCAAAACTTGCAAACGTAAGAAATTTGCTTTTAGGGCATTTTTCCGCTAGATATAAAGAAATTGATACTTTTCTGGAAGAGGCACAAACAATATTTCATAATGTAAAGTTAAGTGTTGAAGGAGAAATTTATACTACAGCCTCCTAACCAAAAAAAAGCCCCCTAACCCCCAAAGGGGGAATAAAGACAAACACAAGAAATGGATATAAAAAATGGATATAAAAAATAATGGAATTAGTAACATAACAGAAATAAATAAAAACAATAAGAAAAACACGCTATTTTTGATTCTGACCACTGTTTTTCTGACAAATGTAATTGTCGCAGAAATAATTGGACTAAAAGTAATTGCACTTTATAAAATATTTAGCCTTCCAAACCAAACTATTGAATTTTGGAAAGGCTTTTCTTTGGATTTGGTTATTCCTGTAGGCGTGATTTTGTGGCCTATTGTCTTTATTGTGTCTGATGTAATGAACGAATATTTTGGGCAAAAAGGTATCAAAAAAGCAAGTTATCTTACATCAATAATGGTGCTTTATACATTCGTAATTATCAATATTACGACCTCACTCCCAGCATCAGAAAGTTGGATTTTGTTTTACAAAGAAAGCACAGGAAAAGCAGATTTTGACATAAATTTTGCTTTTAATACAATTATTGGGCAAAGCGGCGTGATTATGATTGCCTCTATTGTTACGTTTTTGGTAGGTCAGTTGCTTGATGCGCTTATTTTCCAGAAAATAAAAAATATTACAGGAGAAAAACACATCTGGTTGCGTGCAAATGGCTCTACTTTTTTCTCACAATTTATTGATAGCTTTATGGTAATTACGTTAGCATTTTACGTTTATCCCAAAATAATGGGACAAAAAGCGTGGGATACAGATTTTTTGTTTTCCGTAGGTATCAATAATTATATTTACAAAATGCTTATTGGCGTTGCCCTTACGCCACTGCTATATTTGGTGCATCATTTTGTAGATAAATATTTGGGAGAAAAGCAAAACTAGAATTTTTAGGATTACTAGCAGTTGCTAATGATTTTAGGAAAATACAAGATTTGGGAAAGGAAAACAACCTGATATCAGTAAAAAAAATAGCTCAAATACTGCATAATATTTGTATATTTGTTGTGTATTTTGTTACTGTAAAAGTTCCGTTGCAGATTTATAGAAATTATTTTGGATAGTATAATCACTTGATTATCAATAATATAAATTAAAAAATAAATTTT
>JAYVGJ010000499.1:0-3137 GCA_043772375.1 Raineyaceae bacterium | reverse complement strand
AGCGTTTATGAATAATTCCATTTTTAACCACCCCTAACCCCTCCTTAGGAAGTAGGGGGACTTTTCAAAGACATTTTTGAGTTATTCATAAACTCTAATGCTTGGAGGGTTTTAAGCCTCCAAACATTACAATTCATTGAAATACTACAAACTCCCGTAGTCGTGGATTTTTGGCTCACCGCCACCCGCAGGGAAAAACACATAAATAGGTGCAGGCATACCGTTTACGCCTTTTTTCTTTCCTACCCAAACCTTGTAAGACGTGCCATTTTCCGCCGTATCTTTAAAGCCAATTCCTGAAAGACTGGTTTTTTGCACTCTCGTAATTTTGATAGGATTTTGATAAAATTTTGCATTTTGCCAAGCTTTTTTGAAACTAAACTGCAAACGGTCACTTTTGAGTGCCTCTCCAGAATTGTTGAAGTCACTTTTATGAATGACTTGCAAGGCTTTTTCAGCGGCAGCATCAAAATTGGGGTCTAACAAAATATCAATGAATTTTTGCAAAACAATTTTTCCACGCTCGTCAAGCTCATCTCCTTGCGGTTTTGTGCCTTGTTTGGTGCTTTCTGTGGCTTTCCCAATTTCTTTTTTGAGGTTAAATTGTGCCTGCAATTTTGAGGGAGTTGTTGCCAAAAACAAATAAGCAACTAGAACGGAAGCAAAGATTTTTTTCATACGAATTTTTGGATTACAAATGTTGGTTAAATCAAAAGAAATTAGAAATATAAAATTGGGAGTATAAAATTATTTTGGTCACTAACTCGCCCTAAATTTTCTGTTACAAATATGCACTACAAAAAGCATAACTTCAAAAAATGTACTACGTCATCACTACTTCACTTAGAAAAATTATATTTTTAGCTGAAAAATGTTGTTTTTTCTTGAAAAAGTACAATTAAATTTTCTGTAAAAACTCAATTAAGTTATTATCTTCTGAAAGATTAAGTTTTTTGCGCAGCCTATAACGAGAAGTTTCCACGCCACGAGCAGAATTATTGAGCAGATTTGCTATTTCTTTTGTCGTAAAACTAAGTTTGAGATAGGCGCAAAGTTGCAAATCTTTTGGCGTAAGCGTGGGGTGATTGCTTTCCAAATACCTAAAAAATCCCTGATGTACTTCATTAAATCTGACCTTAAACAGCTCCCAATCTTGCGTTTTTTCTAAGTTATTGATAACATTTTTTTGCATAGATTTAAGTTTTTGTTTGGTCGTGGTGATAGTGCTAGCATCATTCAAAACGGTGTCAATTTCCTCTTTCAAATCTTCTAAAATCTCGTTTTTTTGCAAAATATACAAAGTATTTGAGGTAAGTTCTCTGTTTTTGTGTTCTAAATTTTGTTTTTGGAGGATATTTTCATTTTCCAAATCTTTTGTTTTCTGTTTAATTTTGATTTGTTCATTTTCTAATGCTAATATTATTTTTTGTTTTTGTAAACGAAATCTATTCACCAAAAGCGTAAAAACTGCTAAAATAAGCACAGAAAGCATAATAATTCCTGTTTTTATGAGATTTTCTTTTTCTAGTTGTTGTTTGAGTGCATCATTTTCTTTTTCTTTCTTTTCAGTTTCATAAAGTTCTTTCATTTGTGTTATTTGCTTACTTTTTTCTACATTTAGCAAACTATCTTTTACTAAATAAGCTTTCTGACGAAACTGATAGGCATTTTGAAAGTTTTTTTGGTCTAAAAAAATATCTGCGCTCACATTATAAGCGTCCATTATTTGTTCTTTTGCATTGATTTGCAAAGCAATTGCTAGGCTTTTGCTGATTGTTTTTTCTGCCAAGTCAAAGTTTTTAGTTTTCTGATAAACCTCTGCTAAATTCCTCAAAGTCAAAGAAGTACCTTTTTTATCTGCTAGTTTTTCTTTGATTTCTAAACTTTTTTTATAAAATTCTTCTGCCTGCAAAAACTTTTCTTGCACAAGCATCACGTTGCCCAAATTATTGTAGGCAATAGCAATTCCAATCAAATTATTTTCTTTTTCAAAGCCTGCTAAAGCTTGTTTATGTGCATCTGTTGCTTCTGGATAGCGTTTTTGTTTGTTGTAGATAGTGCCAATATTAACAAAAATTTTGGTTGCTTTTGCTTGATTTTTATTTTGGATATACAAATTTTGTGCTTCTTGATAGGTTTCAAGAGCTGCATCCAAATCTCCAGAAAGTTGGTAAGTAATAGCCAAATTTTCTAAAATTAGGGCTTTTCTTTTTTTATCTAACTGATTTTCAGTTATTTGTAATGCTTTTAGATGGTTTTTCAGAGAATTAGGATAATCACCTTTGCGGGAATAAATCAGTCCAATATTAGAAACAACGTCTATAATTCCTTCATTATCATTATTTTGTGTAAAAATTTCTAATGCTTTTTCATCATATTCTAATGCTTTTTCAAAATTCCCAAGCAAATTACTAGCAACGCCCAAAGCAAGTAGTGAACGTGCTTTCCCTTTTTCAAATTTAGCTTTTTGCGCCAATTCTAGTGCTTCTTGCGCATAGGTGAGGGCATTTTTAGGATTTGCCATTTTTGTTTCTTCAAAAAGCAAAGTCAAAATATGCACAGAAGTTGTATCACGAGCAGTATTTTGTGGGCGTAGTTTTGTATCCAAAAGTGCTTTTTTAAGGCTATCTAGCCTTATTTCTTGTTTGGTAGGTATGTTTTGAGCGTTATTTTTATTTTGAGAATAAGCAAAATTCACCCAAAAAAAAGCAGCTAAAGAAATGATAAGTCGCATTTGAAAATAGTTAAAAAGTAAGCGTTAAAATTTTAAAATTTTAAAATTTTTTCTAAATATAATTGCAAGTTTTTGATTTGCAACAAATTGTTGATTTTTATTTTTGATAACATAAAAATAGAATATAAAAATATGATTATCAAGACGTTAAATTAACTCATAATTTACAACTCCCAATTATTTAAAAAGTTTATTGGTTATTTTTTTGGAAAGTTTTGTAATTTTCTTATTCTTGAGGATAATTTATGAAGTAATGAAATGATGAGGAAAATAAAGCGTGAGCTAAGGCTTATTTCTAATAGATTTTCTAATAAATTTTTGTTGGGTTTTGGTATAATTGTGGTAGGCTTAATGCTTAATGCGTGTTGTGCTAAACGCTGTCCGCTTTCTTCTTGTCATCAAA
>JAYVGJ010000498.1:0-15286 GCA_043772375.1 Raineyaceae bacterium | reverse complement strand
GATTTGTCGCCACGTCTTTGCGGACTTCTACCAAAATCATATAACAAATCTCCATTTTCTGTAACTTTCAGATGACAAACATACTTGCTCATAAGGTCTTCTAGTGCCTTTTGTGCCTCATGTACGGATACGCCTGTGATGGCAGATGCGTCATTGAGCGTAAATTTGCCTGTTTTTTGGAGTTGTTTTTCTAAAAGTTTTGCGTTCTCTTTGAGTGTGATGGTTTCCATTTATTTTTGAAAATTGTTTTGATTATCTGTATTAAAAAAACCTGATTAAAATCTTTATTATAACGGTAAAGCTACAAGTGAAGTACAACTACCTAAAGGGATAGTTGCTTCGTAAGTCATCACTCCAACTATTGTCGGCAGTTCGTTACGATTTTTAAGTGTATCTTCCGTACACAAATACTTATTTGCGTTTTTCAACGCAATATTTTTGATATTAATGCTTGCATTAATATCTCTATCGTGGTGAGAATAGCAGTTTTCACAACACCATTCACGCTCAGATAGCTTTAATTCTTTGTTGATTTCGCCACAATTTGAACACATCTTGGAACTAGGCTCAAATGTGCCTATTCTAATAATATTTGTACCATACCAATTTGCTTTATATTCAAGCATATCTACAAAGGTAGCCCAGCTAGCATCACTAATTGATTGTGCTAAATTGTGGTTTTTAATCATATTTTTTACTTTTAATGTTTCAAGAGCTATACTGTCGTGGTTCTTGACTAAATCAGTTGAAACTTTATGTAAAAAATCTTTTCTTTGCAAACTTACTTTTTCGTGTATTTTTTGAAGTTTATATTTTGTTTTTTTACCTTTTTTCTTAGAATATTTTGTTTGAATATATTTTAATTTTGTAATAGATTTCTTTAGAAATCTTGGGTTTTCAATTTTTGTACCTAATGATGTTATTAAAAACTCTTTTAGTCCCAAGTCAATACCAATAGTATTTTCTTGAGTAATAGCCTTTTTAGGTAAAATAGTAGCTGCCATTTCCACCAAAATAGAAGCGAAATATTTACCTGTGGGCGTTTTTGAAATAGTTGCTTGTTTGATTTTACCCTCAAAATTACGGTGTTTTACTAGCTTTATACCCTTCTTAAACTTTGGAATACATAAGGCAAAGCCTTGTTTATTATCTTCAATTTCAACACCTTGAGGTACATTAAAACTCTTTTTACTTTTGGATTTTGATTTAGGGAATTTACCTATACCATTAAAAAAGCTAGTGTAGGCAGTATCTAAATGCTTAATTGATGCCTGCAATGATTGAGAATTAATTTCTTTTAACCAATCACATTCTTGCTTTAATTCAGGTAATTGCTTGATTAAATCAAAACAGGATAAGTTTATTTGTTTGCCATTATATGCCATTTGCTTAGTTTCAAAGGCTAAATTATAGACAAAACGACAAGCCCCAATATGCTTATCTATTAAGATTTGCTGTTTTGGTGTTGGTTTAAGTCTATATTTGTATGCTTTTAAAATCATAATGTAAATATACAAAAAAAATAACAAATTTCACAATAGAAAGTAAATACATTTTATTCAGAAGAGTTTGGCAAGGTTTCATTCGCTTACATCCCCTACCCTAAAGGGATTGGGATTTTACGCTCAATTAGATAAATTTTCTTTAAAAACAAAAAACTCTAAAATAAGTTTTTGAGTTTTTTTATTGCTATTTTATTCCTATTTGGTATATTTGCTTGTACTTCACATATATTCATCAAAAAATCATACAAATAAATTGTATTTACTGTATTTACTCGTGCCTCTTTCTTCAAACTTCTTACTTCAAACTTCCTATCTCATTTATGGTTTCTATTGCGCTTGCCACTTATAATGGAGAAAAATTTTTGCGACAGCAATTAGATACACTTATTAAACAAACCTACAAAAACATTGAAATTGTTATTTGTGACGACAACTCTGCAGATACAACTTGGCAGATTTTGCGGGAATATAAAGAAAAGTATAAAAATATTAAAACTTTTAGAAATAAAGAAAATCTTGGTTTTATCAAAAATTTTGAACTTGCTGTTAGTTTGTGCAAAGGAGATTTTATTGCTATTTCAGACCAAGATGACTTGTGGCAGCCTGAAAAAATAGAAAAACTTGTTAATAATATTGCTAATTATTCTCTTATTTATTCTGATTCTGCTTTTATTGATGAAAATGGCGCATCTTTGAGTGAAAAAATGGGTGACACTTATAGTTTTGTAGAAGGTTTTGATGGACGGAATTTTGCGCTTACAAACTGCGTTTCTGGACACGTAAGTATGTTTAGGAGAGATTTGTTGCCACATCTTTTGCCTTTTCCTTCTTGCGTTGATTATGATTGGTGGGCGGCTTTTGTGGCTACTACACAAAACGGATTAAAATATTTTGATGAATGCCTTGTATCATATAGGCAACACGCACAAAGTGTTACGGATAATTCTGGGCTAAGAAAAGATGCCATAACAGATACAAAACAATACAAAAAAGACATTAAACTAAAAATAGATAACTACAGAATAAATAGACTACATCTTTTTGCGGAAACTTGCAATAGCAGCAACGAAAGCAATATCAATAACCACAAAACACAAGTTTTTTGTAGTAAATTAGGTATTTTATTCACCAATAGAAGACAGTTTTTGACTAAAATAAAGCTACTTTTCTTACTTTTTTCACACATAAATATAGTTTACAAACTTCGTAAAAAAAGTTTTTTTAGTAAAATTTGGCGTGCTGTACAAGAAGTTTTTTTATAATTTCTTGTACTCTCTTAAAAATGTAGAAAGGTGGTTGTTTTGTAAAAAATCCCTCAAATAATATCATTTTGATAATATTTGAGGGATTTACTTATTGAAAGAAACATTTGAAAGATTACTTTTTCGTTTCTTCTTTCTTTGGTTCTTCTTTCTTTGCTTCTTCTACTTTTTTCTCGTCTTCTTTTTTGTCGTCTTTATCACCGCCAAAAAGTCCGCTAGCAAAGCCTTTTAGTTTGCCAAACGCTTCTGATGCGCCTTCTTGCAAGTCTTCAAACTTATCTTTTGCACCTTCTGCAAAATCACCTAGTTTTTCTTTTGCACCTTCTGCAAAATCACCCAATTTTTCTTTTGCATCACCTGCAAAATTGCTTACTTTGTCCATAAAACCATCTTTGTCTGCATTTTCTTTTACGTAAGCCATTGCAGTTTCAGCAGCTTTTTTAGCTTGCTCATCAGTTATTCCTGCAGAAGCAGCAATTTTTTTAATCAAATCTTCCATTATTGTTTTAGATTTTAGATGAAAATGTATGATAATTTTTTGTACTATACTTTATAACTAGCACAAATATAATAGTTTTTTTGTTATTAAAAATTTTTAGATGTTTTTTTAACAATTTTCTAGTGATTTTTTACAAAATACCTGCAAAACGGCTATCTATTTGCGCTATTTTCTTAAAATAATTAGCAACATTTTCCTCGTGCCTTAGTTCTCTTTGCGAGAGTTGTTCTATTTCTTTGGCAAGTTGTTTGTTATCTTCCAAAATAGGTTTTACAGAAGCCTGTCTATCATAAACAACAAAACCAATCAGCCCAAATATGCCCGCAAGAATAGCCAGCATTGTATAAAATAGCATATCCATTCGTTTATTGGCATCATCAAAACGCTTGTCTGTAGATTTTTCCAAGCTATCAATACGCTTATCCATACCTTCTATTTTGGCATTATTAACCGCCAATTGCTTAGAAATTTCTATTTGTTGTTTGGAAATCTCTTCCATTTTTTCGTATAATTTAACTAACATCTCCCTTTCAGAAAGTAGCGTATTTTGTGCAAAAGAACGCACAGGCGCAACAAAAATAACTATAATGGCAACAAAGAATATTAAAAATATTTTTTTCATTTTTTTATGTTTTTATGTTGATACAAAACTACATTAAATTATTGATAAAATCAAAGTTTAGAATATTTTTTGAGTAGAATTTAGGGTGTTTTATTGTTTATTTGATAGAAAATACCTACATTTACGCCTAAAATTATATTCAATTAGAATTAAATCAGAAAATATTTAGGCAAATTTATGTTTGAAAATCTTAGTGAAAAAATAGATAGCGCATTGCGCAACCTCAAAGGAAAAGGCAAAATCAATGAAATCAATGTTGCTGATACAGTAAAAGAAATCCGTAAGGCTCTTATTGATGCTGACGTAAATTATAAAGTAGCCAAAGATTTTACAGACCGCATACGTGAGCAGGCACTTGGGCAAAAAGTTATCATTGCTGTAGAACCAGGGCAGCTTTTGATTAAAATTGTTTATGACGAACTTGTAACGCTAATGGGAACTGAAAAGAAAGATATTTCTTTTGCAGGAAACCCAAATATTATCCTTATTGCGGGTCTTCAAGGCTCGGGAAAGACAACTTTCTCTGGAAAACTAGCTAATTATCTCAAAAAACAAAATAAAAATGTACTTTTGGTTGCTTGCGACATTTACAGACCTGCCGCCATAGAACAGCTTAAAGTCTTGGGTGATAGCGTGGGCGTGATGGTCTATGCAGAGCCAGATAACAAAAATGCTGTTGAAATAGCCCAAAATGCCATTAAATTTGCAAAAGAAAACAACAAACAAACCATTATTATTGATACGGCTGGGCGTTTGGCAATTGATGAAAAAATGATGAATGAGATTGCGGAAGTGAAAAAAGCCGTTAATCCAAACGAAATTTTGTTTGTTGTTGATGCTATGACAGGGCAAGATGCGGTAAATACTGCAAAGGCTTTCAACGAAAAATTGGATTTTAATGGCGTGGTACTCACCAAGTTAGATGGTGATACTCGTGGTGGAGCGGCACTTTCTATTCGTACTGTTGTGGACAAACCTATTAAGTTTGTAGGAACGGGTGAGAAAATGGACGCTATTGACGTTTTCTACCCTGACCGTATGGCAAGCCGTATTTTGGGTATGGGTGATGTGCTTACGCTGGTAGAAAAAGCGCAAAATGCTTTTGATGAAAAAGAGGCAGAACGCCTCAATAAACAAATCAGGCAAAATCAGTTTAATTTTGAAGATTTCTTGTCCCAGTTGCAGCAAATCAAGAAAATGGGAAATATCAAAGACCTTATTGGAATGATTCCTGGAATGGGGAAAGCTATGAAAGATGTAGAAATTCCTGAAGATTCTTTCAAACCAATTGAGGCAATTATCCAATCTATGAGTATGAAAGAACGCAAAAACCCTGATTTGGTCATCACTGGGCAGACAAGTGGCAACAGGCGCAAGCGCATAGCAGACGGAAGTGGTACAAGCGTGCAACAAGTGAATAATCTTATCAAACAATTTGTAGAAATGAAGAAAGTGATTAAGAAAATGAACGTAATGCAAGGCGCAGGTAAGTTTTTTAAGAAAAAATAGGTTGATGTGTGATATGTGATGTTTTTTGTAAATTTTTAACTGATTTAGCTTTGAAAAAGAAAAATAATATCACAATGACTAAAAGTTATGACTTAGCGGTTCGTATGATAAAATTATATCAACATCTGACAGGTAAGAAAAAAGAATTTATTTTGAGCAAACAACTGATACGGTCTGGAACTTCTGTTGCAGCAAACATTAGAGAGGCGTATGATGCTCAAAGTGATAAAGATTTTGTTCATAAATTAGCCATCAGTCAAAAAGAATGTAGCGAAGCAGGGCTTTGGTTGGAACTTCTGAAGGATACAGATTACTTATCTGAAAAAGAATTTGAATCTATATATGCGGACACAGAAGAGGTTTATAAAATAATCACAAGTATAATCCTAACAAAAAAACAAAATATGAAAAAAGAGCAGATTGATGTGTGAGGTTTGATATTATGATGTAAATACATTATTTGTCGTCAAAAAACACATCACACATCACACATCACACATCACACATCAATAAAATTATGCTCGGAAATCTCGCTAACGAAATTATTTTCAAAAAAGCATTCACAGATAAATTTGTGTTGGAGTGCTTGGTGCGTGATTTGTTTAATATTGATTTCGTACCTGATAAAGTGGAAACTGAAAAGCGTTTTGACCCAAAAATATCCCATATTGACTTTAAATATGATATTTTTGTGGAAAGCGTTGATGGTCGTGTGATTGTGGAGATACAGAAAATTGATTATGATTATAATTTTGATAGATTTTTGTTGTACCACAATATGGCTATTGCAGAACTACAACGCAATTCTAAGGAATATAAAGCTCTCAAAACAGTCTATACCATTGTTTTCTGTACCAATAAATATGTCGCAAGAGAGAAAAAAGGTTATCTGGTGGAAGATGATATTTTGATACATAATAGCAATTTGTTCACGCTAGATGGCATAGAACGCCACGTTTTTGACCATAAACTGATTTTTTTGAACCACAATTATATCAAAAATACTACGCCACAAGGTTACAGAGATTGGTTGGTTTTGGTGCAACAGTCCACGCAAAATCCAGAAAAACCAAGCATCAATATGCACAATCAAGGCGTGAGAAAAGTATCAGAAATTATTGATTATGATACACTTACTGCGGAAGAAATGTCGGAAAATAAAATAAAAAATGCCACAGAAGGCGCAACAAAAGCCTACAAAGATTTTTATATGCAAGAAGGAGAGGTAAAAGCACTTTTTGAAATTGCATTAAAGGCTATTTCAAAAAGTGAAGACAATGATTTCGTTGCCTCAATAACAGGTTTGTCTGTTGAAGAAATAGCCCTTCTGCGTACAGGAGGACAAAAAATGATGAAAAAACTCATCAAACTAAAACTTAAAATAAGATAATTTTTAGTGTTGAGTGAAATAGTGTGTAGTGAGTAGTGAAATACATTTTACTACGTTTTTCACTACTCACTCAACACTACTCACTATTTCACTCAACACTAAAAAATATGCCCTACAGCAAGTTTACGCTAGATTTGATAGAAAAAAGGTTTGGTATTCAAAATCAAGTAAAAATACTTTTTGAAAATATACAGAAAGTGGCATCAAGCGACTGGCTAAAAAATTCTTTGGAAATAGCACAAGAACTGCCTGTAAAGAGTGAAAAAGCAAAATCTGAAACCATTGTATTTCCAATTTTAGTGGAAATAAGAAATACCAATAATAAATTTTTTACTATACATTCAGGCGACAACCTTAGCGCAGATACTGGGCAAGAACTAGAAGGAGAATGTGATTTCATTCTGGCGAAAGATACAGGCACTTTTAACATAAATTTTCCTATCTTTCAGCTTTTGGAAGCAAAGAAAAATGATACTGATGTTGGTGTGCCACAATGTGCCGCCCAAATGATTGGCGCAAGAGTTTTCAATGAAAATAAAGGTATTATTTTAGATAAACTTTATGGTTGTGTAACGACAGGAAAAGAATGGTTATTTATGAAATTAGAAGGAAAAACCATCTTTATTGATAAAAAAACCTATTCATTAGAAAATATTGAAGAATTATTAGGCGTTTTCCAAGAGATTATCAGCTATTATAAAAAAACAATTCAGTAGAAAATTTCAGTAAACAATCAATCATTTAAAAACTAAACAAAATGAAATTCGTTGAGATGAAAAATGATAAGGTATTTCAAAAAATTTTTGGTGATGCCACTAAACCAGAAGCCGTAATGTCGCTCATAAACGCTGTTTTGGGCTTTGAGGGAGAGGATAAAATTACTTTTACGAGGATAATTCCTCCTTATGAACGCATTTTTACACCTCCAGACAAAAATATTATTATTGACGTTGTAGCAGAAAATAAAAATCTTTTGGAATATAATGTAAAAATACAAATAGCTGATATTGAAAGTTTTGATGGCAGAATTGCGTTCTTAGCTCCTCAACATGCGCAATACATTTTTATCAACATTTTAGATTTTAAGCATACTCACTCTCCCAAATACACAAGTACATACATTTTTGTTGATATGGAAACAAATGAAAGGAGCATGAAAAACATAGAGCATCATTTTATTGAATTGGAGAAATTTGATAAAACAGAAGCACAACTTCCAAATTTGATGGATAAATGGATTTATTTCATTAAAAATGTTGAAAATCTGAAAGTTATGCCAGAAAATCTACAAGATAAAGGGCTAGAAAATGCTTGTCTTGATGCCATTGAACTTAATCAGAAAAAATAACTAAAAAATCAAAACCCTCTCAAAATAACCCAATGCAACAATTTATCACCCACGAATACGCCAACACAGAAGATATTATCCTTAGAGAATATGGGCGTATTGTTCAGAAAATGGCTTTGCACCTGCTCACCATTGAAGATAGAGAAAAACGTAGCAATCTAGCAATTACGCTTATTGATTTGATGAAACAAGTTCACCCAACTTACAGGGATATGCAAGACATCAACAATAAAATATGGGATGACCTTTATATTATCACGCATTTTGAGCTGGACGTTGATGCCCCCTATCCAAAGCCTGACCCAAAAGCCGTAGGAAAACCGCCTCAAACAGTTGCCTACAACAACAATAACCTAAGATTTAGGCATTATGGACGCAATGTAGAACTTTTGATAGAAAAATCTTTGACTATGACTGATGCGGAAGAGCAAAAAACGGCTATTTCGTTTATTGCACGTATGATGAAAACTTTTTATATTACGTGGAACAAAGATAATGTTGATGACAAAACAATTATAAATCACATTGACGAATACACAAAAGGCAAACTTTTATTTGACTTAAATGAGTTGCGTGAGGCTGAACTTGAACGCATTAGCGCAAGTAAAACCAATAAACAAACTGGTTACAATTTGAAAAATAATGTTTCAAATACGACAAAAACTAATACGACAAAGACAAATAATACAACCAATAACGTCAATAGAAACAAAAATTTTAAAAATAATACCACCAATAATACCACTACAAATGGCATTAAAACAAATGGTATTAAAAATAATAATAACCGCAATGAACGCACCGACAGAACAAGGTAGGTTAATTACGAATTATCAATTACGAATTACGTTATTTTTCGTAATTGATAATTCGTAATTGAATTGCTATTCACAATTAAAAATTCATAATTAAAAAATGGCTTCTATCCAAGTAAAAGGCGGCAACCGTCTGAAAGGTGAAATAGTACCACAAGGTGCAAAAAATGAAGTTTTGCAGATACTTTGCGCAGTTCTGCTAACCGCAGAACCTGTTGTTGTTCATAATATTCCAAATATTAGAGATGTCAATATGCTCATAGATATTTTGACTGATTTGGGCGTAAAAACAGATAAAATCAGCACTAATCCAAGTGAAAATTCCTACCGTTTTGAGGCAAGAAACATCAATTTGGATTATTTAGAAACGCCTGCTTATCTTCAAAAAGGAGCTGCTTTGAGAGGTTCTATTATGATTTTGGGTCCGCTTTTGGCACGTTTTGGGAAAAGTAAAATCCCTCGTCCTGGTGGAGATAAAATAGGTAGAAGACCATTAGACACGCATTTTGCAGGTTTTCAAGAGCTTGGCGCAAGGTTTGATTACAACGAGCAAACAGGTTTTTATGAAATTGATGCGTCCAATCTTGTTGGAAAATATATTTTGTTAGATGAAGCCTCCGTAACTGGAACGGCTAATATTGTAATGGCTGCAGTGCTTGCAAAAGGCAAAACAACTATTTATAATGCTGCTTGTGAGCCTTATTTGCAACAACTTTGCCTTATGCTCAACAGAATGGGTGCAAAAATTACTGGAATTAGTTCTAATTTGCTTATTATTGAGGGCGTGGGAGAACTTTCTGGTACAGAACACACCGTTTTACCTGATATGATTGAAATAGGAAGTTTTATTGGGCTTGCTGCTATGACTTCATCAGAAATTACCATAAAAAATGCCTGTGTAGAGCAACTGGGCTGCATTCCAAAGGTTTTTAGAAAACTTGGCATTGAGCTGGAAATACGTGGAGATGATATTTATATTCCTTCACAAGAAAGTTATGAGATAAACACGTTTTTAGATGGCTCAATCTTGACTATTTATGATGCGCCTTGGCCTGGTTTTACGCCAGATTTATTGAGTATTATCCTCGTAACTGCTATACAAGCACGAGGAACGCTTTTGGTGCATCAGAAAATGTTTGAAAGCCGTTTGTTTTTTGTAGATAAATTGGCGGATATGGGCGCAAAAATCATCTTGTGCGACCCTCACAGGGCAACTGTCATAGGACTTGACAAAAAAACACAACTTCGTGGCATACGTATGACCTCACCTGACATACGTGCAGGCGTGTCGCTGCTGATTGCGGCACTTTCTGCCAACGGCACAAGTATTATTGACAACGCAGAACAAATTGATAGAGGTTATCAGAATATTGATGGGCGTTTGCGTGCTTTGGGGGCAGATATTCAAAGATTATAAAAAAAGCATCAAAAAATAAGGAAATTAAGCCAAAAATCCCAAATTAAACTATTTTGTATTGTAAGAATTTTAGTGTAATTTTGTATGATTAAAATATCTGAAAATGAAAAATATCCTTATAATACTGTTATTACTTATGCCGTTTGAGTTATCAGCACAAACAGATAGAGAAATATTGATTGAAATTGCTAAACAACAAGTAGAAACTAATAAGCAAGTTGCAGAACTCGCCAAACAACAAGTAGAACTTGCTAAACAACAAGCTATCACAGCTACAAAATTAGATAGTTTTGAAAAATCTACGGAAAAACGCCTTGATACACAAAATACCTTTATGATAGTCATAATGAGTTTAGTAGGAGTACTTATTGCTGCTATTCTGAGCTTTATTGGTTTTATTCTCTGGGATAGACGAGCTGCCTTAAAGCCTTTTGAAATCAAAGTAGTAGAACTAGAAAAAGAAGTAAAAGAACTCAAAGAGAAAGAACTAAAACACCAAGAAAAAGAGTTGAAATCAGAAAATATTTTAAAGAAAATAGTTGAAAAGTTTCCTGATTTGGCAGGTTTAGTGTAATTTTTTTGTAGTGTTAAATGGTTCTACTTATCACTAAAAAAATGCCAAAAAAGCTCCCATAAGCCACTATAATAGTGGCTTATGACGGTTTATCATTATCAGCAAATTGTAAAAAACGCATCAAAAAATAATGAAATTAAGCCCAAAAAATCTCTCTTTTCTGCTTGCTTTTTTGATAGCCACTTTTACTGCGCTTTTTGTTTCACTTTTGAAGAATGTAGATACGCTTATCTTGCTTGTTACGTTTTTTATTGCGTTTTTTTCTTCTTTCCTGTTGATTGTTTTTAGTTTGGAAATGCTTGTTTTTAGCGAAATAAATGAACTTTATGCCGCTTTTAATAAGATAAAAAAGAAAGATTTTAAGATAACTAAAAAACGTATCTCAACGCTTGCAACGCCCATAGAACAACTACAAACAGATATTTATGATTATACTTCTCAAAAACAAAAAGAAATAGACCAACTAATTGCCTTAGAAGCATTTAGAAGGGAGTTTTTGGCAGATATTTCCCACGAGCTGAAAACGCCTATTTTTGCTGCACAAGGATTTATTCATACATTGTTAGATGGTGCGGCAGAAGATGAAAATGTGAGAGAAAGATTTTTGAAAAAAGCCGCCAGAAGCCTAGATGGGCTAGATTTGTTGGTGCAAGATTTGCTAATGCTCTCACAAATAGAAAGCGGCACAATCAAAATGAATTTTAGAAAAGCTGATTTGGTAGAAATCACCAAAGAAGTCTTTGACCAATTGGAAGATACTGCACAAGAACGTCAGATAACGCTTTCTCTAACGCTTTCTGGCACGTTAATAGATAGTGAAAAAATAACAGAATGTGTGGTTTATGCAGACCCACAGCGCATTAAGCAGGTTTTTACTAACATTATAGAAAATAGTATCAAATACGGCAATGAAAGCGGTTTTGTGAAAGTTTTTTTGCAACAAAATGAAGAAACTTGTTTGATTACCATTCAAGATAACGGTTTGGGCATACCCTCAAAACATTTGGAACGCATTTTTGAGCGTTTTTATAGAGTAGAAAAAAGCCGTTCTAAAGAGCGGGGAGGCACAGGTTTGGGACTTGCCATTGTCAAACAAATTCTTGATGCACACAACGCAACTATTCAGGTGGAAAGCAAGGCAAATAAAGGTACTACTTTTACTTTTGAGCTTAGTTTAAATGCTCCAGATAAATAATTGTGAATTTTTAATTGTGAATTGTGAATGAATACAAGGCTTTGATAATCAGTTTATTATGTATTCTTTTTGTCGTAAAAAACATAAACTATTTAAGAAAACTTATTTAAAAACTAAAACTTTTTTTTATTTTTGGTGTTCTATAATAACATTATTTTTAGCTAAATCCCCCAATGGAAGATAACAACGAAAACAACAACGAAATAAAGGAAAACAACGGAAAAAGTATTCCTAGAAAGGAATTTGTCAATCCAATAGATAAATCTCACACAACTGACACGCCTGGTTTTTTGCCTTACGCACACGAGCGTAGTGGCGTGGTAATCAAGGTGGAAGACAAGGGGAAAATCAAGACAAAAGCACTCAATGCTATGTATCAGCAGACTGATGTGCAAATGTCGCAGATTTATAAGCAAATGGAAACGCTTGTCGCACAAGCTAAAAACTTACAATCACGCAAAGAACTCTCGGAGAAAATATATAAGGCTACAATGGGTTTTGAGCCATATATCAATGAAACTTACCACGTTTATCAGCGCAAAACAGGAGAATATTTACTCTCACTCGTTGCACCTGCAGAATGGGGGGAAAAAATCCCTTTTGAAAAATATTTGGCAACTGTGAAAATGTTTGCAGACCATACTTGGCAAATCTTAGAAGAAAATGAAAATTTTAAAGAAGATTTTAGAGATGGTGAAAATGAAGTTATTTACGAAGTAAGACACGAAGAGGAAGTATGAAGTTAGAGGTACAAGGTACGAAAAATACAGTAAAATTTCGTACCTCAAACTTCGTACCTCGTACCTTGCATTTAATATTCTACCCAATTCTCAAAGGATTTGTAATACATTTCCATTATTTGGGTTTGATTTTCTGGCGTAATTTGGTTGCGTTTTTGCTGGTAAAAATCTGTTGCAATAAATGCTGACAAAGAATTATCTAAAATTTTCTGATTTTCTGGCAACATATAACGCACCAAATCTCCGCTTTCGTAGGCTTTATTGAGTGTTTCTTGACGAAAATCTTTAGCAGATTCCAAATAAATAGGCAAAAAACGCTCAAATTCTTTATAATTTGCCCGCACATCTGCCCCAAAATCCACTAAATCATCTACAATTAACTCAAAATTATCTTGGAAAACATTTTGTGCAAAAAGTAGCCCTCGTTGTACGTGTATGATGCCTGACGCTTTGTCTGTATCTGTTTGGCGTTTTTTATAATGCTTAATATCTCGCTCACAAAAGCCCAAATAAGCCCGCATAATACAATAATTATAGAAATTTTTTCTTTGTTCATACAAAAATGACAACTTACTTTCTTTGAGTGCAACAGTATGCAAACACTCAAAATTGATGGTACTCTCCCCAACAATGCAGTTTTTTAAAAATGTATGCAAACTTACAAAAATATGGTCTTCTGGTGTTTCTGTTGATATTTCTGTGGCGTTTTCTGACAAATTTTCCATTACATTTTCCGCAGATTTTTTGTACTGTAATTGATGAAAATTCCTTAAAAAACTTTCTTCTTCTTGTCTAAAAGTCGGCAAAATATGCAAAAAATCTCTATCACTTTGCGGGTGCTGCAAACCATACAAAACAGAACCAATAGGAAGGCTCACCAAGCTACTTTCTATGAGGTTTTTAAAGAGATTTTCGTCAGAAAATTTAATATTCATTTGAGTTGGGAGTTGGGATATGTGAATGAAATTTTACTGTGATAGAAAGTTCGTACTATAAATATAAGATTTTTAGTTTTGAAAATTACAAATGTTCTCTTAATTCTGTTTCTGATGCTTTGCGTGCAGGAAAATAAGCCATTCCTAGCGTTACGACAAGGATAGCTGCGCCCACAAATACAAAGTCTAGCACTTCCATTTTGATAGGATACGCCTCTATCATTGATGACACCATACCCATAGACACCATACCAAACTGTTGTTGTGCAAAACAAATTCCGCCACCCAACACCAACCCCAAAACTGCTCCAGAAAGTGCTATCAATGCGCCCACACGCAGAAAAATTTGTTTTATTTGAGATTTTTCTATTCCCATTGTAAGCAAAAGTGCTACATCAGTACGTTTATCAATAGCCAGCATTGTCAAAACAAAAGAAATATTCATACTCGCCACTGCTAATATCACCACAAATGCCAAATACGCAAACAATTTTTCTATTTTGATGGCTCTAAGTACATTTTGTTGTTGTTCTTCTCTTGTTTGTACGACAAAATCTTCTCCCAATGCTTGTTCTAAGGCTTTCTGAGTAGCTAAAATTTCTAAAACATTGTTTGTTTTGATTTCTAAGGCGGTTCTTTCTGTGGTATATTCCATTAGTTCTTGTGCAAAAGCAAGTGGCACAATCATATATTTACTGTCGTGGTCAAATTCTATTTCATAAATCCCTCCTAATTGAATATTTTTTTTGTTGATGTCACTTTCAGAAAGTGTAATTTTTTTCTTTCTTTCAGGATACCAAATCTCAATAGGTTGTACGCTATTAGGGTTTATGGACAAAATTCCTGCTACACCTCGCCCAAGCATTGCACGAGGATAACCTTCTCTATTAAGGTCAAATTCTCCACGCAAAACAGTCAAAGCTATTTCACTTTGAGAAGAAAAATTATCAGAAACACCTTTTATTTTACCTATCATTTGTGCCTCTCCATACCTAAAAACCGCATCATCTTCCAAAACATCTGAAATAATGGCTATATTTTTGATGTTTTTTATTTTTTTTACTAATGTTTCATTATAAATAAAGGTTTTACCCAGTTTTGGGGTGATTTTTAGCTCTGGATTAAAAGAATTGTATTGCTTTTTAATGAAATCTTCTAGCCCGTTGAACACAGATAAAATAATAATGAGTGCCGCAGTAACCACCGCCACCGCTACAACAGATATAATAGAAATAATATTGATAATTTTTTTCTCTTTTGTAGAAAAAACATATCTCTTAGCAATAAAATTGACTGTATTGAAAGACATTTTGTTAAAATTAAATGATAAAAAGCTAAACTCGGTTAGTTCTGAACTAAACTAATTAAGTAAAAAGGGTTCTACTAAGATTTATACGGAAACCTGATTTTCTTAAATTGTTGTTTTGTATTCAGCCCCAGCGGGGCGAGATATTTATAGCGAATAATAAATATGC
>JAYVGJ010000497.1:0-9324 GCA_043772375.1 Raineyaceae bacterium | reverse complement strand
AAATATAGATTTTTTTTTGAAGTGGTGCAATAGATAATTTTTTATATTCATTTTTAGTTTATTTCTCTATCTTTGTCCAATAGAAATTTACTTCATTTTACCAAAATTCTGATGAAAAACGTGTCTTTTATACTATTTGTGTTGTTTGCTTATCCAATACTAGCATTTTTTATCATATCATTAACGCAAAACAATATTTTGGTTAGGAAAATAATATTTTTTGCATTACTAGCAATAACAATTTTAGTATTTTCAGTATCTTTTAATGGGATTTCTACCATATATTTAACATTGAATTGGGTATTAGGCTTGACTATTTACCTTTTTATTTCGGTTATTTTATGGTGGTTAAATTTCCAAAAGAATAAGATTGTGAAAGTTTTAAGTGTTGTGGGAATGGTGTTTGTTTTTGGATTTGGCGTTTTTTTAGGTTTAGATTTTATATTTGTTAATAATGACGCAGAGGCAGAAAAAAAATTTAGTAATGGACTGATTTACAGAGAATATACACTAGGACATGCAACAACTGATAACAGAGGAAAACAAATAAAAATCTCTAAAATAGTACCTTGGTTGCCAATAATTGAAGTTTTTATACAAGAAAAAATCTATGACAGCCTTATTTGCTATTATGACGGAAAAGACCCAAATTACGAAAACAAATTAACGGTAAATTATCAGCCAAATGATAACAAAATATACTTATCTGCGTTCATTTGGGGCGGAAACGAAAAAAGAAAATGGGCAGATACACTCATAATCAAATAAATAAAACTTCCAAAATAACCCTTTTCAACCCCACAAAAACATTTTATATTCTCTCACAAATATTATTTTATCTATACAAAAAAATGCAACAAATATTAATATTTGTTGCATTTTTTTGTATGAATATTTTTATTTTTATTACCTTTTAAGTCCTAAGACACTCGCTCCACAGTGTGTTTTAGAATCTTTAAAAGCATAAGAGAAGTAGTAAATACCTGTTTTTTGTGCTTTTATCTGTACAGCAGGGAAAAATTGTGAACCGTTATAACTGCTTACAATTTCCTTTTTTTGTGAGTCTAGCAGTCTTACAAACAAACCCTTTGTGTCTGTAGAAGAAAGTGTAATAATGTAAGTAATGCCCGCACTAAGTACGTAAGCATAATCTACAACTGCTTTTTTGCCATTTTGTGTATCTATTTTATAGCTTTTTAGATACCTGAAGCCTGCTGGCTTTAGTTTTTCAACACACTTGTCGGTATATTTAGTTACATCACACTGTGCATAAGCACCAAAAGTGAAGAACAAAAACATCATCACAAGCACTGATTTTACAACTTTAAGAGAATTTTTCATAATAAAAAATTTATTGAATGTTAATAAGTTTTTGATAAAATTGAACAACAGTAAGCTACGTTAGTTGCATCTTATTGTTGTCTGTTACAATAGTTATCCAATAATTTTTGCACGCATTTTATCTACTGCAGCAATAATTTTATTTAGGTCTTCTGGCGTGAAACTTATTTTTGTTTCTATATTTGTTTGGTCAATCACTACTTCATCACCTACTTGTTTAGTTGGTGCAGGCTTAATTTTTTCTGTACTTTCAATATTGACAGCAGCGTAAGCTGCTACTATTTCGTCCAAATCTGTTCTTAGTTGCGCAAGATGTGTATTTTTATCTTTGTTTTTGTCCAAAATATCAATTAACTGCTTTAAAGCTATTTTTTGGTCAGCTATTTTTTCCAATAATTCTTTTTTATTTTTAGCCTTTGCAGCTGTACAACTAAGGTGCAAAGCTTCTATCCAGCCACCAGTGATAATAAAAAGGGTTACATCTCCTCTGTCTTCCTCATCTAATCCTTCATTGATTTTTTGAAGGTTAGTAAGGGTAACTTTCAAAAGTTCTTGTGGGTTATCTCGTTGGTCTATGGCTTTTTTGACGTTATCAAAATCAAAATAAGAGTCAATTTTTAACCCTTGTGATAGTTCTCTGATAGCCGTAATACAATTGATACTTTCCTGACTTTGGTCATAGATATTAGCATAGCCCAAATCTGTACTATAAATACCTAGATTAAGTGCTTTCTTAAAATCCGTATCATATTTAGAAATATTATCCACGTGGTTGATGTAGTTTTGGTCATAGGCAATCCCAATATCTTTCATCAAAGAGGCTATTTCAATAGGATTAGGTACGGCTTCTAATGCTTTAAAATCAATTTTTACAACGACTTTGTTGCCTTCAACTTTAGGTTTGTCTTTTACTTCTTCTTTGCAAGAGAACAATAAAAAAACAAGAGAGAAACTAACGAGTATTTTTTTCATAGAAAAAATCATAAAAGAAGTAGAATAGTTTAAGTATGTTTAAAGTAAGCATAACCAAACAAAGCAGAAATTTTTATTTCTGCTTTATTTGGTTGATTTTATAATATCTGACAAATCAAATAAAGATTATTTAGATAATGTTATTGTCTTTTCATACCAATAACACTAGCACCACAATAATTGCTTGTCTTGTCGTGGCTATATCTAAGATAATAAACGCCAGTTCTCTGACATTTCAGCTGCACTGCAGAAGAAAATGTTTTAGTTTCTTCACTATAACTTGATACAAGTGCCTTTTTTTCTGTATCAAGCAAAGTGAATCTCAAACCTTGTGTTTTCGCATCTCCGTTAGAAAGAGTAATCAAGTAAGTACTTCCACGACTGAATACGTACGAATATTCCACATCATTTACTTTCCCTTTCTGAAAATCAACTTTATAGCTTTTCACGAAACGGTAGCTTTGTGGCTTCAATTTTTCTACACATTTAGAAGTGTAGCTCGTAACATCACATTGTGCAATAACATTGTTGGTTACTGCAAATAATGCTACTATCATTGCAAAAACATATCCTATTTTTTTCATTTTTTTGAGATTATAAAATTTATGTTAATATTTAAAATGTAGGTTGAGTTTGTACCCAACTTTCAATGTATTACTAAAACCGTGCTAAGTTTCAATAATACATTTGTTAGTACTTATTTTTTGGTAATATTATCACGAATAAGCGTAACTTGTGCCAAGATAGCATCTAAATCACCAGGTTTCATTTTAACTTCCGTTGTCCCTGTTTGCTCAATAGTAATTGTTCCACCTTTTTCTACTTTTTTAGACTCCCCAGGAATAGTTTTCACCTCAATACTCGCATAAATTTTGTCAAGTGCTACAAGTTCTTCTCTCAAAGTCTTCATCTTTGGAGATGCTTCGTAGTGTTCTACAAGCAAGATAATCTGGTCTAACGTGATTTTCTGCTCTGCAATACGAGAGTTAAGTTCTTCACTTGTTTTTATTTTTGCTACTTTACAAGTAAGGTACAAAGACTCTATCCAGCCACCAGTCAAAACAAGTACAGTCATATCAGTACGGTCTTCTTCTTGCAAATGGTCATTCATCTTTTGCAAGTTCATAGTTGTTTCTTCCAACAATTTATCCAAATTTTCACTACCACTTGCCGCTAGTTTTCTGATGTTTTCAAAATCAAAAAACTTCACTATATTAAGTCCATCTGCCATATCACGTACCGCCGTAACGAGTGTAATGGCATCTTGTGACTGCTCATAAATATTAGCATAACCCAAATCAGTACTATAAATACCCAAATTAAGTGCTTTTTTGTAGTCCGTACTATAATTTCCTACGTTGTCTGCACTGTTCATCATTGATTGGTCATATTTCACGCCAGAATCTTTGATAAGAAAAGAAATTTCTGCTGGACTCGGAATAGACTCAATAATATTTTTAATTACTTCTGGAGATAATTTACCTTTTGTAGGAGTATCTGTTTTTATAGGTTTTTTAATGGAATCTCCTCCATTTGCAACTGTATCAGTCTTACCACACGAGGTTGCAAGAATGGTAGATGCGACTAAAATACTAAGAAATAATTTTTTCATATGGCAGTAGGTTTGATTTAACGCTAGGACTTAATAACTTGAGTTTAACGCTAGTTTGAACTTTTAAATTTGATGTTTGTATGTGCTATTTCGTTACAATATTACGAAGTTTTTATCAATATTGTTCTATTTTTTCTGTTTTTTTTAAAAAAATATTTTTTAAGTTTCTCATATCATATTTTAAGAACTTATTAAAATGATTTTGTGTTTGCAAATTACAATAAAAAACTGATTATAAAAGTCGTAAAAAATAATTCTGGTATTAAAAAATATGATTATCTCAAAACCTCAAACCCACGAATATGGGACATTTTATCAAGGATATATGAACTTCTTTGATGAAAAAGCTAACCTTTTTGCTTTACTTTCAGAAAGACTTGATTTTGTAAAAGATTTTTATGCAAAAATCTCTGAAGAAAAATCTCAAACTGCTTACGCACAAGGCAAATGGACTATTAGAGAAGTGTTGGGACATATTATTGACTGCGAAAGAATTATGGCTTACCGTGCTTTATGTGTGGCAAGAGGTGAAAAAAAAGCACTTCCAGGCTTTGAGCAAGATGATTATATGCAAAATGCTAACTTTAATCAACGTACTCTACAAAGTTTGGTAGAAGAATTTGTTTTGATACGTCAAACAACCCTACAACTTTTTGAAAACTTAGACGAAAATGCCATCAATCAGCTTGGAAACGCCAATAATAATACGGTTTCTGTGCGTGCTTTATGTGGTATTATTGTTGGTCACGAAATCCATCATACGAATATTGTTACAGAAAGATATTTGTAAATATATTCTTAAACCTTCAAAAGTCTTAAAAACCTTGAAGATTTAACAACGAAATATTATCCAGCAGCGGCAATAGTGGCAATGCTAATACTTTTTGGTTGTGCTTTTTCTAATGATAAAACACACTCAAAAAGTGTTGCGCCTGTCGTTACCACATCATCAACAAGCAAAATATGCTTATTTTTGAGCGCATTAGCATCTTTTATCTGAAAAATATTCTCTACATTATCCGCACGTTCCATTCTTTGCTTTTTAGTTTGCGTATCTGTGTATTGTGTACGCACAAAAGCGTGGGTAACTTGCGGAATATCAAGCCCTTGTGCAAGTCCTTTTCCAAAGGCTTCACTTTGGTTGTAGCCACGCTTTTTTTGTCGCAAAGCGTGCAACGGAACAGGCACAATAATATCAAAAACGTCCTTAAAACCTTGTTCGTATAGTTCTGTGCCATACCACAAACCCAGTTTTTCACCAATTAAAGGTTGTGAGGCATATTTTAGTTTGTGTAGCAAACTTTGCACATTAGAACCTTTTTTGAAATACAAATAAGAAAGCGTGTGCGCAAGTTTTACACGTCCTTCAAATCTTTGGACAATGGCTTTATTATCTGCATCAGGGAGATGTGAGCCAGTTTTGGGAAGTTTCACTTTGCATTTTGTACAAATAAAATCTTCATTTTTTTCAAGATAACTAATACAAGAAGGGCAGTAGTCTGGATAAACTACTGCCCCAAAATCAATGATAATTTCTTTTATTTTAGCAAGAAAACTCATTTTTTGATAATTTAACTTGTTTATAATTAAGTCCTTTCAGGATTTGAATACAAAGTACATATTTTGTATTTAACTCAAAATTCACAACTCAAAACTCACAACTCATTAAGCTTTTACCTCAAAAAATTGCTTATAACCTTTGGTTTGGTCCGCCATCATACGCAAATTTTTAGACATTTCTTCTCTAATAGAAAGATTTTTATCTTCCGTCTGAATTTCAAGTTTAATGATTTCAAAAGTTTTGTCTAACTCACTTTTGATGCGGTTTTCCATTCTTTCTAGTCTATCATAAATATCCTTGGCAGCTTGTGCAAGGCTTTCTTTGTCTTGCAAAACTGTTTCTTCTACTTCTGCTTCCAAAATAGCTAATCTTTCCTGAATATTTTTGGTATCTTTTCCCACAATGAGTTCTTTAATGGCACTCATACGGGTATATTTACCAGATTTTGTGCCTTTATCCAAACCGTCTTCATCATTCAAAAAAACATATTCTTCTTTGCGACGCATTTTATCTGCCTCATTGATAAGACTAGGCAAAGTTTTGTACATATCCTGTACTTGGAGTTGCCCTTGTTTGCGGTTTTCCTCCAAAACGGTCATAAACAAACCACGCATTTCCGTAATTTGTTTGTCGTAATCTTTGCGGTTTTCACTAATAATAGACGTAAAAAGGTCTTTCATTCCACTAAATTTATTTTCAGCGTCTTGTTTATCCACATTCACAACAACGTCCTTATAAGAGGTAACCGTTTCTGTTGCTATTTCTTTTGGCTCATTATTAGCCGTGTTATTTATGGGTGTGTTGATGTCTTCCATTATTTCTTATTGCGCTAGAGATTTAGAAATTTCATCAAAAATATTGCTCAAAGCTGCTCTATTGACCGTATTGCGGCGTTGCGTTTCTAATTCCTGGCGTGCAGATGCTTGAAAATCAGCCACTCGTGCCAGCATTTTTTGTTCTAGGCTTTCAATAGATTTGAGCATTTCAATCTTAACTTCATCAATTTTTACAGAAATTTCTGTACGATAGTTGTCAAGACTGCGTTTGATGGCATCTATTTCAGAATTGTAGGTTTTTATTTCCTCTCCAAAGATAAGTTTTCTTACTTCGTCTAGTTTTGTACTTTCGTTGAGCGTATTTTCCATATAATTGATTTCTGATAAGATATTTTTGAAATAATTGTGAATTTTAAATTGTGAATTGTGAATGAATACAAGCACAAATTCTATATTTTCAAAACTTTTCCAAAACTACTAAAAAATGTTGTATTTGACAAATGTTTTTTCTGAAAAAGAATTTTTATAGTAATTTTATAAAAAAATCCCTACAAAAATACCTAAAATAAAGTTTCTGCAATTTGTCTTACTGCATCAGATTTGCTCATAGAATAATAATGCAAACAAGGTACACCAGCCTCCATTAGCTCTTTTGACTGTTTTATGCCCCATTCTATCCCAACTTGTTTGACTTGGTCGTTTGTTTTGCACTTTTCAATCTCCAAAACTAACTCATCTGGTAAATCAATATGAAAAATACTTGGCAAAATAGTAAGTTGTTTTTTGGTAGTAATAGGCTTCAAACCAGGAATAATAGGAACGGTTATTCCCATATTACGGCATTTATTGACAAACTCAAAATATTTTTTATTATCAAAAAACATCTGCGTAACAATGAATTCTGCGCCCAAATCCACTTTTTGCTTCAAATATTTTAAATCATTATTGAGGCTAGGAGCTTCAAAATGCTTTTCTGGATAGCCTGCTACACCAATACAAAAATTAGTATGGCTCATATTTATCTCCTCAAGATATTTCCCATTATTCATATCAGCAACTTGTACGAGTAGTTCCGTAGCGTAGGAATGCCCATTTGGGTCTGCGGTGAAACTTCCTTCAGACTTAATAGCATCTCCACGCAGCACAAGCACATTATCAATGCCCAAAAAGTCAAGGTCAATAAGGGCATTTTCTGTTTCTTCTTTAGAAAAACCACCACAAATGATATGCGGAACGGCATCAACCTTAAAATGGTTCATAATAGCGGCACAAATGCCGACAGTTCCTGGTCGTTTGCGTATGGTTTGGCGTTCTAAAAGCCCATTTTCACGTTTTTTATAGACATATTCTTCTCTGTGATAGGTTACATCAATGAATTTTGGTTTAAATTCCATCAATGGGTCAATAGCCTTAAAAAGTTGTTGTATGCTTTCTCCTTTGAGTGGAGGCAATATTTCAAAGGAAAACAAAGTTTTATCACTTTGTTGGATATGCTGAATAATTTTGGTCATTTCTTTTTATACGGTTTCTATTCTAGTGCAAAACTACAAAAAAAACGTATATGTTTAATGATTTTGCAGAATTTGTTTCTGTTCTGTAAGAATCTCTGTTTAGCAATATATCTAAAAAATAATAAAACATAAATTATTTTTGGGATTTGATTTCTTTTTTTCTAACTTTCAACATCAAAATCTTCTTAAAAATAATTCTTAAAAATTCTTTATGAAACTTATCAAAGTAGGTGCAGGCGTGCTTAACCAAACGCCATTAGACTGGGAAAACAATTTCCAACATATCATCAGTGCCATAGAAAAAGCCCGAAATGAAGACGTGAGCATACTTTGCCTGCCCGAACTTTGTATTACTGGCTACGGCTGTGAAGACGCTTTCTATGCCGTAAACACTACTGAAAAATCTTTGGAATATCTCCAAAAAATTGTGCCTTATACCAAAGGAATGGTTGTTACGGTGGGTTTGCCCCTGCTTATACAAAACAAACTTTTTAATTGTGCTTGCCTTATTTCTGATGGAGAGATTTTGGGTTTTCCTGCAAAAAAATTCTTGGCGGGCAACGGCATTCATTATGAGCCACGTTGGTTTACGGCGTGGACACAAAAAGGCTACTCACACATACATATAGGCGGACACGAGTACAAAGTTGGTGATGTTTATTTTAATATCAGCGGCATCAAAATTGGTTTTGAAATTTGTGAAGACGCTTGGGTGGCAAACCGCCCAGGACGTGATTTGTACAATTATGGCATTGATATTATCCTAAATCCTAGTGCTTCTCATTTTGCTTTTGATAAGCTAGAAGTACGCAAAAGGTTTGTTTTGGAAGGTTCTAGGGCGTTTGGCGTGAGTTATATTTATGCTAACTTGATGGGAAATGAGTCTGGAAGAGTGATTTTTGATGGTGGAAGTATTATTGCCTCTAATGGTACGCTTTTGGCTATTGGTGAACGCCTTTCTTTTGAAGATGTAATCATTACGACTGCCGTTATTGATGTGGATTTGACACGACTAGCACAAATCCAAACGCATACTTTTGATATTGTGGAAAGTTTTGGGAATTGCATTGATAATAATTTTGATTTTCCTAAAATTGGTTTAGAGAAAATAACTCCTCTCAAAACTACGTGGGAGCATAGTGAAAACATCAAAGAAGAAGAATTTGCTCGTGCTATGATGCTGGGTTTATATGATTATTTGCGCAAAAGCCGTTCTGGTGGATTTGTGATTTCTTTGAGTGGCGGGGCTGATTCTTCTGCTATTGTGTGTTTGTGTCGTATGCTTATTGATATGGGTATCAAGGAGTTAGGTTTTGAGCGTTTTGTAGCTAAAATCTCTTATATCAAAAATATAAAAGACCTGAAAACTGCTGACGAACTTGCTAAACACTTGATTACTACAGCTTATCAAGGCACAGAAAATAGTGGAGATGTTACTTTTACAGCTGCCAAAGAGCTTGCTGGTGCCGTTTGTGCAGAGTTTCATAACCTTAATATCAATAATATTGTAAAAGAATATACCAAAATAGTGGCGGAAAGTCTAGGACGTGA
>JAYVGJ010000496.1:0-6802 GCA_043772375.1 Raineyaceae bacterium | reverse complement strand
CTACTGATGCCGTTACAAAGCCCTTGTAACGCACACTTGCTACATCTGATTTGGCTTCTTCAATATTTGTAATGCCTTTTACAGGTCTTTTGACAATCCTATCCTCAATAGCTTGTTTTAGTGGATAATCTGAAATAGTCCACGCAAATAATGAACCTTTGCTATAACGTGGCGTAGCTGAAAAGTCTAATTGTGCTAATACTTGCTTTTGTGTATGAATTTTACGAATAAATTTGTTCCATTCAGATTCCTCGTCGTGTGTGTGATGGGCTTCATCATTCAAAACCATCAGCAAACCATCACGCACCACAATTCTCTCTTCAAAATCTGAAATTTCATTTTTGCTACTTGGTGGCGTACTTCCCAGCATAGCTGTCATAGCAGATGTTTCTTCACTTTCTTTTTTATTCCCTCTTTCATAAAATTGCTGAACATTCGTAAGATACAACGCCCCATCACTATTGGTGCGTTCTGTATCTCCTGTCATATAATAATTCATTTCCCACCACCAAGCATAATGAGAAGGCAAAAACGGGAAATTCCTAAAATTAGCACCATTCTCAAAATCAGTTTTGAGCCTATCTCTTACAATGGTGTTGGGTGCAATAATCAAGAAGTTTTTAGCATATTGTGTATCATCTGTTCTTACGGCGTTGGCAAACTGCCACACAATAACCATTGTCATTACAAAGGTTTTGCCACTTCCTGTTGCCATTTTGGTACAATAACGGGCAAATTCATCATAAGGAGGCATACGCAAATCCGTATTATCAAAAACATATTTTTCTAATAAATCCTTGCGGTTGCGTACTTTGGCTACTTCATACACATAAATAAGTGTTTCTATGGCTTCTCTTTGTGCTTTATGGAAAACAAAAGGTTTGCCTTCTACCAAATGGTCGTTTTTAAACCAAAAATTAAGTAATTCTTGGCTCGTTGCTGTGCTTCCTGCATAATTGTTATTACGCCAATTTTCTACTTCTTTGCGTATGGCAAGTACACAAGGAGCCGTTTGCATTTGAGCAACTGCATCAAAAAAAATATCTTGTTGTTGTGCTTTTTTCTTAGCCATAGTTACTTTTTATGTGTTTGAATATTGAACTATCAGACCTTCAAGGTTTTCAAAACCTTGAAGGTCTAAACTATTTATACTTTCACCGTTACTATTTTTGTGGTATCATTACCCAAAATATCAATTACTTTTACCAGAATTTTATATTCTCCTGCCACTTCGTAGGTGTGTGAAGCGTGCAAATCCAAATTAGGCACTTTTTTGGTACGATAGCTTTGCCATTCATTATGAAAAGTATCATTTTTATAATTCCAATCAATAGACCAATAATCTATCCACTGACTCCAATCCGTGATTTTGCCTTGTATTTCTTGGGGTACGTCATCAGCAGGAATAATAAAATTATTCAATTTAATTATTACCTCCGTTTTCTTTTGCTTGATATCTATGCCCAAAGATGCCAATTCATAAAAACGAATGTCGCCTTGCTCAATAGCTTTCTTTTCTAATACCTCACGAGGGATTTTCTTACAAGAAATATTTACTTTGTTTTCTAAGGCAAATTGTTTAGCAGTTTCATTGACCTCAAAGGCAAAATCCCAGCCCAAAAAGTCTATCCCATTCTGTTCTAATGCTTTTTCTTTGCCTACCAACTGCCAAAATTCCTTAATACTTGCTTTGATGTCTTCTACCGTAATAGGCGCATCTACGCTCCCAATATGCACCATACGCCCTGCTTTTGTGCCGTGTAGGTACGTGTAGCCCGTAAGCATACGTGCTTGGTACAAATCCAAAATAAATTTATGGTAGTTTTTCTCTTGTTCTAATTTCTGCTCCATATCTGCATTGTCTATGCCGCCTAATTCTGCTTGCATCCATTGTTGACGCTCATATTTGCCTAAGTTTTGAACAATAAAAGGGCGTACATTTTCTATCCCTAAAAGCCTTTTGCGTGCCGTATGAATAGCAAAACGACCCAAATCACAGGTTATCCACTTGCGTTTTAGCTTCTCTGCTACTGATGCCGTCGTGCCACTACCACAAAAACAATCTAGAACCCAATCTCCCTCATTGCTACTTGCCTTAATAATACGCTCCAATAATGCCTCTGGCTTTTGGGTAGGATAATTAACTTGTCTTCTTTCATCTGACATTGAATTTAATTGTCTAAATTTAGAATCTGTTATATAAGTCCATACGTTATCACAAATCATTCCATCTTCTAAATAATATCTTTTTGAACTTCCGTGATGTCCATCTTCAAAATATTTTTTACCATCTTCATCTGTTTTATCATATCTTTTGGGATTTAATACAGGAATTTTTACTTCATTAAAAATTGTATTTTTGGTTTTTGCATATAAAAATATTGTGTCTGTTTTTCTCTTAAAAGCATTTTTGGGGGCTGTGCCATCTGAATAGTGCCAAATAATTTCATTTCTAAAATTATCATATCCAAAAACCTCATCAAGGATTATTTTTGCATAATGTGATGTATGCCAATCCAGATGTACATAAATGCTTCCATTTTCAGCAAGTAGCTCTCTTAGTATGAGTGCGGTTTCATAAAACCATTGTAGGTAAGAGTCCAAACCTTTTCCCCACGTATCTCTATAGGCTTTTTGCTCAATGACAGAGGGTTGTTTGGTAAAGGTTTCGTTGTTATTTTTTTCACCGTTTGGACTTGGTATTGTGGTAGAGAAAGAAAAGTTGGCACCTGTATCAAAGGGCGGGTCTATGTAGATAAGGTTTATCTTTCCTGCAAATTCTGCAAGTAGTGAGGGCAATACATATTTTTTATCTCCCCAAATAAGTCTATTATGGTTGTTATATTCTTGTTTTTGATTAAAAATAGATGCTAATCTTTTTTGTCTATCTGCATTACTTTCGTTGATGGTTTCTATTGTTTGGAAAGGCAAAGCAATGCGTACAGGGGAGTTTCGTTTGTTATCTTTGTATTTTCCGTCCCAGTTGAGTTCTGTCATTTTTGGTATTTTAAGTTGTTATTATTTGGTTTGCAAAGATATAAAAATAAGGAATAATATAAGTATTTTCCTACGTTTTTTGGCAGGAATGCTAACCAAAAAGTAGAAATCAAGTAGTTATTATCTTCTTCTTTTCTCGTAATATATTCTGTACCAAGTAGATGTCTTTTTGTAGAGTGCAAAAAGGTTATCTTCTGGAAATACATTTACCCTAAAAATCTGAAAATAATCACATTCTAGGTGCATTCCGCCTGTGTCTGTGGCTACGGCAAAATCAAAACCTGCTTTTTTTGCTAGTTCTTTGAGGTTTTCGTTTAGGTTTCCATACGGATATGCAAATGAAATAATTTTTGTTTGTAGCGTTTCTTCTAGATTTTTCTTAGATAAAGTCATTTCTTCAAATGCTTGTTTTGCGCTAATTTGGGTCAAATTTGGGTGTGAGAGTGTATGTGCGCCTATTTCCCAGCCTGCTTGTACGAAAGCCTGTTTTTGGGCGGTGTTCATTAGCATATCTTTATGGTCGCCCTTGTCTGCGTCCCAATAATTATAAGTAATGTTTTCATCTCCAAGCAAATAGATAACTCCTTTATAACCATACTTTTGCATTAGCGGCAACAAATTAGTAAAATTATCTTCATAGCCGTCATCAAAAGTCAAAATGATAGGTTTTTTGGGTATTGGCATACGCCCTTGAGTAGGTTTTATGTTGCCTTCTGCTATATTTTTGTAATCTACAAAAGTGATAGGAGTAAGCCCTCGCAAACGAAAAAAGTCCAAATGTTTTTTAAAATTTTCTTTGGTGATAAAAATGCGGTTGGGTGATTCTATTGGCTTATCAGGGATTTTGTGGTACATCAAAATAGGGATATAGGCAGGGAACAGCTTTTTCATTCGTGCAGAACGGTATAGTTGCATTATTTGCTGATGCACGTTTTCAATGCTATAGAGTGCTTTTATTTGTGTTTTGATAGCATTTTCAGAATTATCAAGATTTTTTTTATTTTGATGTAAGTTTTCCAAGAAAATGAACAAATCTTTTCTTATTTGCTCAAAATGATGATAATTCGTATTTGCTTTTGGCAAAATATCTCCAAAATTAGTATTGATAGCATTTTGCAAAAAAGCGTCTAAAACTGCCCCCAGTTCCTCCTTAGGAAGAAGGGGAGCTTGTTCCTCTCCTTTCAAGGAGGGGTTAGGGGTGATTTTTAAATTATTTTCGTCAATAATTCCTACATAACACGCCTCTCCAACCGCCAGAATAGGTTTTTCAAGGTATAAAGTTTCTATTGCCACACGCCCAGCACCTATGACGAGTTGCGCCTCACGTATGTAGGCAGGCACATCTGCCGTAAAACCCACTTTTTCAATAGCATTTGGGTATTTTTGGAGCAAATCAGTTATTGCTTTGTTACCTTTTTCGTTAAAAAGTTCTAGTTCTCCGCCAATAAGTTGAATAATAATAGTTGGGTATTTTCCCAATATTTCTGGAAAAATATCTGCTAATATTGTCGCAAAAATATCACCTTTGATGCCGTTAAATCTACCAATAAAAGCTATTTTGATGTTTTTTTGTTGATTATCTTGGTTATCTTTCTGATTATTTTCTACTAAAATTTTGTCCAAATGTGCAAAATCAAAACCATTAGGCAAAACCGTTATTTTTTCAGGTTTCATTTTGACTTCTTTGATAAGATGCTGCTTCAAATTAGGGCAAATAGCAATGATTTTGTCGCCATAAATATCAAAAAGGCTTGTAGAAGCGTGCAAATGCTGCCTTCCGTGAATGGTGGAAATAAGAGGGATTTTTTTATCCAAAGTTGCAAAATACGAAAGCCAACTTGCGGCACGAGAGTGTGCGTGTATGATGTCTATTTGATGTTTTTTGATAATTTTCCGTATAAAACGAACATTTTTAAATCTTTGGATATGGTCACGTTTTGAAACAGGCAAGCCATAAGAAATAGCTTTTAAACTATCTTTTAGATTATTTTCACTCAAATTATTTCCTAAATTTTCCGTATCAGAAATAAGTATAACTTGATGATTTTCAGCAAGTTGTTTTTCTGTGAGCGCAAGTGCATACGCCACAGAACCTGCAAAAAAAGTAGAAGATAAAATATGAAGAATATTCATTTTGGGATTGGTGAGTTTTTATTCAAATTCTTTTAAATTTTCTCAAAAATGATTAAATTTGTTTCAATGTCTAAAGTTAATTCGTATAAATCATTGTTTTTTATACATTCTACCACCGTTTTTGTATAAATTTGCTTTGGATTTGTCGGTGATGTTTTCAGAGCCTAATGTGCCTGTTTTTGGGTGAACAAACATCAAATATAATTTTTCATCTTTGATAATTAACAAAAAGTACAACCTAAATCCGCCACTTCCGCTAAGACGTTTTTTGATGTAAGGTATTTCATTATTATTATTTAACCTAGTTCCAGATGATAATTCTTCTACTGATTTATCAAAAAAATAATCAATAATATCTTTTTCAATAGAATTGTATGATTTTTTATTTTTAAGTTTTTCAAAAGCAACTTTAAATTCTTCAAGGCAAAAAATAGTCATTTATTGTGCTAAATAAGGGATAATTGTTTGGTTGTAGCTTTAAAATCAGGCATTGCGGGCAGAAAGAAAAACACAGATTCCAAATCCTGATATGTTTCTTTTAGCTCTTCAACAGCATTTTTGAAATTTTTAATTTCATTTTTTGCTATTTTTTTATCTTTCAGGGCATCAAATGTGTTATATTTGCGCACAAGAGAGGAATAAGCATCTTTCATACAAGCTATTAAATCATTGATAAGCAGCAAGTTATCATTTTCCAAATCATTGTACCAAGTGAGTTTTTCTATTTGCGCATTAAACAAATGTATAATTTCTGTTTTGTTTATTAGATTTTTTTTGATGCCTAAGATAGCATCAGGCAACAAATCCGTACTGTTTTCTGTGTAAGAGGCAGCTTTTTTTTCCTCAAAAGAGAAAGAACGCATATCAGCAACAGTTCCCAAAATGGTAGAAGATATTTCAGTTTTATGAGCCAAATTTTCCATAATAAAACGCTGATTAAAGGTTGAATTTTTACAAAAATACGCTTTTTTAGTCGTTAAAACAAGTTTATTTTATCTTTCTCGTGATGCGTTCCTATAACAACTTTAAAATTTCAGTTTTTTACCGTTTTTTCCTATAAATATCAAAAAGAAACATCATAAAAAAATGAAATAAAATTGTCATCAATAAACACAGCAAAACAAAACCTATACTTTTGATAACTTGCATATTCTGTATTACACCAAGTCCTGCAAGATTATTTTCGTATTGTGTAGCGAAAAACATCAAAAAACATAAAGGAAAAAAAGAAAAAAGTAATGTTATAGCAAGTAAAAGGTTACATATTAGTTCTCCTATTTGGTCATAATACCCTTTAGTAGAAATTCTGGAATAGTAATCAGCCACTAAAATAATTAAAAAACAGGCAGGAATAAGTGCATAACTTGGCAAATGATAAAATCCAAACCCCAATAAATCCGTATCAATAAAAAATCCTAATATGAAAAATAAAATTGGATAAAACAAAAAATGAGCAGCTAAACTCCAAGCACTATCAGGAAAATCAGTACTTAAAAAGTTTGCAAAAGGCATCAGGAAAATACTAATAATGATTATTTGCATAATAAATTTATAGATATTTATATTTTATTATTTAGATACAATACTATGGACAGTTTTCAATCTTAAAAAGTATATATGTTTTTTATTTTATAATTTATTTTAATACACTGAATTGTCCCGCCTATTTTCC
>JAYVGJ010000495.1:0-13729 GCA_043772375.1 Raineyaceae bacterium | reverse complement strand
AAATACAAAAAACTTAGTTTCAACCTTGCGTTCTTTGCGTGTATTTAAACTTTGCGCCTTTGCGGTAAATTAGAACTTTATTTACAACGCATTACTTAAGGTAAATATGGTCTCCTTTGTCTATCAAACAAACCATACCTTGAATTACATTTTCATTATTTTCAATAACTATTTTGAAAACTAATGTATCTATTTCTTGTTTTTCCTTGCTCCAATTAAATTTCCAACCATTCTTTTTTGTAGTTTTCTTTAAGTCCTTCACCGTTACTTCCATTATTTCTGTATTGAAAACATCACCACTTGCTTTATTAACAATAGAATTCGTTAATTTGTCTATTTCAATATTGATTTTAGCCATATTTTTTGATGAGGTTTTTAAATATAACGCAAGTTATCAAAATTGAAAGAAAATACAATGTTTTATATTTTGATTTAGTCAAAAGCTATATAATCTCTTCATTATCATAATTTTGTATTCATTCATACTAGCAACTGCTAGTTCACAATTCATAATTCATAATTCCTTAAGTTTTGCTTTTGTTTCCTTTTTTCTTATCTTTCAACTTAAAATATAAAAAATTATGGAAAACACACAAATAAAGGCTGTGGTTGCCACTGTGGCAGTCATTGGGGGCGGAAGTTGGGCTACAGCTATTGTCAAAATCTTGTCAGAACAAAACTTGCAAATACATTGGTGGTTGAGAAATACCAAAGATGCTGCTTTTATACGCAAATTTAACCAAAACCCTAGTTATTTGAGTGATGTAGAGATAAATCCTGACAAAGTAACCGTTACAACGAATATTTTGCACGCAATAGAAACTGCAGAAGTGGTTTTTTTGGTTGTTCCTGCTGCTTTTATGACTGATGCACTCAAAGATTTGCCCAAAAATTATCTCCAAAACAAAATCATTGTTTCTGCCGTAAAAGGTATGATACCAGAACGCAATTTGCTGATTACGGAGTATGTAGCAGAAGATTTTGGCGTTTTGCACGAAAAAATAGCTATTATTGCAGGTCCGTGCCACGCTGAAGAAGTGGCTCTTGAACGCCAATCTTATCTTACTATTGCCTCTGAAAACACGCAAACAGCGCAAATAGTGGCTAATTTGCTTACGTGTGCCTACATAAAAGCCACACCTTTTGGAGATATTTATGGGGTGGAATATTCTGCCATTATCAAAAATATTGTTGCGCTTACGTGTGGCATTGCACACGGTTTGGGCTATGGCGACAATTTTCAGGCGGTTTTGGTGTCTAATGCTATGAAAGAAATAGAGAATTTTATTCAGGCGTTGCGCCCAATGCCTAGAAATCTTGCTCAAACGGCTTATTTAGGTGATTTGTTGGTTACGGCGTACTCACAATTTAGTAGAAACCGCACTTTTGGAAATATGATTGGGCGTGGCTACACAGTACAATCTGCACAAATGGAGATGAATATGATTGCAGAAGGCTATTATGCCGTTAAAAGCATTTATGCCATCAACGAAAAACATAATGCAGATTTGCCTATTACGACTGCCGCTTACAGGATTTTGTACGAAAAAGCGTCAGCAAAGCGTGAAATAGATGTTTTAAGAAAGATTTTCGTTTAAAAAAATGATAAATCAAATGGAAAACCTAGATAAATTAGTTGATATTATTGCTGAAACGCAACAATATTTTAACTTACAAACTCAAAAACAAGTAAATACTGCCCTTACTTTGCGTAATTGGCTTTTTGAATTTTATATTGCTGAATACGAACTAAATGGCAATGATAGGGCAGAATATGGACAAAAAGTAATTAAAGAAATTGCAAAAAAGACAAAAAATATCAAAGGAATGTCTGAATCTAATTTGTATTTGTTTAGAGAATTCTATTTAACATACCCAAACATTTTCCAGTCAGTGACTGGAAAATTCATATTCATAAAATCTCAATAGTTAAAAACTTTTTAGCTAAATTTTGTAAAAAAACAACATTTTAAAATATGCCTCACGACACATTAGGAAGCATTATGCTATCCCATAAAAATCCCCTAGACGTAAAAGAACTCCAGATTACGTTAGAAGATTTGGATAAGTGCTTTCATTTTGAAAATCTAGAAGTGCTTGATATTATAGATTTTGGAAACAGTGCAAGTCCTTTACCAAAAGAAGTTTTGAACTTTAAAAAGTTGCATACCATTAAATTGAATGATTTTTTTTCTATTTTTCCTGATTTTTTGGCGGAAATGCCACAACTTAAAAACTTGACTTTGCCTGCTTATTACTCTTTGCAATATCCCTTAGATTTCCCTGATATATTTCATACGTTTGAGCATTTGGAGAGCTTGAAAATAGGTTTGTATTTTGATACCAATAGACCTGACGTGAAGTTTCCGACATCTATTTCTAAGATGAAAAAGCTAAAAAGATTACATCTTCAAATCAACCAAATGGAAGATTTGTCCAAAGATACTTTTTTAGGTTTGGAAAGTTTAGAAGAACTTAATATTACTTATGGGAGTATATCCAACGAAATTCAAGAAAATATATTTTTACTAAAAAACCTCAAAAATCTTAGTTTAAATGGCTCTTTCACCTATACAAACAGAGAATTAAATAGTAGGTTACGTTTTGAAAATGGTTTTTCTGAAAAAATAATTAACCTAAAAAAACTTGAAAAACTATCAATTTCAAAAGGAAAACTCACAAAAATACCACATTTTTTAAAAGAACTTACATCACTTCAAGAGCTGGATTTAACGGATAATAATATTCAAAAATTCCCTTTTTTATTGTCTGAAATGCCTAATTTGACTAAATTAGATATTTCTGGCAATAAAAACCTACTTTTAGAAACTATTTTGCAAGGTGGCGACAACTTGCGTGAAATAGACATTACAAGTTGTAACCTCAAAAATATTCCTGCAAATATACAAAACTGCCAAAAACTAGAAATATTGAATGTCAGTACAAATAAATTAGCCATTTTGCCAAGCGAAATTTTAAAAATACCAACACTTACAACTTTAAAAATTGATAGAAACACGCTTTCCAATACCACAGAACTTAAAACTAGCACTATCAATGCTTTAATTTTATCTTTTAGACAAAGAAATTTAGCAGAAAACCTGCAAATATTGGAGTTTTCTCTTATCCAAAACCATACAAAAATACTTAAAAGCGCAAAGAAAAAAGATTTACTAACTTGTTTGTATGCACCTAATCCGTCTGTACGCCTAAATGCGCTCATTGCACTTGAAAAACACATCAAAATGCCATTTTCTTTGGATTTAGACCCAAAAACTACCTTGATTAGTGTTTTAGGCAAGATTGCAGGCGCAAATATGGTGGATATTACGAAGTTTTTTAAGGAAAAAGGCTATAAAATTATCAATAAAATTGACCCAAAAACTACACATATTTGCATTAGTGAGCAATCCAAAACCTCACTTGCAGACGTAAATAAAGCAGTTTTTGAGCAAAATATAAAACTTTCTTTACCCAAACATCTCAAAGATTTTCAGCAACTTTTAGAAAAACCTTATTTGCTTGATACAAAGACAGATGCACTAGCAACTGCGGTAGCAGATATGACCCAAAACGTAGGTGATTTGCTAAAAAGCAATAATGCTGATAATCAACAACTTGCACTACAAATAATGGAAACTGGGGGCGTTCCTGATGATTTGATGTATGTGCTTGCTTTAATGATAATAGAAAACCAGTATTATTTTGGTACAAATTTTGAAGGGAAATCACGAAAAATCCGTAAATTGTTGCAAAAATATGCGCCTACAAGTTTGCAGGCAGTTGTAGCAAAATATTACAAAAAAACTGCTTATGATATTCTCAAATTTGTCTTAGAAGAGGAAAGTATAGACCAAAAACAGCTTCTTAAAGCAGGTTTGCAATATGATAAAGTTGAGAATACAAGTTATTACCCACAAATAAATTATAATGTTTTTTTCAAGTGGGGAATAAAAAAAGGCGGTGAATATCTTAAAATTATATATAAAAATTGTTTAGAAGGTAATGTTTTGAATTTTTCTAAGCATTTAATACACACAAAACAACTTTTTAGAGAAGAACTTTTGGCATTCCCTGAAATAGAGGTTATTGAAGTAAGCAAACTAGATGGTGTTACTTTGGGCTATGCAACAAACATACCAACAATCAAAGAAATTATAGTCAGTGTTATATCAAAAACAACTATCCAAAGAATACAAAAAGTGTATCCACAGCTCAAAATCACAATAAAAGGAGATAAAAACCCAATATAAATTCAATTTTGTTCCACGTGGAACAAATAATTATTAAAGTTTGTGTTTCTTTACAACTCATTATTCACAATTTTTTATGGCTTTTTATAACAAACAAAACTTCAGTGATGCACTCAAAAACCCTGCTGACGTTACAGACCTCAATATTCCTGCGGAGGATTTGCCTAAGTGTTTCAATTTCAAGAATTTAGAAGTGCTTAATATTTCTTATGGAGATAATTATGTTTTACCAAAAGAGCTTGCCAAGCTACCAAAGTTGCATACTATCAATATAAGTAGCTTTACTAATGTATTTCCTGCTTTTTTAGCGGAAATGAAGCAGCTAAAACATCTTCAATTGCCTCATTTCTATTCTTTTGGCGGGTCAAGTAATAAATCTCTATTCCTTGATATTTTTGATAAATTAGACAGTTTGGAAAGTCTAATTATCAATTTTATTTTTTGCGACATATCACCAAAGAATACGTTTGGTAAAATGATATTGACAGTTCCCAATTCTCTTTTTAAAATGGAAAATCTCAAAAAACTTGATATAAATATTAATCAAATAGAGAATTTGCCAAAAGATGCGTTTTTGGGGCTAAAAAGCATAGAAGAGCTATCACTTAGTTATGGTAGTATGACACAAGAAATACAAGAAAATATTTTTTCACTCAAAACACTCAAAAAACTTTCTTTAAATGGAAATTTCGTATATTTGAAAGATGAAATAGCGCAAAGAACACGTTTTGAAGTGTTTTCTGAAAAAATAACCAACCTCAAAAATCTACAATCTTTGTCAATTATTAATAGCAAAATTACTGAGATTCCCGCTTTTTTTAAGAATTTGAAACAATTACAAGAGTTAGATTTTTCTAGTAATAACATCAAAGAATTACCATTTTTGTTGTCTGATATGCCCCATTTGACCAAATTAGTGTTAAATGGAAATAAGAAATTACTCATTGATAATATTTTTTCTAATAAAAATAATTTGCGAGAGTTAGAACTTATTGCCTGTAATCTCAAAAATATTCCTGATAGTATTCTGAATTGTGAGAGATTAGAAAAAATAAACTTTTATGCTAATAAGCTAGGTTTTTTATCTGAAAAAATCTTACAATTACCCAATTTATTGGATATTTATATTGATAAAAACCCTTTCTGCAAGACAACAGAGCTAAAAACTAGCACAACGGTTAATAATTTGTTAGCATCTTTCAGGAAAAGAAATTTATCCATACAACTACAAATGTTGGAGTTTTCACTTATTCAAAACCGCACAGAAATATTAAAGAACGCTAAGAAAGAAGATTTGTTAGCTTGTGTGTACGTAGCAAATGCGCCCATAAGACGCAATGCACTTGCAGCCCTAGAAAATCATATAAAAACGCCCTTTTCTTTGAAATTAGATAAAGAAAAAATGGTTATCAGCGTTTTGGGTGATGTTTCTGGCGTAAAAATAATGGCACTTACCAATTTTTTTAAGGAAAAAGAATACAAAATTATTTCCAAAATAACAGACAAAACCACACATATTTGCATTGGAGAACAACCCAAAATAGCATTAGAAACTATACTAGAAACTGTTTCTAAACAAAAAATTACATTGGTGTTACCAAAACACCTCAAAGATTTTCAGCAACTTTTAGAGAAACCCTACTTGCTTGATGTGTCGGAAGAAATGACAAAAAATATAGCTGATTTGCTGAAAAGTGAAAATGCTGATAACCAACAACTTGCAATACAAATGATGGACGTTGGCGGCATTCCTGATGAAATATTATATCTCCTTGTTTTGATGGTAATGGGCAATACTCATAATTATTTTAGTACAAGTTTTGAAGGAAAATCACAGAAAATACGCCAACTTCTTGCCAAATACGCACCTAGTAACTTGCTTGCAGCAGTGGAAAAATACTATAGAAAAGGCACAGACAACGGCATAAAACTTCTTTTAAATGAGGAAGGAATAGATAGAAAAGCCCTTTTGAGAGCAGGATTAGACTATTTTTATGTGGAAGAAGTCAAACACGCCTACGAAAACCATTACTACAATATATTTTTTGATTGGGGCATAAAAGCAGGTGGAGAATACGTCAAACTTGTTTTTGCAAAGCAAATAAAGGGGAATGTCCTTCATTTAGACGACACTTTTATACAAGCAAAATATGTTTTTGTGGAAGAATTGTTGCACTTTCCTGAAGTAGGTACCATTAAAGTAAATAACATTAGTGGACTACTGAATAGCAATAATATAAATATTCCTCACATCAAAAAAATGACAACAAATTATATTCCGTTAAGATTACAAAAAAAGCTCAACAATCTTTTGCCACAAATGGAAATTGAGGTATACCGTGCTCCTAGTCACGAGCATTGATTTATATTTTTTAAATGTACAAATAGAGCAGAAAAAAGCCTAAGGAGAAAATCTGCCATTTCATAAAAAACATCACATTATGCCACAGTCTAAAAAAATATGAATAAAACCAAATTATCATCTCTTTTGCCGTTGTTTGTGTCTTCACAAACAATAAAACCAACAAAGCCGTTGTTTGTGTCTTCACAAACAATAAAACCAACAAAGCCGTTGCTTGTGTCTTCACAAACAATAAAACCAACAAAGCCGTTGTTTGTGTCTTCACAAACAACTATTTTTTATTTTTTGCTGTTTTTTGCCTTTATTTCTTGCCAAGAAGAAAAAATAAAAAAACCAGTCAAAAATGATGAGCCAATGGTAGAAACTACGGACATTCTGACCATTTATAGTGATTCTGCCAAAGTAAAAATTCAGGTAAAAGCCTCAAAACAATATACTTATGCCAACGGAAATATTGTTTATCCTACTGGCATTGAAATTATTTTTATGGATACCGCAGAAAAAGAAACTACCAGACTTACCGCCAAAAAAGCTACTTTTGACAAACTAAAAAATACGTATTTAGCGGAAGGAGATGTAGTTGTATTTGAAAAAGTAGAAAAAAAAACACTCAAAACGGCATCTTTGGTGTGGTCGCCGTTGGAAAAACAAATCAGAACGGATAGCAGCCTTGTCATCACTACGCCCACACAAATCATCAAAGGCAACGGAATGGTAGCAGCACAAGATTTTTCACGCTACGAAATCATAAAACCGACAGGAATTATTGATGCAGAAGATTAGTTTGAGGCTTTGATGTGTGATATATGATGTATGATATATTCTTAAAAACCTTTGTTTGTTCAAAAAATAAAACATAAATCTTACAATTAAGATAATATTTCTAAATTTGTGGCGTTATAAGATACTTAATGAAATTTATAAAAAATATCCCAAAATAATTTATCAAAATGAAGAAAATAACAATTTTGATGGCATCTTTGGCAACTATTTTCTCGCTTGAAGCATTTGCACAACGTGAAAATAATCAGTCTAAGTTTGACCTTATCAATGATTTCCGTGCTACGCCAATGCGTTCTGCGCTGGGCGTTCCTGGTGAACAATATTGGCAAAACAGAGCTGATTACAACATTGTAGCAGATTTAGATGATGCAAAACATACCCTTACAGCCACAAGTAAACTAACTTATACCAACAATAGTCCTGATGCTTTGGATTTTGTTTGGTTGCAGTTGGAGCAAAACAAATTCAAAGAAGATTCTCGTGGTACACTTGTACAAAACGTAAAAGGAAGTCGCAACACAGGTAGTTCTACAGAGGGAAATGTGCTTAAATCTGTGCGTATCAAGAGTGTAGGCAAAGATGCTAGCAAAACGGCTACGTTTTCTGATGCAAAATATATTGTTACTGATACTCGTATTCAAGTAATTTTAGATGCACCTTTGAAAGCAAAAGGTGGAAAGATTGAAATTGAAATTGCTTATTCATTTTTCACGCCAGAAAAAGGCTCTGACCGTATGGGACGTGTACTTTCTGAAAAAGGTTGGGTTTATTCTTACGCACAATGGTATCCTCGTGCTTGTGTGTATGACGACATAAAAGGCTGGAACACAGAGCCTTACTTAGGTTCTGGTGAGTTTTATTTGGAATATGGAGATTTGGAATATAAAATCACTACTTCAAACAAACAAGTAGTTTTAGGTTCTGGTGATTTGCTAAATCCTGCTGATTGCTATACGCCTGCGCAACTCGCAGCATGGAAACAAGCAGAAACAAGCGACAAAGCCGTTACTATCATTGCTGAAAAAGATGCTAATACTTCTTCTTCTCGTCCTGCGGGAAAAGATGGCAAAATTACGTGGCATTTCAAAATTTTGAATGCAAGAGATGCTGCTTTTGGTTGTTCTAGCGGGTTTGCCGTTGATGCAGCACGTATCAATTTGCCTAGCAAGAAAAAATGTTTGGCTATTTCCGGTTACACAAAAGAAGGAATTGGCACAGGAACTGGCGAAAAATCAGGCTGGGAGCGTTCTACTGAATATAGCAAAGCTTCTATTGAACATTATTCTAAAATGTGGTACGAATTTCCTTATCCAACAGCCGTTAATTTGGCGAGCATTTGCGGTGGAATGGAGTATCCAGGACTTAATTTTTGTGATTGGAAACAAGATTCAGGCTCAGGACTTTGGGGCGTAACAGACCACGAATTTGGGCATAATTGGTTTCCTATGATTGTTGGCACAAATGAGCGTTTGTACCCTTGGATGGACGAAGGTTTTAACACTTTTATCAATTATTATTCTACAATGGAGTTTAATAATGGTGAATATGCAAAAACACAGATTTTCAAAAATATGCGTAACACCACTCGTTTTCTCTCTTCCAATAACAGAGAAAGTATAGCTACTTATCCAGATATCGTGCAAGATGATAATTTGGGCATTACGGCATACTACAAACCTGCAATAGGACTGATTATGCTACGTGAATATATCTTAGGAAAAGAGCGTTTTGATTACGCTTTCCGCAATTATATCAAGCGTTGGGCGTTTAAGCACCCACAACCTACTGATTTTTTCAATGCAATGGAAAATGCCGCTGGTGATGAACTAGATTGGTTTTGGAAAGGTTGGTTTTACGGAACGGGCAACATTGAACAAGGAATTTCAAAAGTTGAGGCAACCGAAAAAGATGGTACTTATGTAGTTTCTTTGGAAAGTAATGGTACAGTTTTGATGCCCGTTATTATTGAAGGAACTGACACTGATGGCAAAAAAACACGCATAAAACTACCTGTAGAGATTTGGCAAAAAGGAAACAAAAAAGATATTTTGTTTAAAAGTGCTAAAAAAATAGTTTCTTTTGAGCTTGACCCAGACAAACAAATGCCTGATATTGACTCAAAAAATGATGTTTATAAAGTTTTGTAATTCAATTACGAATTAAAAATAAAAATTACGAATGATAGATTTTTATCATTCGTAATTTTTTTGTTTGAAAATATCAAATAAATAAAGATTATCAGAAAATCACTATATTTGTAATAAATATTTAAACTTAATACGCAATGTACCTTAAAGCAATAAAATTTTCTCGTTTTTCTGGGCAAGCTCGTGAGTGGTCTATTGAAGGAAAACCTGAAAATAATGTCTATAATCAATGGGTTACATTTGAAAATATCAACCTTATTGTAGGTAAAAATGCGACTGGGAAAAGCAAAACTATTAACGCATTGCGCCAATTGGCTGATATATTAGCGGACAATTACAAGTTATCAGAATTGACTAATAACACTTCAACTTATGAGTTATTATTTGATGATAATGGCATTGAAATAGCTTATTTTTTGGATTTCCAAGATGGTAAAATAAAACAAGAAATTCTTACAGTTGATAGTAAAGAAGTGCTTAAACGCAATGATAAACAAGGAACTATGTTTTATCAGAAGGCTGATACTATGCTTGATTTTCAGATGGAAAATGATAAATTAGCTGTTTCAAGAGTTGATAGCATACAACAGCCTTTCTTTGAACCGCTCCATAATTGGGGCAAAACTTTAAATCATTACCGCTTTGGTGGAGAACTTGGTAAAAATTATTTTTTACATGAAATTAACCAAAACAAAGAAATAGAAATAAATCTGAAAGATACTAACCAAGTGGTAGGAATTTTTGTTCAGGGAAAACAAGAGTTTGGTGATATATTTACCACAAAGATTTTTGAAGATATGAAAAAAATAAATTATAATATTGATAAAATAAGTATAGGATCTTTAAATACTTTTCCTGAAACTTTATTTGGGTTAGGAGTGCAAGAACAAGATATTGATGTGATGACAAACCAAACGGAAATGTCGCAAGGTATGTTTAGAGCATTATCTTTGTTAATACAATTGAATTATTCTTTACTAATTAAAACACCTAATTGTATTTTGATTGATGATATAGGGGAAGGTTTGGATTATGAGAGGTCAAAAAGCCTTATTGATTTGATTATTGAAAAAGTAGAAAATTCATCTGTGCAAATCATAATGACCACAAATGATAGGTTTGTAATGAATAAAATACCGTTGGAATATTGGTCTGTTATTCACAGAGTGCCAAAAAAATCCTTGTTTTATAATTACAGAAATTCAAAAGAAGTTTTTGATGAATTCAAATATACAGGATTAAGTAATTTTGACTTTCTGTCCTCTGAATTTTATTTTGAAGATTTAGAAACGCAAAAAGAGCAATAATAAATATGAAAAAAATTGCTTTTTATGTTGAGGGGCAAACAGAAATGCTTTTCCTTGAAAAACTAATTATTGAGATTGCAGGGCAGAAAAATATTCAAATAGAATTTCAACAATTTCAAGGAAAGAAGAAACCTATCAAATATATTTCCATAAAAACAACTGTATCAACTCAAAATCCACAATACTATGTGCTTATATATGATTGTATGGGAGATGGGAGCGTAAAGTCAAGAATGTTGGAAGATGCAAATTCTTTGTTTCTGCAAAATTATACGGAAATTATTGGATTGATAGATTTATTTCCACTTCCTGATTTGATAAAATTTGAAAAATACATTATTGGTGGAATGCAGGAAAATGGAAAAATAACGCCATTTTTACCAAATAATACAAGCATTGTTATTGCTGTGAGGGAAATTGAAGATTGGTTTTTAGCGGAATGTAACCACTATTTTCACATTGATAATTCGCTTAATGATGCGTTAATTTCTGCTTCTGCGCTGAAATTTAATCCTTGGACTGATGATTTGACTATACGCAAAAGTCCAGCTTCAAAAGACCTAAATGCCATTTATGAGCTTGTTGGCAAAAATTATAATAAACATTTTGAAACAGTATCAAAAACAACAGAATGTTTAAATTATGCTAATTTATACGAAAATATCAGAACTAAAATACCAAAATTAGATGAGTTAATCACTAAAATAGATAATTTTCTGACTTAAAAATATTTTCTCTTTTTCTCAAAAAAATATGAAAAACATCATTCTAACACTCCTAACACTTTTTTTTATGCTTTCTTGTAATGATAATCAAAACAAAAAAGAAGATAAAACCATAGACAAAAACGCTATTCCACGCACCAATGCACCAGAAATAAATACTACTTTTGGCTGGCTAAACACAGATAAAAGCTATTCTTTGAAGGATTTTAAAGGTAAAATAATTTTATTAGATTTTTGGACATTTGGTTGTATCAATTGTCAGCATATTTTGCCTGATTTGAAAAAATTAGAAGAAGAGTTTAGCAAAGAACTTGTGATTATTGGCGTTCATTCTGCAAAATTTGATACAGAGAAGAACACAAATACCATCAGAAAAGCTGTTTTGAAATTTGGTATCACGCACCCCGTTATCAATGATGCAGATTCTAAAATTTGGGAACAATACGCCATTACAGGCTGGCCTACGCTTGTGCTCATCACGCCAGAAGGCAAGATTTCGGCACAAAAATCTGGCGAAAGTGCGCCTGCATATATGCGTGAGCAGATTTTAAAACTGAAAACTGAATTTGAAGGAAAAATAAGTAATACTGTTTTTGATTTTAAATTAGAAGAAAAACAAACAAAATCAGTTCTAAATTTTCCATCAAAAATCATAAAAGATGCGCAAAACAACATTTGGGTAGCAGATAGTGGCAATAACCGCATCTTGAATATTTCTCAAAATGGCAAAATTCTGACCATTATTGGAAGCGGAAAACAAGGTTTTGAGAACACTGACCAAAATGGTAGCAAAGAAATTGATTTTTCTAACGCAACTTTCAACGAACCTCACGGACTTGCGCTAAAAGATAATTTACTCTATATTGCTGATGCCAAAAATAATGCTATTCGTGTCGCAAATCTCACCACAAAAACTGTAAAAACCATTGCAGGAAACGGCAAAATGGGTTATTATGCAGAAAATTCTTGGGGAAAAGAAGTTTTGCCAAATTCTCCTTGGGACTTGTGGATAGATGAAACCGCTAACATTATGTATGTGGCAAGCGCAGGAAATCACCAAATTTTGCAGCTAAATCTGCAAAATAATCAACTCACACGCTTTGCAGGAACAGGCGCAGAAGCACTTTTGGACGGAAATCTCAAAAATTGCGCTTTTAATCAGCCTAGCGGATTGCATAAAACTTCTGATTTTTTGTATGTTGCTGACACAGAAGCAAGTGCCATAAGGAAAATAGACCTAAAAAATGGTACTGTTACAACTGTCTTTGGGCGTGGATTATTCATTTTTGGGGACAAAGATGGCGACTTAAAAACCGCCTTATTGCAGCATAATGTAGGTATTTCAGAGAAAAATGGGGAGATTTTTGTGGCAGACACATACAACGGGAAAATCAAAAAAATCAATTTTCAGACAAATCAGCTTTCTACTGTGATGGCAGGCTTAAATGAGCCAAATGACTTGTTTTTTATTGATGATTTTATGTTTGTTTCTGACACAAATAATCATCATATCATCAAAATAAACCTCAAAACAAACGAAAAAATAACTATTTTGTAACTTTTTACTTTTATGAATGATAAAATTTTTGATAAAAGTAGAGAAGTTTCTTTGTCTTTGCGCCTCAAAATCCTGTTTGGAAGTAGTGCAACCCAAAAATTATTTGGTTTCTTTTGTTTTTTTATGATATCTTTATTTTTGGCAAAGGTAGAAAGTTTTGTAGAAGTTACATTTGTTGGCAGTACAACCAGCGGATATATTACTAACATTGCTCAGACTGATAATAAAATAAAGGAAGAAGTGGTTTATGCGTTTGATTATACGTTTTTAGTGAATGACAAAATTTATAATGGGACATCTTATAGCACAGAAAAACCTCTCAATGATAAAATAACAATAGAATATCGTACAAAAAAACCTACAGATTCGTATATTAACGGTATGTTAAGGAAAAAAGTTCGTTGGCTTGATATTTTACTTGCTTCATTTTTTCCTGTTTTTATGATATTTGTGTTTGTATTTTATGAACTAAAAGACAACCTAAAAGCAATTCCATTATTTTGCTACCGTACACTGTTTTAATTTAAGATTAAACTATTCTAATTCATTGATAATCAACAAGAAGGAAAATAGTGTTTTATTGAATTTATTGAT
>JAYVGJ010000494.1:0-1938 GCA_043772375.1 Raineyaceae bacterium | reverse complement strand
TATCAATAAATTCAATAAAACACTATTTTCCTTCTTGTTGATTATCAATGAATTAGAATAGTTTAATCTTAAATTAAAACAGTGTACGGTAGCAAATTTTTTTAATTTAAAATATTTGTAACTGTTTAAGTTTGTAGATACGCAAGCATTACGTTACGTTACGCTTGCGTATCCACGTAAAACAACACGAAAGTAAATAAAAGCATAATAATTGATTTGGTACAAATACATTGCACTACGTAGATACGCACTGCGGTGGCGTATCTACAAATACATTATTTATGACCTAGACAGTTACAAATATTTAATAGCTTTTTTTGTATTTAGCTATTTTTTACCTATTTTTGGCGAAGACTATATATATTGATAAGATTAAGAATATACTTAAAAGCATTTGGAACAAGAAATTAAAAATGATGGCAAGAAAGTAGACATTTTCTTTGAAATGTTTGAGGAAGCCTTACGCCAAGAAAATCAGCGTTTGAAAACTATCTATGAAAAACAACTGGAGGGCATCAAAGAGGAGCTTATTAAAGCAAATGCTAATATTCCACAAGTGGTTGCGCCTGTGGTGAACACCGTTGTAGATAAAAAAGTAGAAGAATTTAAGGTGGAGTTTGATGGACAATCTGGAAAAATGGTCACGACTGCCATCAAAAAACAAATAAAAGAATCACAGCCCGACATCATAGACGCACTTTATCCCATTATGGGGAAACTTATTACTAAGTTTTTGCAAATAGAATTAGAAAAACTTTCAGAAGGTATCAATAAACAAATTGAAAATACTTTTTCTGTAGAAAGTATGAAAAGGCAGGTCTTTAGCATTTTTGGTATCAAACAAGATGCCCAAATACTTAAAAATGCCAACAAACCAAGCGTTGAAGAAGCGTATGTGATAGAGCAAGATTCTGGAATGTTGCTTGCAGAATATACCAACAATGATTCTGTGGATAATGATATGGTGGCAGGTATGATTACGGCTATAAAATCTTTTGTAAAAGATGCTTTTTATCAAGATGGAGAACTGGATATGATAGAATATGGTACTTTTAAAATTATCCTCTACAATGCACGCAAATATTACCTTGTGGCTGCTTTAAAAGGGGTTGTAGATTCTACTTATAAATATAGAGTTCTTGATTATTTGAAAGTTTTTGACGAAAATTATCTTTCCAAAATAGAAAATCAAGGAAGCCAACTAGATAATAAAGCAGCGTCAGAAGCTCTTACGGCACATTTTGATAAATTTGAAAACTACAATATTAATAATACACTTAACACACTAAATAATAAATTAAATAAAATAGATGAAGCAATTAAGCAAAAAAGTCATTTTAATTGGAAATTTTGGCGTTGGTAAAACTTCACTCACTAATGCTTTTGTGCATAAAAGATTTTCAGAAGACTACCTAACCACGCTTGGCGTTAAAATAGACAAAAAAACCATTGATATTCCAGCTGAAAACACAGAAGAGCAAGATACACAACTAACATTACTCATTTGGGACATTGCGGGGGAAGTCGCACAGGAAAAAGTTAATAAAGCGTATTATCTTGGTTCTCATGGAGTTATTTATGTTTTTGATGTTACAAGACCTTCCACTTTTGAGAAAATGAAAGAAGATTTAGAATACGTAGCCACGCTTTTACCTAATGCCAAAGTAATTGTAGTAGGAAATAAAATTGATTTAATTGATATAAATTCTCTTGAAAGTGGTTTAAAACATGATTATCTTTGCTCTGCAAAAACAGGAGAAAACGTAGAAAAAATGTTTTTGGAGCTTAGCAAAAAAATCCTGCAAAAGAGTGTAGGACAAGTTTAAAAATGTATTAAAATGTAGGGGCTGGGCTTGCCCCATAGCCGTCAGGCTAGTCTGGTTTACTTTCGTTTTGGCACTTGAAGTTTTTTGCACCGTCAGCTAAAGCAGACGGCAA
>JAYVGJ010000493.1:0-11844 GCA_043772375.1 Raineyaceae bacterium | reverse complement strand
AAAATGGCTTTTCAAGGCAAATTACTTATTTTTTCTGCTCCTTCTGGCTCTGGAAAGACAACCATTGTACAACATTTAGTTGCCAAATACGACAATTTGGGCTTTTCTGTTTCTGCTTGCACACGTCCAAAACGTGGTAGAACTGAAATAGAAGGCGTGCATTACTACTTTTTTTCTAAGGAAGAATTTGAGGAAAAAATCCACAACAACGAATTTGTAGAATACGAACAAGTGTATCAGGGAGCATATTATGGCACTTTGAAAACGGAAATAGAACGTCTTTGGGCGCAAGGAAAACATGTAGTTTTTGATGTTGATGTAAAAGGTGGCTTAAAACTCAAAGAATATTATGAAGAACGAGCATTGGCAGTTTTTGTAAAAATCCCTTCCATTGAAATTTTACGCAAAAGATTAGAAGAACGCAACACAGAAAGTGATGCCAGCATAGAAACACGTATGTCTAAGGCTGAATATGAAATGTCATTTGAAAGTGAATTTGATGTGATTTTAGTCAATGAAACATTAGCAGATACACTCAAAAAGGCGGAAGAAATAATAGAAGCGTTTGTGAAATAAGTAGCAAAGTTTGAGGTACGAGGTACGAAATTTGCGGTATGAAATTTGAACGTATGTTTTTATCCAAAAAATCATTCAAAAAATTATTTCAAAAATGGGAACGACACACAACAAAGCCATTATTTATGACGACACTTGCCCAATGTGTAATATTTATACCAAGGCATTTGTTCAATACGGATTTTTGAAGTCTGAAAACCGTCTTTCTTTCACCAAAATAGACGAAAATATTGCCTCAAAACTGGATTTGCACCGCAGCAAGCACGAAATCCCGCTTATTGACCAAGACACAGGCGAGGTGCTTTATGGCGTGGATAGTTTGGTGTTTTTGCTTTCTCAAAAAATGCCTTGGATAGGGAAAGTAATGAAATGGCAGTTTTTGTACTTTCTGGTCAAACAATTTTATGCGCTTGTGTCGTATAATAGGCGTACTATTGCGCTTTCTGCACCTAAAGCTATTGCTAAACCTACCACTTTTGACTGCACGCCAGATGTCAATATCCCGTATAGAACCGCCTTTTTGGTTATTTCGTGGCTGTTTTCTTTTCTTATTCTTTATAAAATAAATGCACCAACTAATTTTAACATTCCTATGATTGCGTTGGGTCTGTTTGGAGGGCATTTTTTGGTAATAGTATTTTTGAAAAGACGTTTTGAATACTGGGGACAAATAGCAACACTGATGTTTATTTTCTCTCTTTTGATGCTTCCAAGCCTGTTTTCTGATAATTTTATCTTTCAAATCAGTAATTTTGGTATTGCTTTTTTGGTTACTTTTTGGCAATATTGGCGTAGAATGGCATTATTAAATAAATATTTCTTTATTGGATAAAAATTGGGGTAAAATTTTGTATTTTATTGGTTTTTTGAGTTTGAATATTGCTACATTTGCGCCTTCAATCTTAAAAATATAACCAAAATGAACAAAAAAACATTGTTTTTTGTAGTCTTTTCTGTTATTTGTTTCCAAACAATACAAATGGCTTCCGCACAGCAAAAGGGTGAACCTTTTGAAGGAATTGACGTAAGTTGGCAAAATGGAGCAGACCGCAGAGACTCTTCTGTCTTCAAAAATATGAAATACTTTTCTCCTAGTATTTTCCTAGATGTTAATTATACCCGTTCTTTTAATAATCCTAACGACAATACTGTTGTAGGCTCTACAGCACTTGCACGCAACAATGAAGTCCAACTTTCTGCTTTGCATTTTGGCGGAGATTTTAACTATGGGAATGCTCGTGCAAGGTTTATGACACAGTTTGGCACACGTTCTATTGTTATCCCTCGCAATGATTTGAGTCCGTACAGAGGGCAATACAAACTAGCTGATGTTTACCGTTATTTGAGTGAGGCGTATGTGGGCTATCATTTCAACAAATGGTATGGTATCAATATTGATGCTGGTATGTTTATGAGCTATATTGGATTAAATTCTTATTATCAGTCAGAAAACTGGGAATATCAAGCCTCTTATACCTCTGATAATACACCTTGGTTTTTTAATGGTGTGAGGGCGCAAATTCACCCAACCAAAAGGCTTAAAATAGAACTTTGGCTTATCAATGGCTGGCAAAGTTATGGCAAATTCAATGCGCAACCTGGCGTAGGTGGCAGTGTTACGTATATGAAAAACAACCTTAAACTTATCTCTAACAACTATTATGGTACAGATGCGGGCGGACTTCCCGCAAGAAAACGTTTTCATTCCGACAACAGTATGCTTGTCAAGTATTATGATAATCCTACTTCAAATGGTATTACCAAAATGGCGTTTTCTCTGACTGGTGATATTGGTTTTGAGCAAGGTGGTGGCGTGAACGGTTTTAATAATAGTGATACGCTTAAACCTGCGCAATATTTTGCAAGTGCTATGATTTATAACCGCATTTGGTTTGCTAAAAATAAAATGGCGTGGACACTTGGAGGTGGCGTTATGACCAACCCTGGGCGTTATTTGGTGCTTTATCCAACAGGGCAAGCAAGCCCTTTGCCTAATGCTAATGACCCAACGACAACAGAAGGCAAATTTCCGTTTAGTGCTAATCCGGGAGATAAATTTGTCGCTTGGGATATTTCTACTAATTTTGACTATATGCCTAATCAAAGCATAACTTTCAGAGTAGAAGGCGTTTATAGAAATTCTAGTGTGCCTTATTTTGCTGGTGCTGGTGGTGTAACCTCACAAACTGGTTATGCTACAACCACATTAGACCCTACGTGGCGACCTGATTTGGTAAAATCTGAAGCAAGAATTATCTTTGCGACATTATTTAGATTATAGTTTGTTACATAAAAATTTGTTTTAGAAATAAATAAATAGTATTTTTCCAAAAAATAAAATCAAGTTATTGAAGTTTCAACTTTGATAACTTGATTTCCTTTTTGCTGTGAAATTGTAACTGTCTAATAATCAAAAAAACATTTTTATAACTAATCATTTATGAAATATTTTCTTTACACATTTTTTTTTCTGTTTTTTTCTATAAAAATACAGGCGCAAGTTGTCAATTCAGCCACATTAGATACAAATGCTATCAAGAAAAAAGGGGTTGTAACGCTTGGTGGTATGGTAGATACCTATTATTTGTATGATTTTAATAATCCACAAGGCAAAGACCGCCCTTTTACGTTCTCCAACTCACGCCACAACGAATTTACTATAAATCTTGCCTACATTGACATAAAATACATTTCAGAACGCCTAAGAGGGCGTGTTGTGCCTGGTTTTGGTACTTATATGAATGCTAATTATGTTGATGAACCTGCCACTTTGAAGAATTTTGTGGAGGCAAATATTGGCGTAAAACTTTCTGCAAAGAAAAACATTTGGTTAGATGCGGGCATCTTAGGCTCTCCGTACACGCCAGAATCTGCTATCTCAAAAGACCAAATAATGTACACACGCTCAATAGGAACGGATTTAGTACCTTACTATCTTTCTGGTGTAAAACTTTCTTTGCCACTTGCACCCAAACTGATGAGTTACATTTATATTTTGAATGGTTGGCAGAATATCAAAGAAACAAACGAACAAAAATCACTAGGAACGCAGGTAGAATACCGCCCAAATGATAAGTTGCTGCTTAATTGGAATACCTACACAGGAGATGACCGCAGTGATGCAAGTCCAACCAAAAGAGTACGGTTTTTCAATGATTTTTATGTGATTTATAACCCCAACGACAAATTTACGTTTACGAGTTGCGCATATCTTGGTTTTCAGCAATATACAGACATTGAAACGAAGGTTTGGTGGCAGGCAAACGCTATTATGAAGTATAATTTCACTAAAAAACTTAATTTGGCAGGCAGAATAGAGTATTTTTCTGATAAAAGAGGAGAATATGTAGGCTCAAACGTGTTTAGCACTTCTGCTTCATTCAATATCAGTGTTTTAGATAATGTCCTTATTCGTTTTGAAGGAAGATTTTATGCGGCAGAAGACAATATTTATACAAATAAAGTGAAACCAAGCAATTTAGATGGCTTTTTAGCTACGAATATGACGGTTTGGTTTTAAGATTTTTAAATGTTTTTCCAACACTAAAAACACTAAGATAACGACATTGATATTTTGTACTTAGCCCCAGCGGGGCGAAATATTTATAGAAAGATGATTGTATTTTGTATTCAGCCCCGCTGGGGCTGAATACATTTTTGCGTAATTTGTTTTTCTATAAATATGCCGTCCCTCTGGGACTGAACACAAATTAACAATGTCCTTATCTAACTAAGAAATACAAAATTAAGAAAGGAACTTCCCTAAAATTTTGTTGTTTTTGTATTATTTTTTTATTAAATTTGCTGCCTTGTTTGCAATATATCTCGTATCACACTCTTTATCCTTTGGGGTTAGGGCTATTTCCACATCAAAAGATGCTTTCACGCCGTAAATTTATTCAAAATACCCTTACAGGGCTTGCCGTAGCTAGTTTTGCTCCAACAGAATTATTTGCAAATATTTCAAATAAACCTGTCAAACTAACTATTTTGCATACCAATGATATGCACTCTCGTATAGACCCTTTTCCGTTAGACGGGCGCAAAGAATCTGGTTTTGGAGGAATGGCTAGGCGTGCTACGCTGGTGAAAAAAATTAGAAGTGAACAAGAACATACCCTTTTGTTGGATTGTGGAGATGTTTTTCAAGGAACACCTTACTTTAATTATTTTGGTGGAGAATTAGAATTTCGTTTGATGAGCGAGATGGGTTATGATGCAGGAACGCTTGGTAATCACGACTTTGATAATGGTTTGCAAGGCTTGCAACGTGCTTTGCCTGCTGCAAAATTCCCTATTTTGAATGCAAATTATGATTTTTCTAAGACTATTCTCAAAGACAGATTCCAACATTATAAGGTTTTCAATAAAGGAGGCATCAAAATTGGCATTTTTGGTGTAGGAATTGAACTAAATGGTATTGTTCCTGACCATAATTACGCTGAAACAGTCTATAAAAATCCTGTAACAGTAGCTAAACAAATGGTAGCTACACTTAAGTCTATGGATTGCCAATTTATCATTTGTTTGTCGCATTTGGGTTATTCCTACGAAATTGACCGTATTTCTGATATGCAGCTTGCGGCAAAAGTTGATGGTATTGATTTGATTTTGGGTGGACATACACACACTTTTTTGGAAGAACCAACTGCCGTAAAATCTCCTAATGGTGATGAAGTGCTTATCAACCAAGTTGGTTGGGCAGGCTTGCGTTTGGGACGTATTGATGTGGTTTTTGACAAAAATAATAAGAAAGAAGTTATTAAAACAGCCTCCATAGAAATTTGTGAGAAAATTGATAAAATGTAATTTTGAAGTGTGAAGTGTGATATATGAAGTGTGATATAAATTTTTGTCGTTTTAATGTTTTTCGTTTTTTTATTTTATTTTTAACTTTTAATCTAAATTATTTTGCTTTTTCAACTTGTTTTGGACAAAATTATGATGATTTGGGTTCTTGGAATATTCTTAATGCACGTTTTGAACTAAACCCAAAATGGAGCATATCTGCAGAAGCACAAATACGTAGTCTAAAATTTTATGATGATTTTCATTATTACGAAACAAAAGCAGTAGTTAGTTATAAACTTTCTGACCAAATTTCTGTTGGTTTTGGTGCAGGAACTTACCAAACTTACCGTTCTGGTGGTGATTTTGTTACACCAAAAGTTAATAATGAAATAAGACTTTTTCCTTACGTTTCCTTTCATAATACGTTAGGACGACTAAAAATAGAAAACCGCTACCGCCTAGAAAACCGTTTTACGTCAAAAGGCTACCGTTTGCGTGTGCGCTACCGCTTGCAAGCAATTTTACCTATCAATACCCCCAAAATAGTGCCTAAAACCATTTATGGCGTGATTTGGAACGAACTTTTTATGACCAATGAGCCTGCTTATTTTCAAAGAAATAGATTTTTTGTGGGCGTAGGTTACGAATTTTCCCACAAATTTGCCACGCAAATAGGCTGGATAAATCAGTTTGATTATTCTGTAGATGATGAAACAGGCAAAAACTTTCTTCAAATATCCTTACTTTTTAGCTTTAAAAAGAAAAAAGGAAACTATCAGGAAATACACGTACCAGAAGAGTAGAAAGAGGTACGAAATAAGAGGTACGAATATAAAAGCTTGATTATTAAGTCATTGTAAAAATAAAAAATAAGATTATTTAATTTCTGTTCCTAAGTGTCTTTTAGCCATTGTTTGTATCTTCACAAACAACAAAACATTTGTTACTGTAAAAGTTCAGTTGCAAAAAAGTGTAGGGTGCGACCCCTTGTGGTCGCCCAAACTTGCGAAAGCAACACGGCGACCAAAAAACAGCTTTTAAGCACAATTCAAGAAGGGCGACCACAAGGCTCGCACCGTACAAAAAATACATATAAAATTTATGTTTTAATTTATATTATTGATAATCAAGTAATTATATTATCCAAAATAATTTCTATAAATCTGGAACGGAATTTTTACAGTGACGTATTATTTGGAAATTTACCCAAATCAAAAGGAAAAAATAGTTCCTAGATATGCTGGTGCAAAAGCCAAATGTGAAAGTTTATTACCTTTATTGGTAAAATGTGTCAAAAATACAGGCTCACCAGACATTACTCGCTTGCCAGCATTAGGCAATTTGGAAAAAAGCCTTTTTCTGCTTCCGCACCATCACCCATTTTTGCCTCAAATGTGATACCATCTTCCATATAAAGCATTGCACCTACTTTTACAATGACAGTTTCGTTTGGGTCTAGTGCAATTTCAACAATTTGAATGTCGCTACCAATGATTTTGTGGTCTACTTCGTGAGATTTCATATTTTTTTAAAGAATTTGTTACTGTAAATTATTCGTTGCAGTTTTTGGGAGAAACGTTTGGTGGGGACACCAAACGTGGGTTATAACATTGTTTGGTGTCCCCACCAAACAACAAGACATTATTTTGCAACGGAACTTTTACAGCAACAAATATTTTGCGTTGCTAAATATTTTGCGTTGTAAAAATTTTAGCGTAACTTTGTATTGTTACCTAAAATCTATGAAAATGAAAAAGATACTTCTAATAATATTGCTAAATATCTGTTTTTGTGCTGTTTTGCCTGCGCAAGACAAGATAGACAGGCTTATAGAGCAACAAGCCATTACTAATGCTAAACTTGATAAACTCACAGAGCAAGTTATAGAACTTACTAAACAACAAGCTGTTACGGTTGCAAAAGTGGATAGTTTAGAAAAATCCGTTGAAAAACGTTTTGATATGCAAGGTAACTTTATGGTAAGTATTATGAGTGTAATGGGGGCAGTTCTTGTGGCTGTTTTAGGGTTTATTGGGTTTGTTTTGTGGGATAGAAGTACTGCTTTAAAGCCTATTGAAGGCACAACGGCAGAACTAAAAAGAGAAGTTGATATACTCAAACAAAAAGACTTAAAACACGAGGAAAAAGAACAAAAGGCAGAAAAATTCTTTAAGAAATTGATTGAAAAGTACCCAGATTTAGCCAATATAGCATAGAAAATAATTAAAAAAGCCTTCAAATCCTTAAAATTTGAAGGCTTTTTAGTTTTTTGTAAGCTAAATCTGATGATTTACCATCATTTTTTTAAATCTTTTCCCCATTCCTAGCGCAATACCCCCATTATTTCTGATAATCAGTTCTCCTTTTTGAAGTCCTGAAATAGCTTGCTTTATTTCTGCTAAATCACTACCAGTCACACCAAAAACATCTTTTATAACGCTATCATTGATAGATTGTTGTTTCATAATCAGCGGATATTGAGCATTTGCATAAAAATCAAAATGCTTGCTTTTGTAGCTTTCCATATTTTGTGTAGCTAAAATAATGCTCATTCCTTTATTTCTGCCAACTGCAATGAGTTCTTTGAGTGGCGGATTGGGGAAATCTAGCATATAATGCGCTTCATCAATGATAGTAAAATGCCGTAAAGCTACTTTTTCTTTGTCGCTGGCTTGTTTTGGCAGGTTTTCGTAGATAGTATTCAGTTTTGAAATGATAAAATACACTACCGCTTTAGCCACAACGCCACCTTTTGGGAATTTGTCCATTTTGATAATGTAACTGCTTGTTATTAAGTCTGTTGTGTCTTCTTCTGCAAACAAATTAGCACGCTGCAGTTGGTCTAAAACTGATTTTATGCTGTCCATTTCTTCCTTTTTATTTTCTGCCTGCAACATTGTATAACTTTCAATTATTTTCGCAAAAGTAATAGGTTTGTTATTTGTAAGATTATAAGCATTAATGATAGCTGTTGAAAGCCTATTAGACATATTTGCGCTTATTGTGGCTTTGTCAATATTGCAAAGTGTTTCTGCAAGTTCTGTGGAATATAAATTGATTTCATTTTGTGTTTTTCCTGTAAAATCTTTGAATGGCGTAAAAGGAAGCGGTTTTTCTACTGGATTTAGGATAGCAGAACGGTCTATTCCAAAATCATTTAACCATTCGTTATTTGCTACGTCAGAAAATTCTCCTTTATAATCAAAAAACAAAAAATTTACAGGATAATCTGTTTCTATGGATATAGAACGCATTTGGTGCATCAAAACTGCCAAAAGATTAGATTTGCCTGAGCCTGTTGTGCCTGCAATTAAAATTTGTGTATTAGTGATATTTTTGCTGTTCATATCCAAATAGGCTGGTATTTCTCCTGCATATTTACCAATTTCTAGGTTAAGGAAAGGGATTTTGCCTGCGTTTACGCTTGTATTAGTGCTTGTTTTTAGCCATTCTGACAAATTATTTTCTTTCATCAACAAATCAAAACCTCTTAATATTTCTGCATTAATAACTCTACTTTTGGTGCTATTATCTTCCCAATTCACGTTTAAATGATGGTAACGAAGTTTTATGAGAGAAGAAAAAACTTCAGTCAGACTAAATGTAGTAAATAATGTAGGAAAAACGCTATTTGATGTCAATACAATATTTTGAAAATCATTTGTACGCACTTCTTGCTCCGAAAGCCCTGCCAGTAAGCAAATACGCATCATTTTTATATCTGCTTTTACAGAGATATGTTTGTAATTTGGCGTATATTGTGCTAAATTTATTTCTTTTTCAAGGTGGTCTTTCAAAATCTCCATTTTTGCCTTTACTGTATCTGCTTGTTTTAAATTAGTTTCTAAAGATTTCATTTATATGTTTTTGGTTGTTTTGATGATTAGACTTCCTTGTAAAATGCTAGTTATTATTTTTCAAAATAGCCTTCAAATACGTTGGTTGCTTGGTTTTCTACATCTCTTTTGAGTGTATATTTTTTGGAAATAAAGCCTTCCAGTTTCTCCAAATCAATGTTTTTTCTTATTTCGGTGTCTGTGCTTAACAAAATAGTTTGGTGGGAGAGTTGCGGAAAATAATTCTCTAACAACAATGCCCTGCTATCTTTGTCCAAAAACCCAAAAACGGTATCAATCATCACAGGCGGCTCGTAGTCGCCGTATTTGTGCAAAGATTTGAGCAAAACCTGAATAATAATCTGTTTGGACGCTGCATTGAGTTGGTCTAAATAAATTTCATTGCCTGCTTTGTGGTAAATCTTAAAAGAAAAATTGCTCAAATCTTCCGCAAGCGTTACTTTTTCTATTTGGTTTTTGTACGAAATCAGCATAATATTCAAATCCGTTTTCATAGCGGTTTCTATATTTGCCTTCTTATTTTTCAGTAATTCAGTAGAAATTTGAGCAAAAAATGGCGTTAATTTCTTCAACAATTCTAGTTTAGGATTAGGCGTTCCACCATCAGATAAATCATACTGACTTATTTCTTTATTTAACTTTATTGTGTTATTTTCGTGGGTTTTTATGGTTTCTTTGAGAAGATTTATCTTTTGTGTGTTGTTTTCGTATTGTCTAATAATCTCTTCATTGCCTCCGTTGGAGGTATTTTGCAAGTTTAAAAGTTTTATTTGCAGGTTTGGCAAATTGATTATTTCTTTTTCAAGACTAGCTTTTTGTTGTTCAAGTAGCGTGAAACTATTGTTACTAGCCATTCCTACGAGTTTTTCAAGCGTTGTAATGTCGTCTTTATCAAGAAAATCATATTTGCCCAAATTTGTATTTTCATTTTTAACTTTCTCCAAAAAATATGTAATAAATGCTTCTTTGGTGCTTTCTGGGGAGTTTTTTAGTAAATTGTTCTCTTCCAAAAATACTAAAAAGCTATCCGCCACAACATTTAGCTGCGCTAGGTCAAGTTGTTCATTTTGAGGTTGTTGTTTTCTTTCTGCAAATATCACTTCCATTTCATTATGAATGATATTTATAAGTTTTGGAATAAAAACCTGCAATTCAATTTCTTTCAAAAAAGCCTCTCCTTGTGTTGCAAAGTCGCTTTCTCTCTTAAAAATTACGTCTATTTGCTCTGTTACTATTTTTATTTGCTGTTGAATGTTGCTGTGTTGTTCTTTGCCTTCTTTGGCGGTTTTGTAGCCTTGTTCTTCACTCAAAGCATATTCAAAAGCCCTTTTTAGCTCTTCGTTCAAATCAATAATGTGTTCTTCTTCTTTCTTTTTCTCTGCGGTAAGACGCAAATAGTTTGCTTTATCTGCAGCATTTTTAAGACTTTGGGCGGTTTCTTTCTCTAATAAATACTTGGTTGTTGCGCCTAATTGCAGGTATTTATTAAAGCCCATCACGTTTTCAATGTTCTCTTTAATAACTTTATTGAGATATTCTTTTTCAAGCAAATCACCTGCTTTCATAGCATCAAAGAGGAAATACCTACTTAATTCTTGGGGCAAATTTGCCTTAATAATTTTATTTACTTCCGCCTCACTTGCTTTCCTTTGTGCTGGTGCGCTAGCCGTACCATACTGGAAAATATCACCATTCAAATTGAGTATAACTGCTTCAACAGGCTGTTTTTGGTCATTTAAAATATAAGTGCGTTGGAGAATATAAGTATAATTTTGGGTCAAAACCTTGCCTACAAAATGTATTTCAAGCGTTATTTTATTAAGATTTTTTGCTAATGCGCCTGCATTTTGGAGCTTTTTGAAGTCCAATTCTGTATGAATTTCTAAGCCGTACAAAGCGGCATAAATAGCTTGAAAAAGCGTTGTTTTTCCGCCACCGTTTTCGCCACCAATGAGGATAATAGGTTTGTCTTCACTTACGGAAAGGTCTAGGTTTAGGTCGTTGTAAGTCTTAAAATTTTTGGCTATAATTCTGGTAATCAGCATAAATAATTGTGAATTAGAAATTAGGAATGAATACAAAGCAACATCTCTCAATAATTACAGTTTTGCTACTGCTTTTTCAATAATTTTCTCTATGAGTTTTTCGTCTATTTGTTGGTTATTGATTTTTAGGTTGTGGTATTCTTTCAAAATACTTTCCTGCAACCACTCAAAATCAAGATTTTCTGCTTGGCAAAGTTGTTCAATTATTTTCATGTCCTCGCCACGAATGCCATAATGCGTAAATACGCTGTCTATTGTTTTCATAAAATTAAAAATTATATGGTTATCTCGTTTCCGTAAGTACGACTTACGGCTATTATTGTTAAACCCTTTCAGGGTTTTTTGTATTCATTCACAATTCATAATTCACAATTCATAACTCACTATTATTCTGTCATTTTCAAAAACTCCCAACCCGTCAAATCAGTTGTATTTTCTATGCGGTTTTTGCAATAACGCCACGTAGAAATATTATTTACTACTTTTTCTATCAAAATTCCACCAACAGTTTTTAAGCCTTTTGCTTTGAATTTTTCGTTATGGTTTTCTATAAAATCTACCAACGCATTGTGTTT
>JAYVGJ010000492.1:0-6045 GCA_043772375.1 Raineyaceae bacterium | reverse complement strand
TTGATGTGAAAACTACACAAATATAGCACTTTTTTCTTAACTTAATGGCGTTGGGTGCGACCCTTGTGGTCGCCCTGCTTGAATTGTGCTTAAAAGCTGCTTTTTGCTCGCCGTGTTGCTTTCGCAAGTTTGGGCGACCACAAGGGTCGCACCCTACACTTTTTTGCAACGGAACTTTTACAGTAACAAAATATTTAGAAATAAAAATATTTTTATTCTCCTAATTTATTTTGTCAATAGTTTGCTAAAAAGGAAAAAAACGTGCTATCTTTGAATTTTAAAATCCAAAGAAGTTGATATTTTTTCCTTACATTGTTCAATAAAATCAATAACTTACAACATCTAAAATTAACCTAAAAAATATAAAACAACAAATAATTATGGCAGATAACATTTTTGAAATGAAAGTAAAACCGCTAGGCGAGTCTATTGCAGAGGTCGTTATTGGTAGTTGGGTGAAAAATGATGGCGACACAATAGCAATGGACGAAATTTTGGGCGAAATTGAGTCTGATAAAGCTACTTTTGAGATTACTGCAGAAGTGGCAGGCGTGCTGCGCATTGTCGCAAAAGCAGGTGATACACTCAAAATTGGTGATTTGATGTGTAAAATTGAGGTTGGTGCAGGCGCAAATGCGAGTAAAACCACACCAAAAACTGATGTAAAAGCGGAAGCAAAAACTGAAGCAAAAGCAGAAACCAAAGAAGCCACTTCTGATAAAGAATCTTATGCAAAAGGTGTTCCTTCAACGGCAGCCGCAAAAATCCTTTCAGAAAAAGACATTGACCCAAAAACAGTCGGTGGAACTGGTGTAGATGGACGTATCACCAAAGAAGATGCCCTAAACGCTGAAAAAACAAAAGAAGCAGTAAAGGAAACACCAAAAGAAGCAGTAAAAGAAACGCCAAAAGATGTTCCTGCATCTTCTAATGGCGGTTTGCGCTCTCAAAAGCGTGAACGTATGACCACAATGCGCAAAACCATTGCCCGCAGACTTGTAGCGGTGAAAAATGAAACGGCAATGCTAACTACCTTCAACGAGGTGAATATGAAGCCTGTAATGGAAATGCGCACCAAATACAAAGATAAATTTAAGGAAAAACACAGCGTTGGACTTGGTTTTATGTCGTTTTTTACGGCTGCCTGCGCTGCTGCTTTGCTAGAATTTCCTATGGTGAACGCCCAAATAGATGGTGAGGAATTTGTTTTGAATGATTTTGCTGATATTTCTGTGGCGGTTTCTACTGAAAAAGGGCTTGTCGTGCCTGTTATCCGTAATGCTGAACAAATGTCTTTTGCGCAAATTGAAAAAGAAATTGTGCGCCTTGCCACGCGTGCAAGAGAAGGCAAATTAACTATCCCAGAGATGACGGGAGGCACTTTTACTATTACAAATGGTGGTGTTTTTGGTTCTATGATGAGTACGCCAATCATCAATGCGCCCCAGTCGGCTATTTTGGGTATGCACAACATTGTAGAACGCCCTATGGCAGTCAATGGAGAAGTTAAAATCTTGCCAATGATGTACTTAGCACTTTCTTACGACCACCGCATCATAGACGGAAAAGACTCTGTGAGCTTTTTGGTACGTGTAAAACAACTGCTAGAAGAGCCTGAAAGACTAATTTTGGGAATGTAATAGCGTTCAATTACGAATTAAAAATTACGAATTACGTTTTATAAAAAGTCGTTGTTTGTGAAATACAAACAACGGCTTTTTTATATAAATAAAAATATGGCTAAATTCTTTTGTTTCGGACTTGTTTTGATGTTTTTTTCTTGTCAGAAGCAAGAAGAGAACACGCAAAAAACTGCAACAAATTCCCCTAATATTTTTGTGGAAATAGCAAAGAAAGGGAAATATAAAAACCCTCGCAAAATTGATGTGACAAAAGAAATTCCTTTGCACAAAGCGGATAGTTTATTCAAAAAAATGAGTGAACTAGAATTTGATACACTCCAACTAAATAAAAAATATAGCTTTAAAACAATGAGTAGTGGTAATTACTTCTATGGTTTTGAGGAAAGGCAAAAGTTTAATATGCTTTTTATCTACATTTACAAAGACCATTATTGTGACGTGGTTGATATGATAACGTATGATAAAAAATTGAAAATGATGAGTAATTTGGAACTTTCGCAGTATGGTGGTGATGGTGGTGTTATGTGGTATCGTAGAAGTGAGTTTTTAAATGATAGTATTTTGAATGTTACTTATCAATATGATTTTTTTTCTTTACCTGAACGTAATTTTGAGAATATTTGCGAAAAATATATTACCAAATACCAAATCCGCTCAAACGGCAAGATAGATAGTTTATCAACGCAATTTTTGATAAAGCCTGATACAAATTGTTATAAAAGAGGTAAGGATTTTTTTGATAAAATAAATCCACCCAATAAGCCGTAATTGCCCAAAAGACACTTCATTTTGTCCGAAATATTTACTAAATTTCGGACAAAACCACCTACTTTAATCTATGAAAAACCTTATTTTAATCTTATTTTTAGCCCTAAAAATCTCTCTTATTTCAGCGCAAACGGGTTGCATTTTGGATAGTGCTACTTATATGCGTGTGCCTTTGAGTGCGCCTCTGATGCGTGGAAACTATCAAAATCTACCAAAAGAAATTTCTTTGAAAAAATATTGCCCAGAACCTCGTGGACAAGGTGATTATGGCACTTGCGTAGGTTGGACAGTGGCGTATATGGCTCGTACAATCACGCTTGCGCAAAAAAATAATTGGACAAATCAGGCGCAAATCACTGAAAATGCACTTTCTCCTTATTTTTTGTATGAAAATATTAAGGCGTATGACGACCAAAATTGTCAAGATGGCGCAACGCTTTTTGCAGGTCTTGAGATAATGAAACGTATGGGAACTGTGCCTTTCAAAGATTTTGGAATAGCCTGCAATCAGCCTCAAAGTGACAAAAACAAAGAAAAAGCACTCCAAAACCGTATAAAAGATTATAAACGCCTTTTTAATTATGGTACAAAAGATAAAATGGAATTTATCAAAAAAAGTCTTTCAGAAGAAAAACCCGTTTTGGTAGGAATTAGAGGGCTTTTTAACTCTTTCGTAACGGCAAAAGATTCTATCTGGAAACCATCAGAAAAAGACAAAAACAGTGACGAAAGAGGGCACGCACTCACCGTAATTGGCTACAATGATGCCATTGGCGCATTTGAGGTAATGAATAGTTGGGGGACAAAATGGGCAAATAAAGGCTTTATTTGGGTCAAATATGCAGATTTTAATGCTATTTGTATGGAAGCCTACGAACTTATCATACAAGATACCACTAATAATGTGTTGGCTGGTGAAATTTCTTTTATGTTGTCGGCTGGTTTGCCATTGGAAATTAAGCTGAAAGGTGCTAATAAATCAAATGATAGCACTAATTCAACTTTTGGGGGGAATTATGAAGTGCAAAAACCGTTGCGTTCTGGCACGCTTTTTAGGTTGTATTTGTCTAATCCGCAACCTGCGTATGTGTATATTTTTTCTGTTGATGAAAATAAAAAAACAACTGTTATTTTCCCTTATAACAACGAAATAAGCCCTTTTTTGGCTTATAAAAACAATAAAATTGCGCTTCCAAGTGAAAATCATTACATAGAATTTAATAGTACAAATGAAACACTCAAAGGAACAGAGTATTATTGTGTGCTTTACTCACGTCAGAAACTACATTTACCCTCTATTTTGGAGAGTTTGAAGGCATTTGAAGGAGATTTGGGTGTTTCTCTGAAAAAAGTCTTGGGCGCACAACTTATTCCAGAAAAACTAATCCATTATGCTGATAATCAAACAACTACACAACCTATCAGTTTTAAAACTAACACGCAATTTGGTAATATTTTGCCTATAATTGTGGCTATTAAGCATCAATAAACAGTATTTAGTTGCCACAAATGTACAGATGAATACAATAAGAGTTTTTTATTTGGAATATGGACTTAGTTTTGTTAAGTTTGTGATGAAAATTATAGAAGACAAATAAAAAATCTAAAAATATTTTTCTTCTCCTCAAAAATCTTACGGAGTAGCTAACGTATATTTGCATCATCAGAAAAACAAAATACAATAAATCTTAACAAATCTCAATAAACAAACCTACCAAAATGGCTAAGAAAGAGAAAAAAGAAGAACAAGAATTACCTAACGGTGCAGACGACAAACGCAAGGCATTGCTTACCACAATGGCTAAACTTGATAAAGAATTTGGAAAAGGCTCTGTAATGATGATGAGCGACAAAAAAGTGATGGATATTGACGTAATCCCTACTGGCTCACTTTCCCTTGACCTTGCGCTTGGCGTGGGTGGTATCCCTCGTGGGCGTGTGATAGAGATTTATGGTCCAGAATCATCAGGAAAAACAACGCTTGCTATTCATTGTATGGTGCAGGCACAAAAATTGGGCGGTTTTGTGGCTTTTATTGATGCTGAACACGCTTTTGATAGTGCTTATGCGCAGGCTTTGGGCATTGATACGTCTAGGATTATCCTCTCTCAACCTGATAATGGTGAGCAAGCCTTAGAAATTGCGGACAACCTTATCCGTTCTGGTGCTATTGATTTGGTGGTTATTGACTCTGTGGCGGCTCTTGTGCCACGTGCAGAAATTGAAGGAGAAATGGGTGATAGCAAAATGGGACTTCACGCCCGTTTGATGTCGCAGGCACTTAGAAAGCTTACAGGTTCTATTAGTAAAACTAACTGTAGTTGCATCTTTATCAACCAGTTGCGTGATAAAATTGGTGTCATGTTTGGTAGCCCAGAAACAACAACAGGCGGAAATGCTTTGAAATATTACGCTTCTGTGCGTTTGGATATTCGTAGAATTGGCGGTGCAGCAGGACAATTGAAAGACGGAGAAGATATTATTGGTAACCGCACACGAGTAAAAGTCGTTAAAAACAAAGTTGCACCACCTTTCAAAGTGGTTGAATTTGAGATTTTATACGGAAAAGGTATCTCTCGTTTTGGTGAAATTTTAGAATTAGGCGTTGAGTTGGAAGTAATCACGAAGTCCGGTACAAGTTATTATTTCAAAGATGTGAAAATTGCCGTTGGAAAAGAGAAATTGCGTACTGCTTTGGAACAAAATCCAGAACTTACTGCAGATATTGAGGCAACACTTGTGGCTAAAATCAAAAGTGGTGATATTGCTATCAAAGAAGTAAGCGCAGCAGAACTTGGAGATGACGCAAAAGAAGAGCCAGAACCAACAAACGAATAGATTTTTAGTTTTCAGATTGTACAAAAATGCCTTCATTTTGTTTGAAGGCATTTTTTATACCTATTTTTTTAATTAAATTTTATGCAACTCAATAACCAAAAAAGTTTAGATAATTTTAAGGCGGGAAGTATTATTTTTCTTGATGGAGATTTTTCAGAAAACCGCAATATCATTAAGAAAAAATTAAAAACGCTTAAAATTACTGTTAAAACTTCATTTGAAGCGTCTGTAACACATATTATTGTAGGGAAAAATCCTAAGAATGCGTGGAAACTTATCAAAGAAAATAATTTAGATTATCTTGATGAAGCACAATTATATAGTTTCATTAAGGAAATTGACCAAGAAGACAAGTTTTTGTTGCAAGATGATAGCCAAAGTTTGGTAGATAACCTGAAAGATTTGTTGTTTAGTGATGATTTGGCAAATGTTGGTTTAGGAATGCAACTCGTCAAGTCTGGAGGAATACCTGAAATTTTGATGGAAGATATGCTGTTATTGTCAAAAACTTGCCCAGATGCTAAAATAAGAGCAGAAATGAAGAAAAATCTACTCACGCAAGCACCCGCAGAATGGGCAGAACTTATCAAAGACAAACAAGTAATTACTAATATAAAAGAAGCCTCTAACTCTGATATTCGTGATAAATTACGCAAAATGTCCACAGATATTGGAATGGCAAAAGCTGCTTTTTTTGGAATGATTATCTTCAAAAAATACAAAAAAGGATTACGTTTTGCCCTTTCTTTTATCAATACACAACAACGAATGGAAGCGTTGTATGCTATTACGGAAG
>JAYVGJ010000491.1:0-13311 GCA_043772375.1 Raineyaceae bacterium | reverse complement strand
AAACCAAACGCTGTAAAAAGTTTGCTTCCATCAAGAATAACCCTTGCATCTCTTTGTAGATTTGAAAAACCAGTAATCATTGTTGCGTAAGTACCATTTAATTGCTTATTCACAATTTTTTCAGACTCAACCATCAAATCCATTGCCGTAAGTTGGATAATTGACTGATTAGTGTCAAGAATAATAGTGCTATTTGCAGGAATGGCACTATTTAGCCACATATTTTGCGTTTCTGGGATTGGCGTTTTGATGTTGAGGTTAAGTTGTGGCGCACCAATAACGAATTTTTTAAACTCGTCCAGCATCAAAGTATTAAGTCCTTGTACTTCACCAGAAATCATACCAACAGGTCTTCTTCCTCTCATTTGCATTCTTATCCACACACGAAGTAGGTCACGGTAAGTGATACCAGTAGTAGTGTTATCTACACCAATTACTGCCGCACTTTGTGAGGCGTTTGCTTGGTCACCGTTTAGGAGCGTTTGGATAGCAAGTGTCGTAAGTCCACGAGAAAACTTTGCGCCTGCATCTTCCAAATAAGTATTCAAAATATTAAGCGGCACAAAATTAAGCACCTCATAACTCATCTCAATACCATAACCAAATTTGCGTAATTTGATGTCTTTTTGCCCAAATTTCGCTGTTCCAACGACAATGCTTTCACCTTCACCAGTTGCCTTAATATTGGCATCTTGGTCAAGTATTTTTGGCATTGTAACATTCAAACCGCCTACACCAATATTGGCTTTCACTATTTCGGAGTAGAGTGTACTAGCTGCAATACCTTCTCTCAATGCTTCTCTAATAATTGCAGGAGCTAACCATTTGCGAGTATCAGGGTCATTAGGCAAACCTTGGTAAAGGCTTTCAATGGTATTCGTGCTTGGGTCAATGCCAAGCATATGATAGAAACTATCAGGAGAACCGTTTTCAGATTTTGCAAAGCCCCAGCGTTCATTTACGAAATCAGCAAAACTGTAATCCAAAGGGCGGTTTACTTTATTATCAGCACTAGCTTTTAGGCTTGCCTCAAACATCTTGTAACCATTTTCAAGGTCAAGGAGAATATCATTACGCAGGCTATCATTCGCAACGACTGATATTTCTCCTTTGCTCTTTGCCTCCAAAACTTGAGGCTTAATTTTTGTATTGGCGAAATCTTGTTTCTTTTTCATTTTTTATTTGAGATTTAAGCACTTCAATTAGTGTTTTTTATCAGCATTTATCAGCAAAAAGCTAGTTTTTAGCTGGTAAATGCTAGCTTTTTGCTGATAAAAGCTATAATTTTATGATTTTCTAAGTGGTGTTTCGTAAAGTCCTACTTCCAAATCACCGTTAATGGCTGCACTACCAAGGGCAAGCCCACAAGCGTAATCATTGGCAACTGCAGGCGCATAAGTAGGAATACCATTTGTAGCAGTCAAAGCGTAATTTTCTTTTACAAGCGTACCCACAACAATAGCCGCACTTGCTTTTGCCTTCACGGCATTAAGAAAATAGGTAGCAACTGTTACACGTCTATTATCTGGGTCAATGGCAGTTACAAAACCGACAACATTTTCCTGCGTGGTGGGCGTGTCTGCTTGCCCAAGGCTATTGATTATCACACTTGCACCAATAGGAAATGTTTTTCCTGTGGCAAGTGGGAAACTACGAGCGAGAGAATCTTCTTTATAAAGCATTAGAATAGAATTTAATAGCGTAACGCCAGCATCTTGCTAGCGTTTCCGCTGGTGATTATTTACGTTTTTAGTGGGAAAGCAACTTTTTATAATTTCATTGATTTTCCTTTGTACTTTTCGTTGTACTCTTCAGTACTTATACTTAGCGAAATTATTGGCATTTCCTCAGTAACGGAACTACGAAAATCAATATCTTTTCCGCCACAGGTTTTACAATTCCCAGAAAATTGTTGCATCAAATTTGCTCCGTATTGAAGACCAAAAGCCTGCAGTTCCTTTTCATCTGCTTTTTCAATAAGTGAAATAATAGCTTCTTGTGCCTTATTTCCTTGTGAAATCTTGTATAGTCGGATTACTTCTGTTTTTTGCAGGGAAATATGACTGTCGTATTTTTCCGCTTTTATCTTGAAAGTTTCTAAAGAAAATTCTAAACTTGCGAGCTTTTCTTGTGTTTCTGTCAAAGTTAAAGCAAGTGTTTTACTTTCTTCAATATGTTTTTTTGTGAATTCTTCTGCTAAAGAAAGTTGAAGCCCTGATTTTTCAACTGTATCAATCAGTTTTCTAAGCCTTGCGTATGCCTCTTTAATTGCTTCATCAAACACTTCTTCACTTACTCTACCTTCTTCTTCTTTCACAAACATAAAAATTTCTTTTCCTTCTTTGGCAAGATTTACAATACTTGCTCTATCAGGATTTATTGGTGCGCCATTGGAATCAAGGATTTTGGCGTAAGGGTCAGCACCAAAACCAACCAAAGAACATTCATAAATCTCGTGGATTTTATTAACCTTTCTACACACCATTTTACCATCTTTGGCAATAGTTCCAAGGTCACTATAAAACTCCCAATTCTTGAAATTTCCGTTTTTATCCTTGTAATCTTCTGCGTGTGAGGGAGTCCAGTCATAATCTACTGTAATAGAACAAGATTGAATTTCTGGGGGCGTTGAAGTGAGCGAGCTGGCAAGTGCAGGGTGTTTATCTGCATCAATTTTGAAGATAATATCAATTCCTGCAGGCGTTTTACCATTTTGTTCTGTCCATTTTGCGCTTTCTATTACGCCAATAATGCCATCAACAGTATAAAGGCTATGGTCTTTGAAAGCTGGTTTGCCAACAAGAAAACCTACCGCAGCTTTAAGGGCTTCTACATCTGAAAAATCAGTTGCTTTCCAGGAGTAGCCACCCACAATAGTAGCCGTAATAGCACGAAAAGGCACACGAATATAATTTTCATTACCTGTTGCACCTCCTGCAGCACCCTCATGAGAAAGATTAGCTAATCTATTCGCTTCAATAGCATCTTTTTCAGCTTGCGTTAGTGACTCACTAGCTGCGTTTGTGTCGTATTTTTGTGTACTAGCTAGTTCCAGGCGTAGTTTTGATTTTTCAGGCATCTTATTTCTCTAATTTGGTTGCTTTAATTCGTTTTTCAATCTTAGAACACAAACATAATGAAAATAATTAAGCTAAAAAATTTTTAGTTAAATTATTTTTTATTAAGTTAAATTATTTTCTGTATTTTGCGTAAAATTTAACCTAAAGCCTACTTTCTGATGCCAAATATATTTCAAAGAATAATAAATTTCTTTAGTCCAATTACTGAAAATGTTTCTAATAATCATAAAGAAGAATTCATAAATATGCCATTGGGTAGCAACTCAAAAAAGCAAAGTATTTCTGATGACGAGTTGCAGTTTCCAAGCCTCACAATGCCACTAGAACCACATTTTGGCGTGGAGTGGTTGCCAGTACTTCGTAATTATGCTATTTTCAATGCTGATGTGTCCTTGGCAGTAGATAATATTTGTAATCTTTCTAATACGGAGTTTGAGGTAAATTTTGCAAAGAAAAGTGAGAAAGAAACAGAAAAAATAAATACTATTATTACTGAACTTAGTAAAAAATTACGCATCAAATCCGTTGTAAACGCCTTACTTAGACAGCTTGCTGTAAATGGTTGCTTATCTGCGGAGATAGTACCTAATAATAGACTTACAGAAGTGGAGCAAATAGCCCTTGTAAATCCTTTTACGGTGCGTTTTTTCTCTAAAAATGGTAAAAGAATTCCGCATCAGAAAAATATCAGGGCAACAAATGGTTATCAACTACTTGCAGATACTACTTATAGTTACATTCCGCTTACTAGCGACAACGACTCACCTTACGGATTACCACCGTTTTTGGCTGCGTTGGAGTCCTTGGGCGTGGAGAAAAATTTACGTAAAAACTTTCAGAAAATTGCTGAAAAATTTGGATTGTTTGGGTTTTTGGAGGTGCTGATGTCCCAACCACCACGTAAGCCAGGAGAAACAGATGATGCTTATTGGGCTAGGTGCGAAACCTACATAGAGAAAGCAAAACCTCAGGCAGAGAAAAGTATTAGTTCTGGTTTCGTTATTGGATTCAAGGATAGCCACGAATTCCGTTTGACTGGAGGCAATACAGATGCCAAAAACGCCCAAGATATGATGATGCTCAATGATTTGACAAAAATGTCAGGCTTAAAGCAAGACCCTAACCTGCTAGGCAGGCAACAAAGCCGTGCAGAAACTTTTGGACGTGTTTTGCTTTCTATTTTCAGCGCAAAAATCACCAGTTATCAGGAAATAGTGGCTGATTTTCTGGAGAAATTATTTGCCTTACACTTGTGCCTGCAAGGAATAGATAGCGGAACGCTAAGTGTAAACGTGTCATTTAAAACGCCTACACTTATTGACCAAAAATTGGAAAATGAAGCTGAAGGCGTAAGAATAGATAATTTGATAAAATTGCTAGAAAAAGGCGCAATTACAGAAGAGGAGTTTAAGGGATTTGTTTTGTAGAGATGGCTTCTGTGTTTATACGGCACTTTTAGAGATATAAAATGTATTACCTCCTTTTTGATACTCTTCTAGTGCTTTTTGTGCTTGTGTGTATGAATTATATATTTTTGTCCAGCGTGCTCTTTTACCACCAAAAATCACTCTTTGTGTAGTAATTTGCATCCAAGTTTCATACTGAATAATATAATATTTCTCTTTCACACACAAATATAGGTATAATTTGATTATTTTTCGTTAATACTCTAAATTTTTGTTGCCCTTTTCTGTAGAAACGAAAAGATTATTTATTCCTTTCTTGTTTAGTCGCACAATTTCCGAAAAAGCTAAATCATAAGTTTTGTAGGCAACTTTGTAGCGAATTTTATATTTATTGCGACATTTAGTATGATTCAGAAACAATGTTTTTTTCATAGTATAATAGTTGCAATAAGCCCCCAAACTTCCAGCAATTTCTGCAATAATATAATACTTTTCTTTCATTATTATAATTCATCAAAATTAAGTATATGCTCGCAACACCTACAAACTAACCAATCAGAACCCATACAGACATAACGACCACTACAAGTAATATTTTCATTACGGCAAACAAACGGAGTAAGCGCACCATCAAAAAAAGGTTTTAGTGTATTTTGTGGCATAATTTTAAAATAAATTTAATTGTTTAGTTACTTTTTTGGTTTTTTGCTCTTCCTTTTCACGAAAAAATGTTAAAACTCTTTCTATTGCTTCTTCTTTTGTTTTGGAATTCACCCTGCAAGAATAAAAACCTAGCGCAGGACGACACCCAGAAGAATAACCTGATTGATTATTATATTCCCAACTAAAACCATAAAACCAAAGCCCACATATTTCAGCCACCCAAATTGTCCTTTTCAAATTTTTCTGTCCGTATTCTATTGTTATAGGATTGAGACAAAGCATATTCATTGAAAAAATAAATCCTGTATTATTTGGAACGCCTTGTGTGCCTATTTCCGCCCAATGCGTAATGTAACGTCCAGCACCGTAATAATCACAACTAGCTCTAGAGTGAGTCCACTCATCACCTGCACTACCATATATTTTAGGCGTTTCCATTCGTCCTATTTCTATTTTTTCTGAAAACTTTTTAAAACCAGTGTCTTCCAAAGGGAAGTAAAATAAAACTTCCCTTCCTATTATAGGCATTGAATGCGCTACGTTATGCCATTGATTGTTTTTGATTTCTTTCATTTTTTGATTATAAAATAGTGCCAGCCTGTATTTGTTTCCATTTGGCTACCCAATGCTCTGCTCTTTTTACGTCTTCACGCCACACTCTAGCCTGCCACTTTTGATCATCACAATCATAATCTGTTGCAACGACTTCATTGGCGAGGAGATGCGCCAATTTTTCTTCATAGCGTGCAATATTTCCACTAATTGTGGCTTTTATTTCTGCCATTTTTTCTGCTACTTTTTCAGGGACTGCCTGTTGTAGTTTGCGTTGTTTGTTTTTTTCTTTTTGTTTTGCACTCAAAAATGCCTTTACAAGTGGGCTATTTGATTTCTTAGGATTTGCCATTTGCTTATTATGTTTTTGGAGTTGTATCTGATAGTCGCAGGGAGCATCAAGAGGATTATCACAAGTTGTATCTCCACTCACTCGGTCGCATTGAAACTCCCAGCATTGTTTTTCCTGCCAAAAACTTTTTAGCGGGCAGGTGTTTTGAGTGGTTTGATTATCAGTTGTTTGACACATATTTAAAATAATTTTAGTTGTTTGGCTGATTTTACAATTTTTGTCAATTCCCAAAAACATTCTGCTGTTGCCTTGACATCTGATAGGGCGTTGTGAGCATTTTCAAAATCTCTTTTGAAAAGCGTAAAATAAAGTTCTCTCAAAGTAGGCCACTTATAACCATAACGTCCCTCAATAGCACAAAAATCAACTGTTTCTTTCATTGTGCATATTTTCGTAATTGAAGGAATAATGTTTTCCATTCCACACCTCAAAAATTCTGCACCTACAATATTTTCATCAAAAGCAATATTATGGGCTACAATCTTTTCAGTTTTATTAAGGATTTCTGCAAATTCTGCTAAAACAGTTTCCAAATCCACGCCTTCTTTCAAGGCTTTTTCGTTACTAATTCCGTGAATTTCTGCTGATTCCATAGAAATTTCAAAGCCTGCAGGCTTTATGATATAACTTGCTCTTGATAATTCGTTTCCTTCGTCATCATAAGCCATCCAAGCAATCTCTACGAGCCTTGGCCAGTTATCAATATCTGTTACTGGTGCGCTCCAGTTCTTAGGTAAGCCGTTTGTTTCTGTATCAAAAAAGATATACATATTTTTAGTTGTTTAGCGGTTTTTCTGGTGATGAAAGTTCATTATATTTTTGCGTTACTCTGTTTTTCACGCTTTCAATGGTTTCACTAGCATCTTTTTTAGTCAGTTCACTTGCCAATTCAAATAGATATTTCGCTTTTTTAGATTGCATATCCATTATCCAATCATCTGTGAAGATGCAATATTTACCTTTTGCCTTCTCCAAACATTTCATAAAATTTTCCTTATAGTCAGCCGTAAAGCCTGCTCCAGCAGGCTTTACGCTTCTCATCTTATCCAAAAAATCATCTGTAATTATTTGAAAAGCATCAAAAGAATCTCCACTAGAAAAGCCCAGTGCTTCAAAAATCTCTGGAATTACCACCATTCCAACTGATAGAATATTGTGTGGAGTGGCTATTGTTAGTCTTAACATATTTTTAGTTATTTTTATAATTTACATTTTTTCTTATGTCCGTTCTTTGCGTGAATACTTTGGAATTTCTGCCCACAATCACACAAAAAACTACTTTCATTGCGCTTTTTATCTCTATAATCAATTAAAAAAGTTTTATAATAATCTTTTGCTAGTCCTGGAGTGAGCTTATCCACTTCAAAAATGCCCCCAAAATCTTCTAAAAAACTTTTCAAAGAAGTATTAAAATTAACAATACGAGGGCTACATATAAAGCCCTCGTGTAGTGCCTGCAAAATTTCATTCTTCATCTTTATGTTGCAGCGATAATACAAACACAGTTTTCTTCCTCAAACATTTCATTAAAGTCTAGAGGCTCATATTCTTCAAATGGTAGTTGGTCGTTTGTCTCCCATTTCTTGTAGATGCTTTCCAAACCTGCAAACTGCAAAAACTCCTTCATTTTTTTAAACTCACTAATTCCTTTTTCCAATTCCTCACACAATGCATCTTTTGTTTCTTTTGCCTTATCTAGTGCATCTTGGATTAAATGGAAGTACAATTCATTGCTTGTTATTTTCCTTTCTAAGTCTTTCATAATGATTTTTTGGTTAGAATTTTGAAAATTTAGATTTGTGCTATTTTGTCAATAAAAATTTCTACTCTTTTAGGCAGACTTTCGGACTTGTTTTTTTTCATTGGAGGTAGTGGTTTTGATTTTTATTCTTAAAAAAACTCATCTAATTTGTTAGTTTGCACACTCCAAAGTAGTAGTGTATTTTTGTCCACATTTTTGGCATAAATTACCAGCATCTCTCAACGCCTGCAAATCCGCAAATAATCCTGTGTAATCTTTCGCCTCAGGATTATTACGCCACACTACAATTTCATCAAAAGCTACTTCAAATTCAGCTTTGAGAGCAACAGCGCATTTTTTTTCTGCTATTGCTACTTGTTCTATTTTTTGAGATATATTTACCATTGTGGTAGTTATTTTGAATGTTTTTTTGATTTTTATTCTTAAAAAAGCTGTTCTAATTCATCACTTGACAAGTATTCAGATATTTCAAGTCGCTTTACTTGCGTTCCTACAAACCTTTGCAAATAAACTTCTTTGTTTTCCTTGTCCACAAACGCCTCAAATTCCAGTTCTACTTCTTTCTCCACCGTTTCTGAACTTTTGTACCATTTGCCATCTTCGTCGTCATCATCTTCAATGTCCGCATCATAAAGTATGCCTGCAATTTTTTCTTCTATTTTTGGGTGAGTAAGCAAATAATTACTCACGTTCAGGGCATACTCCACGCCATCAGTTTCTATTTCAAGCCACACTTTGGCAATAGGTTCTACATCTTCATTCTGAAAATGCTTTACCTCAAGCGTTACAATACTAAAAACAGTGCATTTTTCTAGCGTTGCACTTGCTACTGTCGGAATCATTGGGATTAGTGCGGTCATTATTTTTGATGTTTTTTTAATGTTTTTTAGTTCCTTTCTGTATGCAAATATAGTTTAATAATTTGAACTATCCAAATTTTTAAATCAAATTTATTAAACTATTTTGCAACTAATTTTACTTATTCTTCAAAGTGTCCGTCATTGTGCAATAGAGAGTATTGTATTTTTTCGTCTTCTATTGCTTCCAGTTCTTGCGCTAGTGCCTCATTTATCACTTCTTGTGGGTTTACGCTTTTGTAGCGCAATATTTGCCCTCTCTGAAATCCTTTCGGAACGCCTATGATGCAATACTGTATCACATCTCTTTTGGTGTAGATGCAGATGCTCACTTTGAGCCACCTAAAATACTTTCCCAGCGTTTCTTGCGCTAATTGTTTGAAGTCTATTATGTTCATTGTCATATTGATATTGGTTGTGATGATTGATTTTGATTTTTGTGTTTGCCAAACGCTTGGAGTCTGGCAAACTGTTTATTTATGTTTGTTTTTATGCCTCGCTCACGTTATAATCTACGCTTACTGGCACTATACTAATGATATTGTCAAGTATTGCCATTCTGAATCCGTTGTCCGTTACAGAGAAAAACATTAAGCAATTTTCTTTTTGTTTTGCGTTACTACCCACTCTCTCTGTTATTTCGCCTGTTTCTTTTTTCGCAAAAACAATTTTGAAAAATGCCATTGCTGTTGCTTTTTCTATTAGTGTTGCTTTTTTAACCACTTTCCAAGCACTTTTTAGAGCTTCTGAAATAGTTACTTTCAGCGTTTTTGCCACTTCCCACGCTTTTGTCATTACATTTGATTTTTGATTTTTCATTTTGAGTTGGAATTTTGAAATTGAAAATTTGAAGTTTTAAGGTTTTTAAAGTCAAAAAATACGGCAAAGTTTTAGGGGGGCTTTTGTGTATTTCTCTTTCTTTCTGTTACAAATGTAATTCAAATTTTTGAATTATCCAAATTTTTAAACAATTATTTTGAATTATTTTATTATATATAATTTTGCAAATAAGCAAAAATCTATAAAATGCCCCTGCGTGTTGCTGTTGAGGTTTTTGTTTATTGAGATTCATTGGTGAGTTAGCTACACTAAAAATAATTAGTGTAGCTAATTGTAGGGCTTTACCTAAATTTGCACGTTTGGACGCAAATTCTCTCAAAATACTCTTGGAGTAAATTTTTGTGGTAAGAATTCATTTTGTCTTTGCTGACGACAGAATAATCCAACGCATCAGAAAGTTTTACAAGTTTCTTACTATAATCTTCTATTTGGGTTTAGAAATTAAAAAAATGCTATTAAAATGGTGTTGGTACTGCATTACTAGGAGTGAGTACCTAGTAATTGTTCTTCTCTTTTTGCGAGCTTTACAAGCTCCTTAATGTTTGTTGTTGCATACGCCTGTTTGCGTAGGTGGCTGATTTCTGCGTGAATTTCTGCAGCGTGTTTTTGGTTTTTTGGTTTCATTGTGTTACTTTAAAAAGGTGCTATTTTATGTTTTTTACAAAGTCTGTGTTTTGCGTAAAAAATCTTCTCCGCCTCTAAATCTAATTGATGTGTTTTTGGAATATTGCTAGGTATCATAGCACCACAAATAAGGCATTGAAAAAACCCCAACGTGTTTTTATGTGGTAATTTTGCATTTTGTTATTCTCTAGCCAATGTTTGTTTTTCCTCAATGGCTTTCATTGTAAGCAGGTAGTTGTTACCTTCAACTTTTTTCAGCCGTTCTGATATCATATCAGGGTTATTTGTTATGCGCCTTTCAATTTCATCACGGAGCAGGCAGACACGCTCAAAACTTGCAGTTCCAAAACGGCAAGCGTGCAGGTGGTCTTCCAAAATATCTAAGTCTATTGTTGGAAGAACTCGGCACAAGTCATCTAGTTCTGTTTGTAGCGTATTTGTTGCTTCAGCGAGTACTGTTTTTTCGGAATTCTGATTAGTTCTGATATTTTTGACGCTATCCATTATATCTACATTTGTAGCTAATATTTTTCCTGTTTCCCTGTCTGTCGTTTGCACTTTCCTATCCATATGCTGATTTTCACGGAAAATTATTTTTTTCTCAAGATGCGCATTGAAAATAGCGAACACATCTTGGCTACCAAACCCCCCATAATCTTTTCTTCCACTGGCTTTGGCTTCTTTCAAGGCAACCAGTATATCATCTATACTTTCGTGTTTGTGTTTTTCCAAGAAAATACTTGCGACTTCCATATAATCAGGCAGGCTCATTTTTCTTGCAACCATAATGCTATCACAGAAACTTTTAATGCAAATCATTATGACCTTAGCAACCATATTTTCACCCATTTTTTGGGCAAAAGTATTCATAGAAACGACATTGCCACTTGTTAGGTGTTCCATATTCACATTTCTAGAAATATCTACAAGTAATATCTGCAAACCTTGTACCTGCTTAGAGTCTGACAAACAAATATCAGATGGCGTAAGGCTATCTATGCCCTTAATAAGCAGTTTTTTTGCTTCAAGTAGGCGTTCAGCAGGTGTTTGGACTACCAATTCATTAGTTTTTTCGCTAGCGTGCTTTGCCAAACAAGTATTCAAAGGCAAAGTTTCCTGTTTCTTCGTCCCATTCTCTTGGGTTGTAATTTGGGTTACCATTAGTTTTTGATTTTAGAGTTTGTTTTTCTGCGTAATTGTCGTCTAAATACCTTTTTTGTGAAAGAAATGTACTTGCCATTGGTTGGTACTTTCTATTTTCCTTTTCGTTGTCAGGACGGCTCACAAAGTTATCAAGCCCCTGCATAATAATTTCTCGTTCCTTGTCTTTGAGTTTCAGCCATTTTTTTTCAGCCTCACTTTTTCCTTCTTTTTTCTGATATTTTTCCCAAAATTCAGAAAATGGAATTTGTGAGATTTCTCCCATTGGAATATTGTCATTATTTGCCTTTATTTTTTTTTGTTTAGTATTTTCACTTTGAAAATCAAAGTCAGACAAATTTTCAGTTTCTACTTTATTTTCAGTTTCTGAGGGCAAGATTATTTTTTCTGTATTGTGTTCAGAAAAATATTCTTTCAACTCCTCAAATTCTTTTTGAAAAAAAGACTCTGAAGTTTTATTTTCAAAAGTACCACCCCTTGAATTTTCCTCTTTGTGTATTTCTTCTTTGTAGTTAATCTCTGTATGTATAGTAATTGGGGTTTCCCTATTTACAGGGTAATTTGGCTTTTCCAAGTTACAGGGTAATTTGGCTTTCCCCATTTTCTTAGTAATTTGGCTTTCCCTATTTACTTTAGTATCTTGGCTTTCCCCATTTAGTTTAATATCTTGGATTTCCCCATTTACTAAGTAAAGACTAGAAAGTTGTTTTTCTAATTGTTCCATATTCACAGAATACCAAGTATATCTTTGCTTGTCTGTATAATAATGTACCAAAGCTACCTCTTTGCTAAGTTTGCTTTTGCAATTCCCAAGTTTAAAGCCTATTTTTGAGAGTGCGGAATCAAACTCATCAAGAGAAAAACCTAGTTTTTCAGTCCAACTATCACCATCACGGTAATTTTCGTGTGAGCAGGGTGCTCTAAACTTGTAAAATTTGTTGTCCTTGCTTCCTGAGCAATAATATATCATTTGCTGCAAAAGAATTGTAGCATTGATAGTACCAGCTATTTTTCTAAGTTCTGGACGATAGGGTATGATATTTCTATCAGTACCTATCATATCTATAATATTCATAGTTATACAGTTTGCAGGGTTACATTTTCGTTGAGTTGTTGATAATGTTCTGCAATTCGTTCTAACTCCTCCAATATATCCCAGTTCAAATTACCCCCAGTAAGCACTGAGTATATATTATGACGTTTTACATTGGGGAATTTTTTTTGAACTTCCGTACAATAAAAATAAGGAAGAATAGGTTTGACCTTTTCTAATCTCTCCATGAATACTGGTTTATCTGCTCTAACGTACATATTTTTAGGATTTTAAAAGTTTCTTTGAAAAAAACAATCTAAAAATTTTGACAATTCAAATTTTTAGATTACTTTTGTGTTGTAATCTATAATAAAAATCAAAAATAGTTTAATATTTTGAACTATCCAAATTTTTAAACAATTATTTTCACATAAATTTTACAACCATGTCCAAAAAAATAAATATTAAAATTCTAAAATTTAGGGAGGCACTAGGATTGAAGCCCTCTGAATTTGCTGACGCACTTGGCGTAAATAGAAGCACAATGTCCACCTATGAGAATAATGGTGCTTCTCCAGGCAATGACTTTTTCACGAAAGTAAAAACTGTATTTCCTCAAACGTGTATGGATTACTTTTTTTCTGATGATGCACCAATGTTTATTGGGGAAGTCGGAGATAATGTTTCCAATAAAATAATACAAGAAAGTAAATTTATTGAAAAAGATAATGAACTTGTTCTTGTGGGGGACAACTCAAAGATTGTAGAAATGCAAAAGCAAACTATACTTTACTTGCAGGGAACTATTGACAAGTTGATAGCAAAGGGTAGGCTGTTTTCGTTAGATGGTTTGTCATTTAATAGCATCAATTAGCATTTCGCTATTTTTTTTCTAATTAAGTAACAAATTCGGAAACAGCAGAACGCAAAAGTGCGTCTATAACATCTACAAAGAGTAAGTTCGAATCCTGTCGGGATCAC
>JAYVGJ010000490.1:0-2215 GCA_043772375.1 Raineyaceae bacterium | reverse complement strand
AGTGAGTTTGAGAACACAAAGTTACTATATTATTGCGCTGTTTCATAGAATATTTAGTTTTTTACCACAAACTCAAAAACTGTGTACGGTAGCAAATTTCTAGCTTTAAAAACCAAGTAAAAAAAAATGCTTATATTGATGTAAAAATTACAAAAACTTAATTCCTATATCAATATAAGCAAAAATCATTCCCAAAAAACACCACTTAAAATATTAATTCTTTTTCTGTTGTGAGTGTAAGTACATCAGTATCAAGCAAACGAGTGGCATAAGATTTTGTTTTTGGTAATTCATAAGCAAAATAAAACTTCATTGTATGGATTTTGCTTTCATAAAAACTTAGCTCATCTCCCTGCGGATTATTGTTTAAAATAGCTTTTTGAGCCACAATAGCCTGTTTTAGCCACTGCCACGACACCACAATCAGGCTGGCAAGTTCCATAAACAAATTTGCATCAGCCAAAAACAAATTGTATTCTCCTTTCATTGCAAACGGCACCAAATGTTGGATAACTTGCTGCAAACGCCCTAATTCTTTTTGCAAAGTGTCGCTATATTTTTTCAAATCATCAAAATTTGCTGCTTCTTGTATGGTTTGCATTATTTCTTGTGCCAAAAGCATCACTGCTTTTCCGTTTTGCATAGTGATTTTTCTTCCCAACAAATCTTGCGACTGTATGCCCGTTGTACCCTCGTAGATGGTCGTAATGCGTATATCACGAGCCATTTGCTCCAAAGGAAAATCTTTACAATAGCCATAACCACCCAAAACTTGCATACCTTCACTCACAGAACGTATTCCGTGTTCCGCAGGGAAAGTCTTGACAATAGGTGTAAGCAAATCCAACAATAAAAAATATTTTTCTTTATCCTCTTGACTTTCAGATGCTTCTGACAAGTCGGCATAACGAGCAGCCTCCATAGTAAGCCCCAAACCACCTTCAGAAATAGCTTTTTGTACCAGCAACATACGCCTAACATCTGGGTGATTGATTATTTTGGTCTGAGGTGCATTTTTAGCATCTTTTTCCATCAAAGAACGCCCTTGCGGTCTTTCGTGGGCATATTCCAAAGAGGCGTAATAAGCCGCTGACGCAATAGCCGCACCCATAAGTCCCACGCCAATACGTGCTTCATTCATCATTTGGAACATATATTTTAACCCTTGATTAGCCTCACCAACGAGCCAACCCTCACAATTATCTTTATCACCAGCAATAAAATGTACTGCAGGTGTGCTTTTTTGCCCCATTTTGTGGTAAATCCCTGCTGTAATCACATCATTATCCACAAATTTGCCATTTTCTTCTCTGAATTTAGGCACAATAAACAAAGAAATGCCTTTTGTGCCTTTTGGTGCGCCTTCTATGCGTGCCAGCGTAAGGTGAATGATGTTTTCTGCGCAGTCGTGGTCGCCTGCGGAGATAAATATTTTTTGCCCTTTGATTTTGTAAGAACCTGATTCTGTGAGTTTTGCGCTGCTTGTGATGTCAGAGAGTGAGCTACCTGCTTGCGGTTCTGTAAGTCCCATAGTGCCTTGCCACGTTCCAGCAAGCATTTTCGGAAGATATTTATCTTTGAGTTCTTGTGTTGCAAAACTTGCAATAAGCCTTCCTGCACCTGCAGAAAGCCCTGTGTACATAGTTGCGCCATTGTTGGCGGCACTCAAAATATACGAAACCGCCACCTGCACAAGATTTGGGAGTTGTTGCCCGCCATCAGCATAGGCGTATGTTGCACCTATCATACCTGCATCTCCCATTGCTTTGAGATATGCTTTTACGGCAGGGTGAACGGTGATTTTGTTATCTTTTAGTTGTGGCTCATTGGTGTCCATTTCTATATAGGCGGGGTGCAAAATGTTATCTGCAATTTGTCTAGCGGCATCAATGACCATATCAAAAGAGGCGTTGTCGTGGTCTTTGTAGTGGTGCAAATTGGTCAGTTCTTTTGCATTGAAAACTTCGTGCAACAAAAATTTTAAGTTGCGAGGGCTATAATATTGCTTTGCCATTATTTTTTGATGTTGTTTTAGTATTGAAGGGATATTTTTGATAATGTAAATCTTTACTACCGTACACAGTTTTTATTGTTGGTCTGTACCGTAGTGTAACGGAGGTCTGACCAACAATAAAAACTGTCATTTCATTTTAAAAAGAGATTATGGTCAGACCTTCGTTGCTCTACGGTACAGACATAATCTCTTTTTAAAATT
>JAYVGJ010000489.1:0-13170 GCA_043772375.1 Raineyaceae bacterium | reverse complement strand
CTGATGAGTTTTCAAAATGCTGATAGCAAAAAACAATCAAATTGTTTCACACAAGTGCAAACGCAAATACCTAATACTAAGCAAATTTCTGGTAAAATACCTACACTTACGAGTAAGTTGGTTGCTGATATGGTAACAGCAACATGGCTCACAGTAGAGTATTATATATCTGTTTCTGATGGTGGCGCACATAGCAGAGTAATGTCAGAAATAGATAAAGAAAAAAGAATGTCAAAATTTTAATCCCAAATCTAATGAAAAATCTAAATTTTTTCTCAAATAAACTAGCATTAGTTGCTATTGTGGCTGTAAGTAGCATTATGTTAATGAGTTTTCAGAATGCTGGTAGCAAAAAGCTAGACTACTTGACAAAACTGAATATCAAAAATGCAAATAACGCTCTAGCAACTAGAACAATGTTAGTAGTTCCTACAGGCACTATAGAAACTGCAGACCAGCAAATTTGTGTATGGGGTGGCACATTTCTTACAGTTTCTCAAATTTCCTATCAAACTAAGATGTCAAAATTTTAATTTCTCTGACAAAATAAAAAAAGCCTTTCCAAAGTTTGGAAGGGCTTTTTATTTTAATATTTTTTAATTTAGTTGAGTATTTTTAAACAAAAAAATATCAAAAATATCAATATTTTTATTTATTTTTGACTGAAATAACCTTCTAAAAAAATGACACAAGAATTTGAAAACCTGCTAGAATTGTTGCAAAGCCCTGATGAGGCAAACGTAAATTTAGGCTTAATTCTGCTGGAAAACTATAAAGATGAGTTTGAAGCATATTTTAAGATGAATTTGGAGAAAGATATAGAGCTTTTTGAGTTGCTTAAAAGAGATAAACATTGGCAATTCAAAACGCCCTTTGATAAAATAGAAGATTTGAATTTATTAAGTAAAAAATTGGAGGATATACCCCATTCAATAGCTTTGGTGCCTAATTTGCAGCGTTTACGTTTGGCAAATAACAACCTCAAAACAGTTTGCAAAGAACTCAAAACACTCCAAAATCTAACAAATTTGTATTTGAATTCTAATAGTTTTAATGTATTTCCAGTAGAAGTATTTGCTTTAAAGTTGCTAAGAACATTAAATTTGAGTGAAAACAAATTTGAAGTTGTGCCAGCTGAAATAGAAAAACTCCAATATTTGCAATTTTTGCGTTTGAATAGTTGTATGATAAAGTCGTTGCCAAAATCATTTGAAAATTTGTCTATTTTACAAGAATTATCTTTAGCTGACAACCAAATAGAAAACTTGCCACTAGAGATAAGTAATCTAGCAAATTTGGAATTTTTATCACTCAACAACAATCAAATCAAGAAATTACCTAAAGAAATTGGGAAATTCAAAGCCCTAAAAAGGCTATTTTTGGATAATAATTATCTCACAACTTTGCCTAGTGAAATTTCGCAACTCCAAAATTTGGAAATTTTGGAGCTAAGAAATAATAAATTAACAAGTTTACCAAAAGAAATAGGAGAACTGACAAATTTGAAAACTTTAGATTTAACAGATAATTTTCTTAAAACTTTGCCTGATGAAGTGGCTAAATTAGAAAATATGGCTAATTTGAGTTTATTTTAGAATGATTTTTCAGAAGAAGAACAAGAAAAAATAAATCAAATGTTTCCTAATTGCTATGTTTCATTTTAAAATGCATAAGAATGTTTTTTAAAGAAAATACGTTTTTTATGCTAATTTTGTGTTTGTTTTACAATTAGAAATTTATAATTATTTAATACTATTGATATGAAAAATATATTTTACTTTGTTGTTTTATCCCTAATTACAGTTCATAATGCACTTTTGGCGCAATTCCCACCTGTAACGCTTCCAGATGTAAGCGCAGAAGCAACTGTAAGCCAAAAACTGGGGCTTTCTGATATTTCTGTGCATTATCACCGTCCTAGTGTGCGTGGGCGCAAGGTTTGGGGAGAACTTGTACCGTTTGCGACAGAAAAAAACCAAATTACTTGGCGTGCTGGTGCAGACGAAAACACTATCATCACGTTTAGTCACGATGTAAAAATTGAAGGAAAATCTTTGCCTGCGGGCAAATATGGCTTTCACGCTTTGGTTACACCTACAGAATGGACACTTATTTTTTCTGTCAATACGTCTTCTTGGGGCAGTTTTTTTTATAAAGAGGCAGAAGATGCTTTGCGTATCAAAGTGAAACCAACAGAAATAATGCACCAAGAAATGCTTGCGTATGAGTTTACTAATCAGACACAAAACAGCATTGACCTTGCTTTGAAATGGGAAAAAGTGCAAGTTGCATTTAAGGTAGAGATAAATATTCACGAAGTTGTACTCAATAATATTCGTAATGAATTGCGTTCAACACCTGCATTTTCGTGGGTTGGTTGGCACTCTGCGGCACTTTATTGCCTGCAAAATAACGTCAATTTGGAAGAAGGTTTGGTTTGGGTAAATCAGTCTATTAATAGACAGGCTAATTTCGTTAATCATTTTACAAAATCTCAACTTCAAACTAAACGAGGAGATGTTGCAGAAGGTGAAAAAACCTTTAAAAAAGGCATTGAAATAGCCAACATAACAGAATTACATAATTATGGTAGGCTTTTGTTATCAGAAAATAAGGCAAAACAAGCATTGGAAATATTTTTGCTTAATGCAAAAAGAAATCCTAATCAGTGGCCTGTTAATCTTGGCGTGGCACGTGGTTATATAGGTATGAAAGACGACAAAAATGCCCTCAAACACCTAAAAATAGCTCTCAAAGATGCGCCAAACGAAAATGACCGCACAAGTGTAGAAACAATGATTAAAGATATTGAGAAAAAATAATAGCCCCCAGCCCCGAAGGGGAGCAATACAAAGATTTCTTAATAAAATAAAATAACAAATGTATTAAAGCCCCTTTGGGGGTTTGAGGGCTAATTTTATGGAAAATACAGCACAAAAACCTGTAATGTTGTTTGATGGTGTGTGTAATTTGTGCAATGGTGCAGTACAATTTATTATCAATAGAGATAAAAATGCTAAGTTTATGTTTGCCTCTTTGCAGTCTGATTTTGGGCAACAATTATTAGAAAAACATCAACTTAATAAAAAAGATTTTGATTCTTTTATTTTGCTAGAAAATGATGTAATTTACAAAAAATCAGCTGCAGCAATAAGAACTTTTAGTGGTTTAGGTGGGATTTGGAAACTTTTTTATGTATTGTTTATTTTCCCTGCTTTTATCAGAAACTTTGTTTATGATTTTATAGCAAGGAATAGATACCGTTTTTTTGGCAAAAAAGACGCTTGTATGATACCTACACCAGAGCTAAAAGCACGCTTTTTAAAATGATTATCAACCTAAAAATCCATTTTGTGAAAAAATATCTTTTTATTGCTCTTTTATTCCCGTTTGTGGCGTTTTCGCAACAAAAATACTTCACCTATCAATACAATTCTTTGTATGGGATTACAGACGCAAACGGTGCAGACGTTGTCAAACCACAATATCCGCATCTAGATGATAGATATTCGGACAGCTTAATAATTTTGGAAAATTTTGCTGGAAAAACCAAAACATTAGTTTTCAATATTTTTACTGGAAAAAAACAGGAATATGATAAAATTGAAAAAAGACACATTTATATACAAAATGAATTTTATTCTTTGATTGAAAATGATAAAAAACAGTATTTGCTAGGTCAAAAATCAGGTTTTGTTATCAATTTGAAAGAGTTTTACCACACGTTTCAAAATTTGGGAAGTGATTATATTGTGGCTAAATCTAACAGGAAAAAAACAATAAATCTTGTATTAGACGACAAAACACAGGCAAAAACTGAAAATGATGTTTACCACATTTTCAAAAATAACAGAAAACTAAGTATTATCAAAGAAATTGCGGTTAAAGAGAATTTTACTTACCAAATCTACAAAGAAAAACTGCCAGAAAAAACCGACAATATTGTACAACTCATTGATAATCAAGTTGTTCTTAATTTTCCCAATGAGAAATTTGATTACATAGCCATATTTCAATATGATTATGTCCGTAAATTAGACTATTGGGAACTTTACGACAAAAACTGGGTGCTTATCAAAAAAATGTACCCAAAAGATAGTGATAGTAATATGCAGGAATTTGTTACAAAAGCTGTTCAACTCTCTGTAAAAGGTAAAAAAAATGTTATTATTGAGCATCTTAGAAACGAAGTGTATCCTGATATGGCAACAGAAGAAGGGCGAAATTTTTTGATGATTGATACCAAAAATGGGGTTGATTTCGTTAATTATCTGAAAAATGATAATTATTTTTTCTTGTTTAAAACTACCTCAAAAGTGAGTTCTAGCTATAATAGAGTAACATTAGAAGATGCAAAAAACAATAAAATAGTTGTTGATGTTGATGAAAACAGTTTTAAAATGTATCTTCCCACACAATACCAGCAACAATTTAAAATAAGTTTTGAGAAATGAAAGCCCTAATCATAATATCTTTTTTCTTGCTCAATTTTGATGTTTTTGCACAAGATTCATCAGCTGTAAAAACACGCCAAACAATGCGTCAGTCAGCAGGAAGACCAACAATTATTAACAAAATTTCGGCTCGTGTGGGCGCAGGCATACAACGCAACTTTTATACAGAACTTGGCATAGCAAAGCGCAAACAGGTTTTTGGTTGTACAGGATTTAGTGCAAATGCCTATTATTTAGCCTTAGAATGGCACCCAAAAGTATCTAAAGAACAAAAAGACAATATTTATGGCGTGAAATTTGGCTACGAATTTAACGCAATGCTGCCCATTATTGGCATTGAAGGCAAATACCAAACAGATTTCAATAAAAATGACTTTATTATCACTCCAAAAGTGGGTTTAGGGCTTCTTGGTGATTTAAATATTTTTTATGGCTATAACATTTCTCTCAATAATCTCCCTTTTGATAGCGTGGGAAGGCATCAATTTAGTATTGTTTGCCATTTTGGGAAGTCTTTTTTGAAATACTAAAATTTTATCAACACAATAATAACAACATATCTCCGTTCAATTATTCAAATTCCAAAAGTTTCAAAATCTTAATTTTAGCTAATAAAACAATGAAAAAAAATATTTTTTTAACCTTAATAGGCTTTTTGCTTGCGAGTAGCGTGGTTTTTGCGCAAAAACAAAACAAATCTTATCAATATTCTACAGACCTTACTGGGTTGAAAGATGATAAACTTTTTGTAGAACTTATCACCCCAAAAGTAAAAACAGACGAGATAGAATTTCAAATGCCCAAAATGGTGCCTGGAACGTATGCTATCTATGATTTTGGTAGATTATTGTCTGATTTTAAGGCGTTTGACCAAAAAGGAAATCCGCTTACAGTCGCAAGGATAGACAGCAACCGTTGGAAAATCAAAGACGCAAAAAAACTCTTCAAAATCTCCTATAATGTAGAAGATTCATTTGATAGCAAACTTCCTAATATGATGTTTGAGCCTGCAGGCACTAATTTTGAACCAAACGAAAACTTTGTTTTGAATACTTTTGGCGTTTTTGGTTATCTAGAAAATATGAAAGAAATGCCTTTTGACATCAATATCAAACGCCCTGCAAATATGTATGGCGCAACGGCTCTTGTCAATAAAAATGCAAATGCAGGCAAAGGAAATACTGATAAATTCATAACAGAAAACTACTTCAATTTGTCGGATATGCCTATTATGTATGCAAAACCAGACACAACTAATTTGATGCTTGGCGGTGCAGAAATACAAGTTTCTGTTTATTCCCCTGATAAAAAAGTCACTTCTAAGGAAATAATGAATGAGCTAAAACCAATATTTTTGGCACAAAAAGATTATTTGGGTGGCAAACTTCCTGTCAAAAAATATGCTGTTATTGTTTACCTCACAAAACAAATAGGGCAATCTGGCTCACTTGGAGCATTAGAACATTCTTATTCTACGGTGCTTTATCTGCTTGATGGCAACGTGAAAGGGCTTTCTCAAATGCTAAAAGACGTGGTGGCTCACGAGTTTTTCCATATCGTAACGCCTCTCAATATTCATTCTGAAGAGATTGGCAATTATGATTTTATCAATGCAAAAATGTCTAAACACTTGTGGATGTACGAAGGTTGCACAGAATACGCAGCGCAACACGTACAGGTAAAACACGGTTTGATGCCTACAAACGACTTTTTGAAAGTGATAGCAGACAAAATGCGTGGCAGCGACAGGCACAAAAACGACATTTCTTTTACTGATATGAGCCTTTGTTGTTTGGATAAATGCAAAGACGAATACGGAAATGTTTATCAAAAAGGCGCACTTATAGGAATGTTATTAGATATAAAATTGCGTCATATTTCAAAAGGAAAATATGGCACACAAGAACTTATGAACGACCTTGCTAAAAAATATGGCAAAGATAAATCTTTTAAAGATGAAGCACTTTTTGACGAAATAACCAAAGTTTCTAAGTTTCCAGAAATTCGTGGATTTTTTAGAGATTATGTAGAAGGCACAAAACCTCTTCCTTATAAAGAATATTTGGCTCTTGTAGGTATGGATTATCAAGAAAAAACAATGTCAAAACAAAACCTACGTGGTATTGGGCGTGGAAGTGTGCAACCTCACGGAGAAGGACGTATGGCAATTACTGATGAAACAAAACTTGATGATTTTGGAAAATCAATGAACCTAAAAAATGGTGATATTATAATGTCTTGGAACGGCACAGATTTCGTAAATGCAGGCATACAAGAGGCTATGGGTGCATTTATGACTGCAAAAGAAAATTCAGATGTTACTATTGCGGTTTTGCGTACTAATGAGCGTGGAGAAAAATCTGAAGTATTCTTGAAAGGGAAAGTAATTACAAAAGAAAGAGAAATCAAACATGGAGTAACGCTTATGACAAACGCCACACCAGAACAATTGGCTATGCGTAAGGCGTGGATAAACAAATAATTTTGGTGAAATAAATTTTAATAAAAGTCCTTCAATAACTAAATTGAAGGACTTTTTTAATTACTGATTTAGCAAACTTGTATCCATCAAATGATAGACTATTGTTCCATTTTCTGTTACATTCATCTCAAAAATATCATTTTTTTGGAGTTCGTCTAGTTTTTTCTTGGCAATATCTACGGGAATTTGCATTTTTAGAGCAAGTGCAGTAGCGGTTATTTTGCCACCTTGTGCAATGGCAATACTTATTATTTGTGAGTCAGAAAGCTGCAAATGGCTATTTTCTGGAAGTTGTTGCATATCTCTCAAAACGTAGTTTCCACCTCCAAAACCCAAAAATCCTTTTTGTTTGAGTATGCCTGCGTTCATCATTTTTTGAAGTTGATAACGTGCTTCATTGGCATTTAAAGCTGTATTTTCACACAGAATAGCGGCACTAATAATACCATTATTGCGCCTTGCAAGCTCAATAACTTCTTTATCAGTGATTTTTCTTGAGATAGCATTTTCTTGCGAATACCACAAAATAACGCCTCCAATAGACATTATAGCAGTAATCAGCAAAATAATTAGAGAAGCAGACATTTGAGTTGTGAGTTATGAGTTGAGAGTTTAGATAAATGTAGCTCAATACCTGCATAAAAGTACGTTTTTTTTATTTATTACCCAAAATACCACACTTTTTTGTTTTAGATATTTCCGAAAACTACAAATATTTGCTTTAACGCTATAATTTTGCTATTATTGTGAATAGTGATTAACTCATAACTCAAAATTCACAACTCAAAACTACTTTATGGCTGCCATACGTTGGATTTATAAACCTTTACCAGATAAAAACATAGTAGAAAACCTTTCTAAGGCTATCAATGTAAGTTCTGCGCTTGCAAAAATTCTTGTCCAACGTAAAGTAACAACTTTTGATGCTGCCAAATCTTTTTTTAGACCTAGCTTAAATGATTTACACGACCCTTTTTTGATGCGTGATATGGATAGGGCTGTAGAACGCCTACAAAATGCTATCAATAACAATGAAAAGATTATGGTTTATGGTGATTATGATGTTGACGGCACTACTTCTGTGGCACTTGTGTATAGTTTTCTCAAAAAAAGATACAAAAATCTTGATTATTATATCCCAGACCGCTATAAAGAAGGTTATGGCATCTCTCGTGCAAGCATTGATTATGCCAAAAAAAATAATTTTAAGCTCATTATTGCGCTAGATTGTGGCATAAAATCTGTGGAACTCGTTGATTATGCCAATACTTTAGGCGTTGATTTCATTATTTGTGACCACCACCGCCCAGGGGACGTTATTCCGAGAGCAATAGCCGTTTTAGACCCAAAAAGAGAAGATTGTACTTATCCTTTTGATGAATTGTCGGGCTGTGGCGTTGGTTTTAAGCTGATGCAGGGCTACGCAATGCGTGAGGGCATTTTGAAAGATGAAGTTTATGATTTATTAGATTTGGTTGTGGTGAGTATTGCCTGTGATATTGTACCTATTGTGGGTGAAAATAGGGTTTTATCTTTTTATGGATTGGAAAAACTCAACAAAAACCCACGCACAGGACTAAAAAAACTCCTTGAAATTGGCGGTTTTAAGCTAGACAAACAACTTACAATTATGAATGTGGTTTTTGGTTTAGGTCCCCGTATCAATGCGGCTGGGCGCATAGACCACGCAGAAGAAGCCGTAAAACTACTTATTTCTGAAAATGATGAAGATGCAGGGCGTTATTCAGAGATTTTGCAAAATTTTAATGTTGATAGAAAAGATTTGGATAAAAGTATCACATTAGAAGCCCTCCAAATGATAGAAAACTCGGGCAAAATTAACCAAAAAAGTACCGTTTTATTTAAAGATACGTGGCATAAAGGCGTTATTGGCATTGTTGCCTCACGTTGCATAGAAAGCTATCACCGCCCAACTATTATTTTGACTAAAACAGACCAAAACGCCACAGGCTCTGCCCGTTCTGTGGAAGGATTTGATGTTTATGAAGCAATAGAAGAATGTAAAGAACTTTTGGAGCAATTCGGAGGACATACACACGCTGCAGGTTTGAGCCTAAAATTAGAAAATTTAGAGGCATTTAAAGAGAAATTTGAGCAAGTGGTGAGCAGACGTATAAAACCTGACCAACTTATCCCACAGATAGAAATAGATATGAAAATTCGCTTAAAAGAGGCTACAGAACGCTTTATGAAAGTGCTTAATCAGGTTTCACCCTTTGGACCTGCTAATATGCAACCCGTTTTTGTGTCTGAAAATGTGTATGATATTGGTGAGGCAAAAGTCGTGGGAAAAGACAATCCAATTCATTTAAAATTAAAAATTAGACAAGAAGATTCTGCCACCTATGATGCCATTGGGTTTAGTATGGGGCATTATTTGGAGAGAATATTAGCAAAAGAGAGATTTCATATTTGTTATAATATTGAAGAAAATCATTTTTTAGGAAAAACAACCCTACAACTACGTCTAAAAGACCTCAAATTTGCCAATGATGGTGAACTTTGGGAACAAACAAGCTAATTCAATTACGAATTATCAATTACAAATTATGAATGTAAAACTTTGATTTTGTATTTAGTGGAAAAGAGAAGTTATACTGCAAACGAGAAGGATTTCGGAAAAACAAATTTTGTATTAGTTCCAGCGGAACGGTACTAGCAAGTGCTAGTTTTATAGAAATATCATTGTATTTGTATTAAAAAGCTCCAGCGGAGCGAAATATTTATAAAACTAGCCCTTGCTAGTGCCGCTCCGCTGGAGTTGAATACATTTTTTGACCTATTTTCTATAAAAATAGCTCTTGCTAGTGCCAGTCCGCTGGACTTCAATACATTTTCTGAAATCCAAGCCGTTCCTAGTGTACTTGGGAATAGAAGTCAAATAATTTAATAATCAAGGTTTTACATTCGTACTTCGTACCTCTTACTTAAAACATCTTCAAGCCAATCATAGAAATATCATCACGTTGCTCTGAGCCTGCTTGATGTGCCGCAAGTAAGGCTAAAAGCTGTTCTTGTTGCGTTTTCATACTTTCTTTGTGATGTTGTAGTGTTGTTTGTTTGACGGCATTGCTGCCAAGTTTCCTACGTTCTGGGTCGTTTTGGTCAATAATTCCATCAGAAAGCAAATAAAACATAGTGTTTTCTTCAAAATCAAAAACTTGATTAGTAAAAGGAAGCGGTTTGTCTTTTCCACCCAGATAAATTTTGTCCCCTGAAATCTGGTTGATTTGGTTATTCTCAACATAATACATAAATGATTTAGCACCTGCAAAAGTGAGCTTAATATTTTTCGTATCTCGGGTATTTTTCTCAAAAAAGCACACGGAAATATCAATACCATCATTATTTAGCCCTTGTTCTTGTTTTAGAAGAATGCGCAAATCCTTATCAAGAAGTGCCAAAATAGTAGCCGGGTCGTTGTAAATTTGTTTAGTATTGATTATCTCGTGCAGGAGTGTACTTCCAAGCAAACTCATAAAAGCTCCTGGCACACCGTGTCCTGTGCAATCCGCCAATACAAATATACATTTATTGTCGTTTATCTTAGAAAACCAATAAAAATCCCCAGAAACTATATCTTTTGGCTTATAAATAATAAAAATATCTTGAAAAAAGGCTTTCAAATCTTGCATTTCTGGCAAAATAATATTTTGCATACGAGAGGCGTAAGCAATACTTTTATTGAGTTGTTCTGACGTGGTTTTTAGGGTAGAATAAGTAGTTTCTAATGTGTTTTTTTGTGTTTCTAGATTATCATTCAGCACCAAAAGCTCCTCTTGTTGCTGAATGATAGCATTATTTTGTATGGCAAGTAAAAGATTGGTTTTCTTTTTGTTTTGATATAACACATATCCCGTTATTGCTAGGGCAATCATAAAGCCAAAAGCAGTAATAAATATATTTCTAATATTTTTTTGCGCTTGTAATTCCTTTTGATAGTTAAGTTGTGTTTGTTGTTTTTCTAGTTCTTGCTTATTTTGTTGGTAGTCAAAATCTTTTTGTAGTGCATCTTTGTATTTTTTTTGATTTTGAAGACTGTCTGTTGTTGCTTTATAGAGTAAATGGCTCTGATAAGCCTCCTCATAATTGCCCAAACTAGCCGCTATATGACTTTTTTCGTAAGACGCAAGGTTAATAAGCCCAATATTATTCAAATTTTTGGCAAGCGTTACGGCATCATTGGCATATTTGAAAGCAGTTTGCGGTTGTTTGATGGCTTGATAATATTTAGCAAAAGTAATATTGAGGTCTGTTTGCCTCTCCAAACTCTTCATCTCTAATGCTGCTTTTAGGCCTTTTTCTAGGTAAGGAAGTGCTTTTTCATATTGTTTTAAAGATATTTGAGCATTGGCAATATTATTACAAGCGTAGGTAAGATTAAACTGGTCGTTAGTTTCTTCTGCAAGTTTGAGATTAGTGAGTTGGTAAGAAAGTGCTTTGTCGTATTGTTTTTGCTGTTGATAAATTTCAGCAATATTAAAATTAGAATAAAAAATACCTTTTTTGTCTTTTTCTTGTTCGTTAAGTACCAAACTTTTCTTTGCGTAGGCAAGTGCTGTGGTAAGATTTCCTTGTTCTTTGTAAATATCCGCCAAATTATTGCTTGCGTAAGCCACCCCCTTTTGATTATTGATTTTTTCAAACGCAGTGATAGCTTTCTGGCAATATTCTACTGCAAGTGGTGATTTTGATTGATTTTTATATAGTGCCGCAAGGCTATTATAAGTGAAGCCTAAGCCTTCCAAATCATTAGATTTTTGCAAAGCATCTACTGCAATATTGAGATACTTAATAGATTCTATTACATTTCCCTTGGTGCGGTAGTAAATGCCTATTACTCGTGCGCCTCTGCCTATACCTGTTTGATAATTAAGGCTTTTTGACGTTTCTAATACTTCTTTTGCCCACACAAGAGAGGAATCTGGCTGACTATAACGAGAGATATTAGCAAGTTCTGCAAGAGAAAGCAAATACGTTGTGTCCGTTTTTGGTTTGCTCTTGATGATAGTTTTTAGGCTGTCTTCTGTTTGTTTTTGGCTATAAAGAACAGTGTTAAAAAGCAAGAAAAATAGGATAAGAAAAGGTATCTTTTGCATAAATGAGAACATAGTTTTATTGATTAGAAAATAGTTTTAACAAATATAGGAAACTTTGGAGATTTTCCTAATCAATACAAAAAAAGACTTAATTTTGTCTTAGATTATAATGATTGTTATTTGTGAATACAAATAGCGGTTTAGTTGTTACTTGTATTCACTCACAACTCACAACTCATAACTCACAACTAAAAAACTTACTCATTTGCTTTATATCATTCCCACGCCCATAGGAAATTTGGAAGACATCACTTTGCGTGCTTTGCGCCTTTTGAAAGAAGTTGATTGTATTTTGGCGGAAGACACTCGTACTACGGGTATTCTGCTAAAACACTACGAAATCCGCAAACCTTTGCAAAGTTATCATATTTTCAACGAACATCATACAGTCGCAAAGATTTTGGAACGGCTGAAAAACGGTGAAAATATTGCCTTAGTATCTGATGCGGGCACTCCTTCCATTTCTGACCCTGGTTTTTTGTTGGTGCGTGCCTGCGTGGAGGCTGATATTGAGGTAAATTGTTTGCCTGGTGCGACTGCCTTCGTACCTGCGCTTGTGCAGTCTGGCTTGCCTAGTGATAGTTTTATTTTTGATGGATTTTTACCACACAAAAAAGGCAAACAAACCCGTTTAAAGCAACTTTCAGAGGAAGAAAAAACGGTAGTTTGCTATGAATCTCCGCACCGTTTGCTGAAAACATTAGAAATGATGCTACCTTATTTTGGTGCTGATAGACGTTGTTCTGTTTCTAGAGAATTAAGTAAGATTTATCAAGAAACTAAAAATGGTACTATTGAAGAAGTATTGGCTTATTTCACCCAAAAAGGCGTGAAAGGGGAAATAGTCATAGTTATTCAGGGCAAACAAGAGGAAAAACCGCAAAAAGGATAAATATGTTGTATTTTTATAGGAAAAATATACATAATAAGGATAATTTAACCTCCGTTGTTGGTGTTTTAGCGTAGCAATGGCAATAACGGTAGTAAAATTTTTGTAGGGATTTTTGTAGGGGCGTGCCCCCAGTAATGTTAATTTCTGATTTTAAAAAATGATTAATATTTTATTTATTGTATTAAAACCCTGAAAGGGTTTAATATTAATAGCCGTAGGTCG